>CALZGI010000283.1 GCA_945786855.1 Thermodesulfovibrionia bacterium | reverse complement strand
ATTGCTGCTATCAATCAGTCCGTCGCAGTTGTTGTCAATAGTATCAGAGCACATTGCGGAACCATAGACCCCTACAACCACTCCCGGATTGATGTCCGGGGCATTATCGTTACAGTCCCCGTTGCATGTTGTGTATCCGTCTCCGTCGGTATCATATCCTTCATCAATAGTACCATCGCAATTATTATCTGCGCCGTCACAGACTTCATCTGAATCGGGTTTGACTGTATCATCTCCGTCATCACAGTCACCACCACATGTTGTATAGCTATCTCCATCGGCATCAAACCCCTCATCGATGTCGCCGTCGCAGTCATTATCTATCCCGTCACACTGCTCTGCTACCCCGGGGTTTATAGCTGCATCATTGTCATTACAGTCTGCATCTGCAGGGAAACCATCATCATCATTATCAACGGGCGCCTGACTGTCTGATATATCGATCGTACTGTATAAATAAACATTGTTCGTACCGTCTGCGTCAGACTGTTTCAGGTGAAATGCCGGGGTTGATGTCGGTTTTGTGCTCACAGTAAAATTGATAACCGCCCTTTCCCCCGCTGCCAGTTCAAAGTCCCATCCCATAGCCATGGCCGCGTCACCGTCATGACCGAGAGACTGCCCGGTCCCATCTTGCTCGACAGCATCGTAAAACACCTTGTTATCCAGTACTCCGTCAATGACAAAACCGAATTGAAGCAGGTCTCCAAAATAGGTAGTTCCAAGTGTTCCGTTTCCTGAAAATCCGTCTCCCGGCTCATCAATTTCCCAGGATTGCCCGAATAAAGGACTGTTAACATCAAGCCCGTTTTCATCATAAGCATTGTTGCCAAGGTCAAGATCCAAGTAGACAAGGACAAAGTGTGCCCCGGGCGTATCAATTGTTATTTGACTCGTTCCAAGACCTGTATGAATCAGTTGGTCTGAATCAATTAAATCAATCGCCGATGTGTCAATAGTGGAAGGCAAATCAGCGACTCCCGTCAAACCTCCACTGAATCCAACAATATCGAAAGTACAATCAAGCCCATCATAACAATAGGTTGTCCCGTCAATATTAAATCCCCAGTCCATGCTTTCTATCTGGGCGCCGGCACCCCCGACAATAAAAAGTAAAAGTGCTCCAATAATTGATAAATATTTCTTCATATACCCTCCTGAATCTCAAAATTTGCAAAAAAATTGAGACAAACAAAAAATGTGTAAATTGATTAGCTGTTCGCTTAAAGTAGATTGTGTAAACTTATTAAATCATTTCTTACAGTAATTGTCAAGAAAAATATCATTACATTGTCATAAGTATACTAATTATTGAGAATTTATTTGTTAATTTATGTGTAAATTTTTTATACATATTTAACCATTGATGATGAAGAATGCCCCTGCTATATAAAAAACGTGTTCTGAAAGGAAAGTATGTAGTTCATTCACAGTCAATTATCTACATAATCGCCTTGTTTTTCCTTTTTATGAACATATAGCAGCCATTCATCGCCCCTCCATCATGCTCACCGTTTGTTCAGCCCGGTCTTCAGATCAAAAAAGTCCTGAGGCAGTCAGGGCCGCACAAAACAACAGAATGCATATCCAATATGAATCAGCATGCTAATTAAGTATGCTCATTTTCTCAAGAATAAACTATATATTTCTTCTCATCTTCCTCAAATATGGAATAGTAAATAGAAATTTCTATTGAACGCTCTCCTCCCTCATAGCAAGTCTCAAGGAAGGATTTTTTTTACTTGATAATTTTTATATCACATATTCAAATGCTAGTCAAATAATAAATATATATGTGTATAAAATGAATGAGTGTGTAAGGTGGGATTTACATTTCAGTACTCCAGCATCAACTGCATATTTAACGTTTCAAAATCAATCACTTAAACTTTCCTGCATTCCAAAAAATCGAAGCGCCTCTAATAAGGGGGGCAAGAAATGCCGGTTTCTTTTACATGGGGAGCGCCAGTTTCAGGTGGGTGCATATTAAAAAATCGATTATTACTTCATTATTTCAGCATGTTATAGTTTTTTTTAAAATATGGCATGATAATTGCTTTTTCTACCGTAACTTACAGAAATACATGAATAATAATATGAACAATAAAAAAGAAAAATTCCTGCAGTGCATACTAACATTCTCAGCGTTCATGTCTCTGAAAGGCACTGTACATGCAAGCGGAAGTGCTGTTCCCCTCCCGGAACCCGGAATTCTTCTGGTCCTTGGCTTAGGATTGATGGGAGTGGCTTTTTACCGAAGAATGAAAAACAAATAACTAAACACTATAATTCTGAGAAACAGTTCCTTATACTCTCACGCGTAATTGGGAATCTTAAAATCATCCTTCACAAATGCCGGCGTCAGGCAGATAGCTTTGTTTTTCAGGATTACGATTTCCTTGTTCTTCTGGAGTTTGTCAAGTACCCTCGTAACAGTCTCACGGGTAAGCCCTGTCATGTCGGATATATCCTGGTGAGTAAGCTTAACATTCAGTATCGTTCCCTCAGGTGTTTTTTTACCGTATTCCTCACACATCATTAAAAAAAGCATTTTTGTTCTGTGGGATGCATTGTTGAAATTCAACAACTGTATAGTATCCCAGCACCGGCGAAGCCTGCCGCATAATATTTCCAGCAAATTTCTTGTCACTTTATTCTCCTGGAAAATTATGGAGAAGAAATCCTTCTTGGCAATCAGTGCAATGAGCGAATCATCGGTGGCTATTACTGAGGCCGGCATGGTCTTCCCGTCTATCATGGCCATCTCACCAAAAAAACTTCCCGACTTATGCATGGCAAGAATTATTTCTTTTCCGTCTTCCGTTGTCCGTACGACCTTCACTTTTCCCAGAAAAATTATGTACATAAACTCATTTGTATCTTCTTCGTAAAGAATTGATTCATTCTTTTTGAACTGCTTTACAACCATCTTGTTGATGATTTCATCCATCTCCTTTTCACTCAAAGAAGAAAATATCTCTGTCTTTTTCAGGAAATTGCTTTTCGATGTATCATTCATGGCAGTTTCTTATTCGGAACATTCCATCAAGTTCTTTAGAGTCTTTTTATTCCCCTTGCAGATAAAGAGATATTGACAAAGAAGCCTCAGTCGGCAACAACATGAAAGATCTCAAGAGATGATCCGTGACCCCTCATGATTATATGCGCAATCAGACTTAAGGTTATCTGTGGGATAGTCGTTAAAATATGTTATGAATCACCGCTGACGTATAACGACTTGCTATCCATCCTTCTCAGTTAAGAAGTATCCATAGCAGGTCACGACGACGGGGGTTTTATAGACCATGGGTAAAATATGCTTATAATTTCAATTATTACAGTTTCTCTCGCAACCTTTGTCTCCCTTGCTGTCATATTTCAAAAATATAACCGCTTTGCCAATATCGTATGCGCCGTCGGCCTGATATCAACAGCAGCTGTCATATTCGGCGACTCTATGAGCACCATCAGGCCGGAATATATCATGGAATGGAAAAGCGCTGTTTCCATAAGCGAAGCCTTCATGGCTATAGCATGGCTCCTTTTCAGCCTCAGCTTTGCCAGAACAGATTACTGGAAAGGAATAACCAGATTCTCACGACTCTTTATATATCTTTCTCCATTCATATTCACTTTTTTCTTTTTCGTTCCCATTGAGGATTTTTTCTACTCACCCGACTTTGCGACTGAAAAAGTTCTTTTCCTTGATAACACCGGTTATATTTTCAACCTTGCAATCCTCTTTTATTCAATACTTTCAATCATAAATCTCGAAGCAACATTGAGAAGTTCGAGCGGAAAGGACCGATGGGAAATAAAATATTTCATTTTGGGGGTTGGAGCAATTCTCTCGATAAATATTTTTTATTACAGTCACGCCCTTCTCTATAGATCGATCAACATGTATCTGCTGCCTGTGAAGACAGGTATAGTTTTTATTGCGATTCTGCTGATCGGGGTATCCCTTTTCAGGCACAGGGCAATGGACATCGAATTTACAGTCTCCCGGAAAATTATTTACAGATCAGTAAGCTTGATTATTGTCGGAGGGTACCTGCTCGGTCTTGGATTAATAGGAGAGGGGATGCGATACTTTGGCCCGGTGGTCGGCAAAAACATAACTGCTTTCCTGGGATTCATCGGCGCGATTCTGGTCCTTACCATTATCTATTCCGAACCGCTGAGAAGAAAAGCAAAGGTTTTTATTAACAAACATTTTTTCAGTCAGAAATATGACTACAGGGAGCAGTGGCTGCAGTTTACTCAGAGAATTTCATTGAAGTATTCATTTGGCGAACTACTCAGTTCAATTGCAGAAGGATTTAAACATGCCATCGGTGTAAAAGGAGTTTCAATATGGCTGAATGACAGAGACAATGACGAATACCGCTGTGTCGAAACACTGGATGAAGGCACCATTGAGGCAGTACCTGACAGGGAACTTATCGATTTTTTCAAGAAGAAAAAATGGATTCTTGATGTCCACAGCGATGCCTGCAGGGATACAGTTTCAGAATGTGGAATGTTTATCCAAAAAACGGAGGCCTCCCTTATTATCCCTCTGTTCAATATAAATACCCTTGAGGGTTTCATTATTCTGAAGGACGGCCTTGAAGGGAACGAATATAACTTCGAAGATTATGACTTGCTTAAAACTCTTGCAATACAGACAACAGTGGTCGTCCTGAATGCGCGACTGTCAGAAGAGTTAACAAAAGCTAAGGAAATGGAAGCGATGGGAAAACTGTCATCATTCATTTTGCATGACCTCAAAAACGCAACATCCATGCTCTCCCTGATAGCACAGAATGCCGAGGAGCATATTCATAATCCTGATTTCCAGATGGACGCCATAAAAGCAATTTCGAACACATCAGAAAAAATAAACAGAATAATTGGAAAACTGAAAAACCTGCCCAAAAAGACGAGCCTCGACCTGGAATATTCAGATCTGGGATATTATGTGCAGGCAGCTGTCCAGCAGTTAGACGTAAATGAAAATTCAAGATTATCATATGCTGAGAATGAGACAGTAAAGACAGTATTTGACCGTAAGGAAATAACAAAAGTCATTATAAACCTTGTTATGAATGCCCTGGACGCAACAAATAATCAGGGGACTGTGAGTGTGACCGTCGGGACAGAAAACAACATGGGATATGTCAAGGTGTCCGATAATGGCTGCGGAATGTCCGATCTATTTGTGAAGAAGCACCTGTTTAAACCATTTGAAACAACGAAAAAGAAGGGACTGGGGATAGGGCTCTATCAGTGCAAGACAATAGTAGAGGCTCATTCAGGAAAAATAAAAGTAATAAGCAGAGAAAACAGTGGGACTGATTTCTTTTTGTACCTGCCCTTGACAGCCCTTTAGACGCTGAGGGCAGTGCACAAAATATTCAAAATCCTGTGCCTAAACATAACTCCTGTTAAAGAACTGTAATGTAACTGCCGAATTAAATTTCACAGGAGAGGCATACGCAATTGATTCAATTCGTGTAGATAACTTATACTTAGAAAGTAAAAAAAAAATGATTTCAAACTTAACGTCTGTAATACTACAATAACATGAGCTTTTTAATTAAGAAGGAGGCCACCGTGACACAGGAAGAAATGGAAAAATTGATGTCTATGAGTCTTGATGACAAGATTGAGCACTCAAAAAAAATTATCAAAGAGGCCCTCAAAAAGTATGGCCCGGAAAATCTGGCCGTTGCCTGGACAGGAGGAAAAGACAGCACAACAATGGTGTGGCTCTTCAGGGAAGCATGCAAAGAGCTTGGAGTTCAAATGCCCAAGTGCATGTTTATTGATGAAGGGTATGTTTTTGAAGAAATTTGGGATATATTCAACAAGCTCAAGAAGGAGTGGAACCTGGACGTGAGAATTGCAAAAAACACTGACGTGAGTGACAAGGCGGTCAATGTGGGTGATATGGTCAAAGTCAGCAGCCTGAATGAGCGAAACAGAAAGGAAATAGAGGTCCTTGAATTTGAAGATGGAGAATTTCCTTTTGAACCCGAGTCTTTTGTCGGCAACCACCTGATGAAGACCGTTGCCATGAATGTTTTCATGGAGGATAATGACGTCAAGGCGCTTGCAACGGCCATCCGATGGGATGAGCAGGAGGCGAGGATAGAAGAAGACTACTTCAGAGAAAGAAAAATTCCTCCACATATGCGAATTCAGCCAATCCTGCATTTTATGGAACGGGATATCTGGAATTTTATATTTCAATATAATGTCCCTTTCTGCACGCTCTACAAAGAAGGGTACCGTTCTCTTGGCGCAAAAGGTTCGACTGTCAAAATGTCCGACATCCCCGCCTGGGAGCAGGATCTTGAGAATACCTATGAAAGAGCAGGGAGAGGACAGGGGAAAGAGGAAATCATGGGGAAACTCAGGGACCTCGGATATATGTAATGCCCGGAACCCGGTATATTAAGAAAACACCTTCGATGGGAAATGTCTAGTTTAGTGTAATCGAATTGACAGCGTGGTATTGACAGCATGAAAAAGATCCTCGTAGTAGAAGACAACCCGGACATCCAGAATCAGATGAAGTGGGGACTCTCCAAGGAGTATGCTGTTTTACAGGCCTCAAACAGGACAGAGGCCCTTAAGCTGTTCAATAAAAAAAACCCTGCAGTTGTCACTCTTGATCTCGGACTTCCTCCTGACGAAGATGATTCGAGTGAAGGCTTTGAGTGTCTGGAAGAAATACTGTTACAGGCACCGGAAACAAAAGTCATTATAATTACCGGAAACAGCGACAGGGCAAATGCCCTGAAGGCCATTCAAATGGGCGCATATGATTACTATCTCAAGCCCGTTGACATGAGTGAGTTAAAAGTAATAATGGAAAGGGCGTTCCACCTCTCCGCCATAGAGAACGAAAATCGAAAACTACATGAAATGCGCGGCAGGGAAATCGGTTTTGCCGGAATGATAGGACAGAGCAATGCCATGCAGTCAATCTTCGATACAATCACACAGGTAGCCGCCACTGATGCCACAGTATTGATT
Organism: Thermodesulfovibrionia bacterium; assembly: GCA_945786855.1. Lineage (GTDB taxonomy): Bacteria > Nitrospirota > Thermodesulfovibrionia > UBA6902 > UBA6902 > CALZGI01. The sequence goes on along the minus strand of CALZGI010000283.1, from coordinate 28,441 downwards.
ACAGGAGAAAGCGGAACGGGCAAAGAACTTGTTGCCCGGGCGATTCACGAAAACAGTACAAGAAACTCAGGTCCCTTTATTCCCATTAATTGCGGGGCTATTCCTGAAACCCTGCTTGAGTCTGAACTGTTTGGATACGAGAAAGGGGCCTTTACCAGTGCCTACGCCCAGCAAAAAGGAAAATTTGAGTATGCCGATAAAGGAACGCTCTTCCTTGATGAAATTGGCGAAATGTCACCAAACCTGCAGGCAAAGCTCCTGAGGTTCCTTCAGGAAAGAAACATGCAGCGTGTGGGCGGAAGAAAAGACATAAAAATAGATACACGGGTGATCGCAGCCACAAATATAGATTTAAATCTGGCAATGAAAGAGCGCAGATTCAGGGAAGATCTTTTTTTCAGAATAAGTGTTATCACCATCGATGTCCCTCCCCTGAGAGACCGGAGCTCTGACATCAATCTGCTGGCAAGCACTCTGCTTGAAAGATACAGCGTCATGTTCAAGAAAAAAATAAAGGGGTTCAGCACCGCTGCAATGCAGGAAATCGAAAAATACTCCTGGCCCGGCAATGTGAGAGAGCTCGAAAACAAACTCCAGAAAGCAGTCATTACATCCGGTTCCAGCACCATAGAACCGCGCAATCTTGGATTGGGGGCCAACACAGAAGATGCAGTCCGTCCGAGTGAAACGGAAAAGCAATACGAAGGCATGACACTGAAGGAGGCCCGTAAAAAGCTGGAGGTTCACATAATCTCACGCGTTATTGAAAAACATAAAGGCAACATAAAGCGGGCATCAGAAACATTGGGAATCAGCAGACCCACTCTTTACGACCTTATAGACAAATACAAATTGTCCGTCAAAGATATCTCAAAATAGCAGAGCAGCCGTACGGGTCCGACCTGACAGGGCAAGGCAATCAATCTATCAATCCACGTCACTACTATCTGTCAATTTTGTTTTTCCGATACTGGTAGTAGATGTCCTTCACTGCATCGTAGGGGTCAAAGGCATCCTTTTTAATCTCTTCATAATCCCCGATGGAAAGAGAAGCCCTGTTGATTCCATCTGTTGCCTTTATGGCAGTCCGGTCAAGAGAAGGTTTTAGATAGTTTAACGGATCAAGGAAATAGTCCCCTGCGTACCCAAGGGTGTCACGAATATTTGAAGGTCCAAGCACAGGCCAGTTGATAAAAATCCCCGGACCGACACCCCAGACACCGAGGGTCTGCCCAAAATCCTCGTCATAGGCTGAAATGTCCAATTCACTTTTTGCAACATCATGAAGACCCAGCATCCCGAATGTCGAATTAATTCCAAAACGCATGAGTTCCTTGCCTGCAGGTTTAATCTTCATTTGTAAAAGATTGTTCACGACCCTCACCGGAGCGGATATATTGGTAAAAAAATGTTTCACCGAAACCCTGGCTCCTTCGGGCACCAGAGCAGCATACCCCTCTGCAACAGGTTTCATGACCCAGAAATACAACTTGTCATTGAATTGAAAAAAAACCCTGTTGACCGGTTCCAGTGGATCTGCAATCTGCTCCAGTTCCTCTCCCTCCTCCAGGTAATCGCTGTCTTCTTCAAAGGGGTCGTCCATATATGAGTCGTCATCCTGGCTGTCCTGAACATAAAGGACTCTTTCATGGTGTGAGCCGGCACCCCCTGTCTCCAGCATATCGTATGGAGTAAGTTCAGCAGCAGAGTACGGCAGAGCCGGACTAATTAAATATAATACAAAGAGTGTCACAATCAAAATCAATCTGTTCATTGTCCGTTCCCTTAACTAATTTATACTATGTTTTCATAAAGGACCCATTATCATTTATTCTTATCGGGCATAATCATATGAAAAATAAGCCGTCCGGAGCAGCTATTCATTATAACCGGTTTTGTCATTCAGTAACAGTCCGCAGGGAAAATGTTCAAAGATGTCTCCCGCAGACAGTGCCTTATCTCTCTCAAGCGCTACTCCTGTTATCTGGTGAATCCATCTTGACGGGGCATCTTTTGGCAGGACAATCTGAGTATCTTCCCACACATCTCTGCCAAGGGGAGATTGGTTTTCCTGGACAACCTCTGTGAGAAACCGGGGAACAGCAACCAACACCCATTCAGGTTTGTGCTTCCAGACAAAGGCAATGATGTTATTTTTATATGTTCCCTCAGTCTCCAGCGGAACATATTCGCCCCTTTCAAAAATAATTCTGTTTTTTGTCCGTGCTGCCAGTGCTTTGTACATCAGAAACAGTTTTATTCGTCCATCTTCTTTCGACGCTAACACTTCGGCAATGAGGTTCAACAGGTTCTCGGGCTCTCTGCTTTTCATCTCATTGATAAGCCACGTCCTGATTGAGTAATCAACAGGCCGGCGATTGTCAGGGTCTACGAGGGTGAGTTCCCAGAATTCGGAACCCTGGTAGAAATCAGGCAGTCCAGGGGAGGCAATTTTAAGAAGTGTTTGTGAAAGGGAATTAAAAATACCATAGAAGGAAACCATCTTCTGAAACGACATGAAATCCATTAAAAATTTATTCTGTTCCGATGGGCTCATGATTTTATCAATAAAAGCAAGGAAATTTTCCTCATAATCCGTATCAGGTTTCAGCCACGCAGTGTGGACCTTTGCTTCTCTGACAGCTTTTATTATATAGTCTCGCAGTCTCGGCCTGAACCCTTCCTGTTCATCAGCAAAAGGCATGGCTCCAATCAGAGTCTGATAGAGGAAATATTCATCATTCTTGTCCGGGACGGCCATCCCTTTTACCGGTTTCTTTTTTCTCCTGTTCATCCGGCTCCATTTTTTTATGTTCGTTTCCCAAAGTTCAGGAATCTCTGAAAGGACATTAATCCGGGCCCTCACGTCTTCCCCTCTTTTTGTGTCATGAGTTGATGTCCCATTCATTGAATGGGGCTGTGTGCCGGCCCTCTGCATGTTAAATGAATGGAATTCGGTTATTGAAATTCCGAAGGTATCAGGGCTGCCGCCGACATCATTCAATGAGAGAAGTCTGTTGTACACGTACAAGGTCGTATCTTCAAAACCCTTCGCCATGAGCGGGCCTGTGAGCTGCTGAAACCTCATGACAAAATGAGTCCACTCTTTCTTGTCTTCATCGGAAATATATTCGCCGAATTCCAGAAGGAGGAACAACTCAAGGAAACTGAGTTCATAAAGAAGGGCCGGATTCATATCCCGGGCCTTTTTTATGGCAACCGTTATGTATGCACGGTCTGTCACTCCATACACACTTTCGCTTATGTATGTTCTGTATACCGGGAAAAAGGCCAGGATCTCTATAATGGCTTTTTTCAGTCCGTACAGGGTCATATCATTACCATATCTGTGCCTGCTCGAAATCTTCTTGAGCAGATGGGCGATATTGTCGACATCACCGGTCATTTCTTTTTCAATGATAAGCTTCTTCTTTTTATACAAGAGTGTCTCATAGGATGTCTTAAACCCGGTGAAACTGTAATATAGTTTATTGAAGGCACGGCCAGTTTCTTCATTGCAGAAAACACCATTCACATAGTTCAGAAAATCATAACCCGTTGTTCCCTGTACGGCCCATAACGACGGAAGTTCTTCATGAAGCTCAAGTATCTTCTCAACAGCTATGTATATATCTCCTGCACATTCTCTCAGTCTTTTCAGGTACTCAGTAGGATCGTAAAGTCCGTCTATATGATCAATGCGCAGTCCGTCTATTTTTCTCTCCTTCACGAGGGTCAATATGAGTGAGTGAGTCCCGTTGAATACACGCATATCTTCCATTCGCAATGAAATGAGGCCGTTTATATTAAAAAACCTTCGATAATTCAGTTCTTCCGTCGCAACCTTCCAGAAGGACAGCCGGAACAGCTGCTCCGAGAGGAGACTGTCAAGGAGGCTCAGGTCATCGTCGGATTCCTTTTCCATGTTGAAAGCATCGACATTTCCGTTCATGAATTCCTTTATTTCATTATTGCCGTTATAGAGCTCCCAGAGCATTCTTTTTATGAATTGTATCTGACTGTATCGTCCGAGCCGTTCCTCCCCCGCTACAGGAAGATTTTTCAGGGAATACAGAATTCCGAGAAATTTTATAACGTCAGGGTGGTCGTCACCGAGCTTTTTCTTGAGTTCATTCAGCCTGTATGTTATGACACGGGCATATGATTCTATCTTCAGCGGAAATTTCAACGAATAGTATTCAATATAAAAACCATGATTATCGTATTTCAGGGTAATTTCCCCGGCTTCAAGAGCATCATTGTAATGCCTTCCCAGGAACGGCGCAAGCAGCCTCTCCGAAAGACTGCCGTAGAAATGCTTCCATTCTATGTCAAAAAAGTCATAGTATTCAGAATATTCTCCGTTTTCAAGGACATCCATAAGCATTGTGTTTTCCCCGTCAAAAGCCATGTGGTTCGGGACAATATCCTGGATCCATCCCATCTCATATTTTTTCAGTTCTTTCAAAAGGTCTTCAAAATCATCATCCGTCCCAAGATCCGGATTTATCTGATTAACATCGACTACATCATAACCGTGATGACTTCCTTTTTTAGCCTTGAAGACCGGTGATGCGTACACATCGGAAACTCCAAGCGCGTGGAGGAAAGGCACGATTTCCTTTGCCTGTTTAAAATCGAATTCGGAATTAAACTGGATTCTGTATGTGGCAACGGGAATTCTCATATATTTATTTTCCGTTCTCCATAATCACGCTCATTATTTCCTGTTTAAAAAGTTACGCTGCACATAATTACAGGTCCTTCGTATACAATGCAAAGCTTTCAGCTCTCATTACAAGGTTTTCATGGTGGGATACTTTCTCAGGCAGATCTGTTCCCTGCCCATTCCACTGCTCGTCCGACGAATCAAGAACCTTTCGCCATGCCATACCACCATAATCAAACGTAAGTGCTGCATCACTTTTATTAAAGTTAAATATTGCCAGTACCTGACTCTCATCCTTCCATCTTTTCATAAAGACAACATTCCCCCTGTCTGCCCATACTTTCATACTGCTTTTGTCGGGATTGGCACACGCAGGTATACTCTTTCGAAGACTGATCAGTTCTCTATACAGATTCAGTAATACGCGGTGCCCCTCGCTACCCCTCCTTCCCCATCTCAGCCGGGACAATGTAAACGTATCTGCATCTTGCGGATCAGGAGGCTCTTCGCCCGGCCCGAAGCTCCCGAACTCCTTTTTTCTGCCCTCTTGTATCCCCTCGATCAAATGAGTGTCAGAATGGCTGACAAAATAATAAAAAGGTGAAGTCTCTCCGTATTCTTCACCCATAAACAGGAGCGGGACATAGGGTGAAAGAAGCACAATACCAGCTGCAAGCTTCTGTGATTCGAAGGAAACAAGAGTCGAAAGCCGCTCTCCCATCTTCCGGTTGCCTACCTGATCGTGGTTCTGTGAAAACACAATAAATTGGTCAGCAGGAATGTCTTTTGATGAGTTCCCGTGGTTTTGTTTGCGGAATTCAGAATATTGACCTGAATAAACATACCCCTCTCTGAGTGACTTTACAAGATGTTCTTTCTCCCCGAAATCAACAAAGTAACCTTCATGTTCACCCGTAAGAAGCGTGTGGACTGAATGGTGGAAATCATCGCACCATAGACCACCAATTCCGTATCCGCCCCGGTCTTTCGGTTTCGCCAGAAGAGAATTGTTCAAATCAGATTCCGCGATCAGATAAACTTTCCTTCCCTCCTTCTCGGAATACTCATTCACTCTCTCCGAAAGTTCAAGGAGAAAGTGCCTGGCACTCATGTCATGGATTCCGTGAACTGCATCAAGCCTGAGGTCGTCTATATGGAAATGTTGAAACCAGTACAGGGCATTTTCGATGAAATAATTTCTGACTTCATTACTGTAGGCCCCGTCAAAGTTTACTGCCTGTCCCCAGGGGGTTTTATATCTATCGGTGAAGTAAGGACCAAAGTCACGGAGGTAATTCCCTTCAGGCCCAAGGTGATTGTACACCACATCAAGAATCACAGCCATTCCTTTTTTATGGCACTCATTCACGAACCGTTTCAGCCCGTCCGGACCTCCGTAAGAGCACTGCACCGCAAAAGGATATACTCCGTCGTATCCCCAGTTTCTTTCACCGGGGAATTGCGCGACAGGCATTATTTCGATTGCATTAAGACCCATATCCTTCAAATCCCCGATTCGTGACGCCGCTGCATCAAAAGTCCCTTCTGGTGTAAAGGTCCCGATATGGAGTTCATACATAATCATCTCAGACAGAGCAGGGGCATTCCAGTCAGCGTCGTCCCACTGAAATCTCTGATGGTCAATAATCCGGGACTCCCCATGTACACCCAGGGGCTGATAAAAAGATGCCGGATCAGGCCTGTCCAGATTCCCTTCAATGCAGTATACATAGTCTGTTCCAGGCACAGCACCATCTACGGATACGTTCCAGTAGCCCTGTCCATTTTTTTTCATTGCGATCAATTTTTCAGGATTGGTAAGAATTTTCAGGGAAATGTTTTTCAGAAGCGGGGCCCAGACGGTAAACTCACAGACATGGTCATCTTTATAATGTGCACCTATCATAATACTCTTCAGGTATGTATTCACTGCGCATGAAGTTAAAGCTACGCATTGAGTATAAATGATAGCAGGCCTTGTCGCAAGTCACTGAAACAGGCAATCTAATATATTTGTCACGGGACGAACATATATTCCTGATCAGAAAGGCTCAGCCCTGATGCCTCTGCATTCCCGCCGGTTCTTTCACTTTTCGATACCAGATCAATAATTATCTTCGCAAACAGAAAACCGCGGGTACATACATTTAATATTCCTTAAAAAGCATACTGAAGCCCCAGGATCCAGTACCAGTCGTTTCTTTTTATATCCTCAGGGGGGTTCCCGTCATGCTCAAGAATATTCGCAATCCTCAATGACCAGCCTGCGCCTAACGGTGAATTAAGGGCAGCTTCATTCCTGAGTTTATAGTCCTTGCCATTTTCCAGGCTGGGCCAGATAACAAATTGATTTGTAAAAATGACCGCTTTCCCGATCCTGTAACTCAAATCAGCAGCAAGCCGTGCAGTAATCCAGTCTCTGTCCCCATCTTTTTTCAAATCCTCGGAAAAGTACGCCACACCTGCCTCAACAGCAAGGAACCTGATGTCATCCTCCCAGACCTGATATCCAACTCCCGGGCCGACTATGGTACGAAGATTCAAATCCTTGAAAGTGTCTTTCAGCAGTTCCACACTCAGATACCCGTAAAACTTCTCTGTGAAAAAATAGTCATATTTCCCTGCACCGTAATAGCTTCGAGCGGTAACCTCTTCATCTTCTTTCGAATAATTATAGAGAAACCTGAGGTTATACCGGTCACGCTCAGTCCTTCTCGCAGCATCAGCACCGAATGTAATATTTGTGTTCTCCGAATTCCCGGTCTGGGTACTTGCCCCCGCAAGAACGCTTCCTTTCCATCTGGGCGGTTCAACAGGCGGAGGATTCACCGCCATAATCCTGTCCAGCCCGAAAACTGCTGTTCCCCGCTCTTCAGTTCCCCCTATGACCACATCACCCTTCTCATCGGTGTTCAGTTCACCTTTCAATATTTCCCCGCTCTCGAGATGAACCTCGACGGGATTTTCAGTCTTCAAACGTTTGATCTTTGATGTCTGGATTTTTATCGGCTCGGAATATCCCGTCTCAAGGGTGAGCGTGCCCTTTTCCATGAACGTTACCGTACCGGTCAGTCTGTCACCGTTCTCAAGCACAACCTCATCAGCCAGGGCTGTATTGAAAAAAACGACTGCCGTAAAAAGTAAAACAAAAAATACACTTTTCGTTCCCCTGCCATACACATTCATGATCTTCCTCCCTCAATAAGTATTCATCTATTTTTTCGTGCTCATTCCATGCATAAGGTTCGACTGATGTCTGCTGTCGCCTATTTTGTATCAGCATAATTGTCTCTATCTATGCTACAGGAAGAGTGAACAATAACATATACATTTATCATGCAATTATAAAGCTGCCTATTTTGCCTATTGACAGCATATTCGACATTTTTACTCAGGCAATTGACAAGTAATATCACTGTTGGATAGTATGTTCATTAAAACAAACTCTCAAAAAGGAAGAGGATTTATGGTATCGGATATTTTACAACAGTCTTATTTTCAGAACACTGTACGGGACTATCTCATTTTTCTTGCGACATTTGTGGGCTGCATACTCCTGATTCAGGTTCTGAAAGGTATCGTCCTTCACCGCCTCAGAATGTGGTCGAAGAAAACTGCAACTACCATTGATGACTTTCTTGTCCGAATGATCAGCAGACAGCTGGTCCCGCTGCTCTATTTTGGCGCCTTATACCTGTCTTCCAAGGGACTGAAGATATCTGAAACGGGAAATCAAATCATTAATGTCACCGGCGCTATTCTACTGACTTTTTTCGGTGTACGTCTCATCGTGGCAATCATTAGTTATGCCCTTAACGCCTATTCAATGGAAAAAGCTCTGGATTCAAGCACCCGGAACACATTCTCGGGCATTTCCACTATTTTAAAGGTAATTATATGGGGAATCGGTATTGCATTTCTCCTGGACAATCTGGGCTTTGAGATTTCTGCTGTTGTTGCAGGTCTGGGAATTGGAGGTATTGCGGTTGCCCTTGCAGCCCAGACTATCCTTGGCGATCTCTTCAGTTATTTTGTAATATTTTTTGACCGTCCCTTTGAGATCGGTGATTTTATAATCGTGGGCGAATATATGGGGAGCATTGAATATATCGGAATCAAAACCACGCGAGTCCGCAGCCTGGGGGGAGAACAACTCGTATTTTCAAATACAGACCTCACCAATTCACGAATCCGGAATTACAAGAGGATGGAGAAACGGCGCATCGTGTTCAAACTCGGGGTGGTCTACCAGACAAGCCTTGAGAACGTGAAAGCAATCCCGGGCATCATCAAACAGGTCATAGAGAATGTACAGGACACAGCCTTTGACCGTGCCCACTTCGCCTCCTATGGAGACTTCAGCCTTAACTTTGAAGCGGTCTACTCTGTCTTGAGCGGTGACTACAATAAATACATGGACATTCAGCAGGAGATCAATCTTGCCCTGAAAGAGAAGTTTGAAGAGCGGGGGATTGAATTCGCCTTTCCGACGCAAACAGTCATTCTGGAAAAATCAGAGGAGAACAGCTGAGCATGGCTCCTAAAAAGTATGGCGCAAAGGAAATATCGAAAGCAAAGCTCGAACGGTGGCCGAATCCCTCACCTGACAGGGACTACACAATCGATATCCAATTTTCGGAATTCACCTGTCTGTGCCCCCGGTCAGGCTATCCTGACTTTGCTGTGATCAAGATCAACTATATCCCTGACAAATACATTGTTGAATTGAAGTCCCTGAAACTCTATCTGAACAAATTCAGGAATGAGAGTATTTCCCATGAAGCCGTCACAAATCTGGTCTTTGATGACCTGAAGAAAAGGCTGAAGCCGAGATATCTTGAAGTTATCGGCGATTTCAATCCCAGGGGGAATGTGAAGACGGTTATCCGGGCGGCTACGGACTGAATAATTTCTATATCAAATAATCAAAAAGCGTACAGTTGATAGAAAAGATGTGAAAATACCTTTAACAGTGAGGTACAGCAACAGTATCACCGCGTGATTCTTCTTCACTACTGTTATCTGGCAGAGACGCAACAAACTTTTTGTGCTTCCTACTAGAGTCCCCTGTCGGGTTTTCGATCCAGTAGTGATTTTCATCTGAACATTCCATTTCAGTATGTCCATCAGAGGTCTCTGTATCACGATCAACACGGGAGTACAGGTATCCGGAAAGAAAAGTGCGGACTCCTCTCCCAAAAGATATAAGAACAGCCGCAAGGGCAGCTAAGGGAATAAAACAGATATAATAGATTGGCATAATGATCTTATAGCTCATGTGCTTTCTCACCTGTTGTCTTCCATGTTAATTATTTATCGTCATTTTTCTGTTATTCCTTTAGAAAATACGAGACTCATGAAATAATATATAACGGCTTCTGGAGAGATGCAAAGTCAGGGATAATCGGCCCTCACGGGGGATAATCAATTACAGAGCGACGAATAGAAGACCTGCCTTGTTGCGTTATTGTGCATATTAAATTTCCTTATTTCCTTAAAACCGGATTGCAAAAGATGACCTATATGTAGTATAAATAAACATACCTCGTTGCAAATCCAGTCGGTTTTCGTAGACGGTTTTAATATATACTTTATTTTTCTATTTACCGATAGTAATCATTCAAAATGATGACCCGATATTTTCATATCAACATAATACTGCTGACCATAGTCATTACTGGTCTCGGACTGGGGTGGGGATACGCCACGTATGACAGCGTTTCCCCCGGTCCCCCGGGCAGAGATAATATGAAGACGAACAGCATTTGTCTTTATGAAGACAGCATGTCAGAAGAATGCAGTGAAATAACTCTGGGACAAAGAATGATGGCGGCCCGGTCAATGGTCAGTGAATCATGTGAACCATTGTCCATATCCTATAAAAAAATTGCATTTAACAGGGCAAGAGTTTACAGCCTTGAGCCCCTTCTTGTGAACGCTGTAATCACTATTGAGTCAAACTGGAATCCCCGTGCAAGATCCAGAAGCGGAGCAATAGGTCTTATGCAACTCATGCCCGCAACAGCGCGTGAAATGGGCGTTCGAGACCCCTTCAATCCGACAGAGAACATTGATGGAGGAGTAAAATATCTAAGGTACCTTCTTGACCGGTTTAACGGTGACCTGGCCCTTGCCCTCGCAGCCTATAACGCGGGCCCGGGAAGAATTGAAACATATCAGGGGATTCCGCCATTCAAAGAAACACAGCAGTATGTCAACCGTGTCCTAAATCTCTACAATGGCTACCGTATTGATTCTATTTAACAGGGGTTTAATTTCATATCGAGGTTGAACCTCGATATGACTCACACATTTAACACTTTCATCCCATGGCCAATAGAAACGGCTGTCCTCATGGCGTCCCGGACAAATTCCTTTGCTTTGATAAATGCTTCTTTGGCATCATAGCCAAGGGCAAGACAGGCGGTAACAGCTGACGCAAAGACACACCCCGTGCCATGGAACTCCCCTTCATACCGTTCACTTTCGAGGACGAGAAACTCCTCTCCGTCAAAAAAAAGATCAGTCGCTTTGTGCTTTAAATGACCGCCGGTAATTATCACGGTCTCAGTACCACTCTCTCTCAATTGAACGGCAGCCTCTTTCATGTCTTTTTCACTTTCCACCTCTCTGCTCGTAAAAACACCAGCTTCATAAATATTCGGCGTAATAACTTTTGCCAGAGGGAACAACTCTTCCCTAAGCGCATCCAGCCCTCTTTCTTCGATCAGTTTGACCCCCGTAGACGACACGGTTACCGGATCAATGACAAGATTCTGAAGCAAGTATTTCCGTACCGTATCAGCTGTTATGAGAATAGTATCGGTAGTGTAGAGCATTCCTGTCTTCAGGGCATCGGGTTTTATGTCCTTCAAAAGTACTTCAAGCTGGGCTGACACAAATTCCTGTGAAATGTTGTGCACACCGTATACTCCCTCCGTACTTTGCGCTGTCAGCACAGAAGGTACGCTGATACCATAAACACAAAATTTCTGGAAGGTCCTCAAGTCCGCCTGAAAACCTGCTCCCCCGGAAGGATCGGATCCCGCTATTGTAAGGGCGATTTTACGACTTACATTCGTCATATTGATTTAAGAAGCTCTGTTCAAAAGATATGGGCCGGGCAGTTCACAGGCCAATCGCATGGAAAGACTATATCAACTTGTATATAATAATTTCAAGGATAAAGGAGTGCCAATGCACGATGAACTGCTTGATGTTGTCAACGAAAAAGGTGAGATCATCAGAACCGTCTCCCGTTCTGAAGTTCACGGAAACCCTTCTCTTATACACAGGGTCGTGCACGTGCTTGTCTTTAACAGTGACGGGAAACTGCTGCTTCAGAAGCGTTCTCTGAACAAGGATGTGGCAGCAGGCAAATGGGATACGTCAGTCGGCGGGCATGTGAATGCGGGAGAAAGCCTCCATGATGCAGTGCTCAGGGAAACAGAAGAGGAACTCGGCATACCAGCCTGCACTCCTCATTTCCTGTACTCTTACACACATTCAAACCCCTTCGAAACCGAACTTGTGTATACCTATTCATGCGTGTATGACGAAAAAATAAAGTTTCAGTCAGAAGAAATCGATGAGGTAAGGCCCTGGAGTATGGAAGAAATTAATACCAATATCGGGAGCGGGATTCTGAGCGATAACTTTGAACATGAAATAAAGATGTATCTCGAATTCAAGTTATAAACTGTCGAAAGTATTTGAACGGGACAAATGGTTTAAGCCATTCTTCGGAATTGTGAAAATAACGCATTACTCATTCGGAAGCATTACCATCAACGGGAACACCTATTCAAAAGACGTACTTATTTACACGGGCCATGTACACTCCCCGTGGTGGAGAAAAGAAGGTCATGTGCTTCAACCGGTGGATCTTCCGGGCTTATTCCAGGAGCATCCCTCTCTCCTGATCGTGGGCACCGGGTACCATGGAACAATGCTGGTCCCGAAAGAGACACGTGATTATTTCACATCTCACAGGATTAAAGTAATAATCAAAAAAACAGGAGAGGCCGTCGATCAGTATAATGAAAATGTAGCTCTCCCCGGGGTTATCGCCGCATTTCATCTCACCTGCTGAATACTCAGTCCTGCATAAAGTCTACCTGTCTTCAGGCAGCTTATACTCTGCACCGGCAAACTGAACGTTCGCCTGATCATCACTTCGAGGGGGAGAAACTGCGTGAACTCCGCCGCACTTCGGACATTTACCGACAAAAGTGCCCAACGTGAACGTCTCTCCACATCCACGGCATTTTGTCTCCAGTCCGCCATTTGGAATCGGCTGATCCTTTATGGCGCCTCCATGTGCATTGTACACAAACTCCACAAGCTCCTTCCCTTCTGAAAACGGACCTGCTCCTCCGTCACCGCAACTACCACATGTTCCCATTCATACACCTCCTCATTATTGTAATTAATGGAATATTCCCTTTTCACCACTTTATATTACAGATTTCAAAGCAGGAATAATATGAGCTAAATCATGATTTAGCCAATCAGGCAGCCGCACTATTTTTTGGATAAAGACCTCATCCCATATTTGAAAAAAGCCGTAACTTCTTATAGTATCTCCTGATCCTCTCTCGGTCCATTCAATTCCCCCGATTTATTTTTCATTCCGGTGAAGTTTTAGAGAGAAAATGCCGATAGAAAGGACAGGAGGGTAAATTGGTTAATCCATACAAGGTGACACCATGACGGCAAAAGAAACGATAGATATTATCAGCAACTCCTCCCTCTGGAAAACACTTTCCATAAAAGAAAGGATAGAGGCTGCAACCTATGCCATGAAAATTGCTGGAATCAGCCATGAGGATGATGATGTCAGTGATCTTATTGGCGAAGTATATGCGGGTTGATTCTATTTTGTCTCATCCGCCGAAAGTGTTTTTTAAGTTTGGGACTGACATGTCTCCTCTCAGTCTCCAGTGATTCAAAGATCAAGAGAGAGCGGGGACAAGATGCTGAATCAGCAAAATCACAGTCCCCATTCAAGGCACAGATACTGAATTTCATGAGTCAATAGGACGGGCGGTTACAGTATTTGAGTACTCTGCACTCATCTTTTTTTTCTTTGTTTTGAGACCAGGAGAGGGGTTATATTCAATTTTTGCTGTATGTCCTTTATAATTTTTTTACCCTGTGATTCATTTGTTATGTTCGGAATCACTATTTTCTGGAAGCCCTTGTTCTGGACGATGTGCGCTTCAGGATAGAACTTTTTCAGTTTCTTCAGGGAGTTCATTGCATAAGCTGAGTTTTTCCATGCACCAACCTGAATGTAATACTCCTTTCCCCCTGCCTTTCCTGAACCAGCCGATATGCCCTTCAGTCCGGGAGCTCTGCGCTGTTTCGTGGGATTAACAGTTCGCTTCTTTCCACTCTTCTCTGTTATTCCCACATCAGGCTTCTTGGGCAGAAAAGGGTCTTTGATCTGCACATCATCAATGACAGGAGGAAGTTGAATATTATCAGTCTCCGGAGGCTGTGATAATTCCCCCAATTTATTGTCATGGTCCTCTTTAATGCTCCCCCGCCATATATTGAACATAAATATCAGCGACACCGCAGCAACAGCTATAACCACTCCGTAGAGCCAGTTTTTCCTGGCCAGGCTCCCTTCTTCGTCTCTGATGTCATCATGGTCGACTCCGCTCTCCTCGGCTGACTCTGCTCCATTATGGTCTCCGGAACTGTCAAGAAATCCCCCTTCGGAACCGGGAGTCTCTCTGTATGAGATCACATCTTCAGTAATCAATTTTCCAGAAGGACCGCCTTCTCCATTTCTTTTTTCCCCTTCTGTCCACGGGTCGGGAAGAAAATCGTCGACAGGAATTTTACCGTTGGCTGACATTATCTTTAACAGTTTACTCTCCGTAAAGTCAGTTGTATCTTTAAACCGTATCCCCGTTACGCAGTCGAATTTACTGGAATTCCTCTTCCATACAATTTCGCCTGTCGATGAGACCATCACATCTTGATCAGGGTCCCTGAATTTTAACTCGATTGTATCCCCCGGACCGGGGTTGAAATTTTGAGACTCAAAACTTAATCCCCCGCAGGAAAAATTTCTCGTTATACCAAGAAATGATTCTGACGGCTTTCCCGGAGAATTAAATTCACCGACGGCATAAACGTCAAACCGTTTAAACGTCCGCTGATCAGATAACATTGTCATCGCTCTTTCCCCATGCACCTGATATTAAAATTTATCTTTCAAAATGCTCATGCACTCCATCTATTATAAATACATCAGACAAAAAGGGGAATTCACAGGGAGGAGCAAGGAAATATTCGCCTCAATTCGCAGGAAAGAATTGTCCCCGGGCATGAATTCTTCTGCAGAATTTCGCTTATTGAAAGTCTTCCCTGAGACCTGCTTTATCCAGATTAGCCACAACGACGAGAATATAGTTTTCCGGATCAAGATACTGCCTGGCGACCCGGAGGACATCTTCCCCGGTCACATCGTTTATATATCCAGGATAATCATCTATATACTCACGCCCTAAACCGTAATACTCAACCGCAACGAGGAAGCCTGCAATACGGGCACTTGTCTCAATTCTCATGGGGAAACTCCCTGTGAGAAAAGACTTTGCGTCAGAGAGTTCTTCATCAGACACAGGATAATCTCTTATTCTGTTGATCTCTTTCAGAATTTCTTCTATTGCTGTATTGGCTGATTCATTTTTGGTCTTAAGACTCACCTGGAACTGTCCGCCGTATTTATTCGCGCCAAAAAAGCTGCGAATGTCATACACAAGCCCTTTCTCCTCTCTGACATTCTGCATGAGCCGTGACGCAAACCCGCCGCCTCCGAGGATATAATTCATCACCGACAGTGCATAGTAATCAGGATTGTCCCTGCTGACACCCACATGTCCAAGGATGATATTCGCCTGAGCAAGGTTTTTGTCAATGATTATTCTTTTCTTCTCTTTTGCCCTTTTCAGCAACGGCAGGATTGGAGGCACATTATTCCCGGACCGCCATCTGGCAAAATATTTCTTTACAAGCCCTGTCACTTCTTCAATGGTCACATCACCCACAACAGTCATAACCGCATTATTGGGGACATAATACCCTGTGTGAAAATCAAGGAGGTCCTCCTGTGTTATTCTGTCAAGTGTTTCTGAAGTTCCTGACAGCAATATCCCGTAGGGATGAATACCGAACACTTCTTTTTTGAAATGCTTAGATGCTACAAAACCGGGGTCTTCCTCCTGTGCCTTCAAACTGCCTTTTATGCGTTCTCTTTTTTTCAGAAGTTCTTCTTCGGGGAATACGGGATTGAGGATTATGTCTGAAAGGAGATCAAAGCCAAGTTCTATGTCCTTTTTTAAAATTGACAGGTTCGCTGTTACATAATCATTTCCGCCCCCGGCACCGATTGAGCCGCCCACAAAGTCTATTTCTTCACTGATCTCCTGAGCTGTCCTGTTTTTCGTTCCTTCTGCCAATAAAGCTGCAACGATGTTGGCGAGACCGGATTTTTCTGCCGGGTCATGAAGGCTCCCGGCATTCAAGCCGAGAGAAACTTTGACAATCGGGAGGTTGTGTCTTTCAACTATCAACAGGGTAAGTCCGTTGTCGAGGACCGATCTGCTGACGTCAAGGGCATGGGATGAATTGCGGGACATCAAAAAAATTGTCTGTACGACCAGCAACAATACAAAGACTTTAGTAATCGCAGAGTTTCTCATAAACAAAACACCTCATACTTCTTCACATCATAAGAAGTAAATTCTAAATATCACAGTTCAAACACCCTATACATCCTGACGTCAAGAGATCAAAATGAATACATTTAGTGATTTGGGATTGATGTGGCATTCCCCTTTTGGGCTTTATCATTTCCCTTTTTTAACGGTACCAATATGCCGACAGTCCTTTTTTCTTCTATAAGATATTTCCGTGCCACCCGCTGTACATCTTCAGGTGTCACTTTCCTCACACCCTCAAGGTACGCGTCCTTCAGTCTCCAGTCACCTACCATTTCGAACATGGCCAGCAGCATGGCCTGATAATAAATTGAGTCCTGGTGCATGATAAAGTCTGCTTCGACCTGGTTCTTTGCCTTTTGTACTTCCCGCGTATCGGGCGCTTGATTCTTTATTTTTTCAATCTCATCGTACAGCGCATTTTCTACTTCCCCGATTTCCCTTCCCGGGAGCGGTTTCCCATATACATAGAAAAGATGAGGATACTTCTGGATGCTGCTGTAACCGGCTCCGGCTGAAAGTGCGATCTGTTTTTCGTCAATCAGGCTTTTGTAAATCCTTGTACTCTTCCCGTCTGAAAGGATAGACGAAAGAATATCAAGTGCATAGCTGTCCTCATCGAGGATGTTCGGCGCCTTATAGGCGCTGAAGACATAGGGCAACTCTGCTTCTTTCTTTACAAATATTCTTCTTTCACCCCTCTGCTCCGGTTCACCGATCATCAGAGAAGGGATATCGGCACCTCTCGGTATTTTGCCGAACTCTTCCCTGATTTTTGCCATTACAGCTTCAACATTAACGTTGCCTGCAATGACTATAAATGCATTGTTCGGCACATAACGGGTTCTGTAATAATTCCACAGGTCCTCCCGATTCATTGTCTGCAGGTCCTCCATCCATCCGATCACCGGACGCCGGTATGGATGGTTCTTGAACGCAGCTGACATAACTTCCTCATAGACTAGGTTTTGGGGATCATCTTCGTATCGCATTCTCCGCTCTTCCATTACAACGTCTCTCTCTGAGAGTACTTCGTCAGGATCCATAATAAGGTTGCTCATCCTGTCAGCCTCAAGTTCAATGGAAAGGTGCAGTCTATCCGGGGCAAGTTTCTGAAAATAATAAGCATAGTCCTTACTTGTTCCTGCGTTGTCAATACCCCCCGCCCTTTTAATGATCTTTGAAAAGGAACTTGGCCCATGTTTCTGTGTGCCCTTAAACATCATATGCTCAAGAAGGTGACTGAGTCCGGTCTTGCCTCTCTGCTCGTATATCGACCCGGCGTTGTACCAGATTTCAAACATCGCCAGAGGAGCATTCCTGTCCTCGATAATGAAAACTTTGAGGCCGTTTGAGAGAATTTCTTCATAGACAGGCCCATTCCTGCGATTCTTCATTTCCTGCCCTGATGTCTTTACATTGTGCGTACATCCTGACAGAACCAATAGCGCAGAGAGTAATAAAAATATGTATTTATTCTTCATACTGTTAAATACTAACAGAGACAAAAAAAGAGGTCAATGAACGGAGTGCGCCCTGTTCACGAAAAAGGCCAGGCAATGGCCTGACCTTTCCCTTTCATGAACCTCTTAATAGTGCCGCCCTGTTATTTCTTCAGATAGCCATCTATTGATGCCTTAAAGTCATCAATGGACCTTCTCTGCATCCTCTTACCGTTCATAAATAAAGTTGGTGTACCCGTTACACCGGCACCCCTGCCGAGATTGATGTCATCCTGAATGGATTTATCGTATTTCGTACTGCTGTAGTCAGCCTCGAACTTTGCAAGATCAAGCTTGAGCCTTGTTGCGTAGTCCTTATAGGAATTATCAGTAAGCTTGTTGAAATCCACGAAAATCAAATCATGCATCTCCCAGTACTTCCCCTGCTCTCCCGCCGCACGCGCTGCTTTTGCCGCGTTCTTCGCCTGCTTGTGAAATGACAGAGGAAAATCTTTAAATACCAGCTTCACGTCATTCGGATAGGCATCCAGCACCTGCTGTAATGTAGGCTGAAGCCTGGAACAGTAGGGGCACTGGAAATCGGAAAATTCAACAATCGTAACAGGTGCATTTTTATTTCCCTTGACTGCTGAGGTTCCAATGGGGAAATTGTGTACTTTGTTGTAGTCAACAGTCGGTTTCCTCGGCTGGAATGCCTTGGACATGTTTTTCTGTTCCTCTTCTATCTTGTCCAGCTTCGCAAGAATCTCCTGCTGTGTTGCTTCAATGTTGTCAAGCTTTTTCGTATCCACACAGCCGCCAGCCAAAAAGGGAAGCACAAACAATATGGAGATCACAAAATATTTCAGTCTGCTCATAGTCCATCCTCCTTACAATATCTTTGAAATTTATTACTACAAGAGCGTAAGTGTAATTGTATCATAATTTTGAATGCCCTTGAAAGAGAGGTATTCCACCCGTATCAGTGGGGCAAAAAAACATTTCCCGGTCTTTGCTATAGAACCTATACAAACAAAATATTGTGAAAATCTTATGAAGAGCAGATCTTCTCAGCTTTTTTATTTTCGTCATCCGGACAATCTTTCTGATTCAGCGGTTTGACTTTATTTTTCCAGCGCCAGATCAGCGAATAGCTCAGAAAACTTTCTCCCATATTAATTGTATCAAGAAAAATATGCTGTCCGAATCCGATCAGGACGCCGACCACCCAGGGGTTCCAATCAGTCAGCCATGACACAAACAACCAAAACACCAGCCACTCCCATCCATGGAATAATCTGACTTTATGCAGTGTATCATTGCGGTATGCATGCAGAAATTTCTGAACTGTAAGGGGCAGGCCATACTGGCGGATATAGTCTATTCCATAATCGAGGTCAATAAAAATCCCGGAAACAAGACAGGCGATTGAAAGTCCCCAGGACTGAAATATCAAAAAAAGGAGGCTTGACAATAGTGCGGAAAAGGATGTGTGCTGTTTAAAAGTCATACAGAGTTCAATGATCCTAAATTTATGAACCGTACCGGGCACGGACTACGAAATGTCATTATAGCAGAAAGGGCGTCTCACAAGTTGACGGACAGGCTCAAAATCGGTAATATAAACAGTTACATTTAAATGCTGATTTGGGGCGTCGCCAAGCGGTAAGGCACTGGGTTCTGGTCCCAGCATTCGGGGGTTCGAATCCTCCCGCCCCAGCCATAAAAAGCTGTCAGCATTAAGCGATTAGCTGTCAGCTCTCAATTTCGACTTCGTCGAAATGTTCTGTTTTTTAGTTGAGTGCTGAAAGCTGATGGCTCATAGCTTGTTTCAGGTCCCATCGTCTAGTGGCCTAGGACGCTGGCCTCTCACGCCGGAAACACGGGTTCGAGTCCCGTTGGGATCACCATTAACAAACCAGATAAGCTGTCAGCATTCAGCGATCAGCCGTCAGCTCTTGCATTTCGAGTTCGTCGAAAGCTCTCTGCTTATTTAGCTGAGTGCTGACCTTTGATTACTTATTTCATTTTTATTAAGGAGAGAGAATGTCAAAATCCTATAATATTGCAGTAATCCCCGGAGATGGGACAGGTCCGGAGGTCGTTACCGAGGGGCTGAAAGTGCTGAATGCAGTCTCAGAGAAGGCTGGATTTAAACTCAGCTACACAAACTTTGACTTCGGTGGAGACAGGTACCTCAAAACGGGAGAAGTGCTGCCCGACGGTGCCGTTGATGAATTAAGGGCATTTGATGCAATTTATCTGGGGGCAATCGGTCATCCCGATGTAAAACCCGGAATACTCGAGAAGGGTATCCTTCTCAAGCTTCGATTTGAACTTGACCAGTACATAAACCTGAGGCCTGTAAAGCTCTATCCCGGCATCGATTGCCCTCTGAAGGACAAAGGCCCCGAACATATCGATCTTGTTGTCATACGGGAAAATACGGAAGGTATTTATACGGGCGCAGGGGGATTTTTCAAAAAAGGGACCCCTGATGAAGTTGCAGTTCAGGAGTCAATTAACACAAGGAAGGGCGTTGAACGCTGTATTCGATTCGCCTTTGACTACTGCCGGAGAAGGAACAAGGAGAAAAAGCTGACCCTGTGCGGGAAGACAAACGTTCTTACCTTTGCCTTCGACCTCTGGGAGCGGGCATTTCATGAAGTGGCCCGGGAGTACGGCGATATAACAACCGATTATGCCCATGTGGATGCAATAACCATGTGGTTTGTGAAAAACCCCGAATGGTTTGATGTCATTGTGACAGACAACATGTTTGGCGACATCATTACCGATCTCGGCGCCATGATCCAGGGCGGAATGGGCATTGCTGCCGGCGGAAACATAAATCCGGAGGGAGTCTCCATGTTCGAACCCATCGGCGGGTCAGCTCCCAAATACAAAGGGAAAAACATGATTAATCCTCTTGCTGCAATTTGTGCAGCAGGAATTATGCTCGAACACCTCGGCGAAGAGAAATCAGGAAAAGAAATTGAACAGGCAGTGATGAAGGTCACCGGAAATGATTTAGAAAGCCTTGCAGCCGGGCAAATGGGGTTAACAACTACAGAGACCGGGGATCTCGTAGCAAAATACGTTACAGAAATATAGGAGAAGACATGTTAAAGAAAAAAAATAAATATATCGTTGCAGTCGTCGGTGCCACCGGGGCTGTTGGAAATGAAATGATATCCACCCTGGAGGAGAGAAACTTCCCTGTGGAGACTTTGAGGCTCTTTGCATCAGAGCGGTCAAAGGGAAATACCCTCGACTTCCACGGCAAGCCCGTCACGGTAGAAGTTCTGACTGATAAAGTATTTGACGGCATTGATATTGCTCTCTTCTCAGCCGGCGGCGGCAGGAGCACAGAGTTTGCGCCTGCAGCAGCAAAGGCAGGCTGTGTTGTGGTCGATAACTCCAGCGCTTGGAGAATGGATCCCGAAGTTCCCCTTATTGTACCGGAAGTGAATCCTGATGACCTGGACTGGCATAAAGGCATCATCGCAAACCCGAACTGTTCCACTATCCAGATGGTGGTCGTCCTGAAACCTCTTCACGATGCTGCCGGAATAAAACGGGTTGTGGTTACCACATTCCAGTCCGTTTCAGGAACGGGGAAAAAGGCGATGGACGAATTATTAAACCAGACCCGGGACATTCTCAATTTCAAAGACGCCAAACCTTCTGTGTATCCTCATCAGATTGCATTCAACTGCCTTCCCCATATCGACACTTTTATGGATGACGGTTATACAAAAGAAGAAATTAAGATGGTAAATGAGACGAAAAAGATACTGGGGGATGATTCAGTAAAAGTAACAGCAACAACAGTAAGAGTGCCTGTCTTCAGAGGGCACTCCGAGTCTCTGAATATTGAAACGGAGAAAAAAATCTCAGCCGATGATGCAAGAGCAGTACTTTCGACTGCACCGGGCATCCTGGTCTATGACGCTCCCGAGAAAAACATCTACCCTCTCCAGACGTACAGTGCAGACAAAGATGAAGTATACGTCGGCAGGGTCAGGGAAGATAACACCATCGAAAATGGCCTGAACCTCTGGATAGCAGCAGATAACCTGAGAAAAGGTGCAGCATTAAATGCTGTTCAGATAGCCGAGGAGTTGATTAAAAGGGCTTAATAATCTTTAAGCTGTCAGCCAAAGAACTTAATCCATAATCGCCTCCCCTGGATGCGATTATGGGAGACAAAACCTAACAGCGACTAAAAAAAGGACCCTATGGAAAAAGTCGATTACATAATCAGGGCGGATTACCTTCTGACCATGGAAGGTGAACCTGCTGTCATTCGGGACGGAGCGGTTGCAGTCACAGGAAGGGCCATCGCGGCAGCGGGAACGTTCGCCGAGATTTCGCAGAACTATAGTTCCGATACTGTTCTTGCCGGAGAAGACAGAGTTGTATTTCCGGGATTGATAAATGCCCACACCCATGCTGCCATGGTTTACTTCAGGGGGATTGCAGACGATCTTCCGCTGCAGGAATGGCTGGAGCAGCATATCTGGCCCAACGAAATGAAATGGATGTCGCCCGAATTTGTAGACAATGCGATCGAGCTTGCCTGCCTTGAAATGCTCAAAGGAGGCATCACAACATATTCTGACATGTATTTCTACCAGAATATTGCAGCGGAAAAGCTCGAAAATATCGGTATGAGAGGTGTTTTGGGCGCCGGAATAATTGATTTTCCGTGGAAGGATTATGCCAAAACACCTGATGACTATTTCAGGAAGGCTGAAGAACACATCAGGAAGTGGACAAACAATGAGTTCGTTACACCCTGCATAGCGCCCCATGCCACATTCACCTGCGGGCCCGATAACTATAAGCGCGCAAAAGACATGGCTGACAATTATAACGTTCCTCTTCACACCCACCTTGCGGAAACCCAGTTTGAGGTAGCTGAGTGCCAGAAGCGGTACGGGAAAAGGCCCGTAGAACATCTTGATTCAATTGGTTTCCTTTCGGAACGTGTAACTGCAGCACACTGCGTATGGTTGACTGACAGAGAAATTGAGATCCTGGCAGAGAAAAAAGTAGGAGTCATCCACTGTATAGAAAGCAATCTCAAGCTTGCATCGGGAATCGCCCCCCTGCCAAAAATGCTCAATGCGGGAGTAAAAGTCGCCTTTGGCACCGACGGAGCTGCAAGCAATAACGACCTGAATATCCTAGGGGAAATGTCTACCGCAGCAAAGGTCCACAAAGCGGTATCGATGGACGCCACTGTGGTTGACAGCAAAACAGCGCTCAAAATGGCCACATTAAATGGCGCCGAAATCTTGGGACTAGGCGATATAACAGGTTCTATCAAAGCAGGGAAAAAGGCTGACCTGGTCGTCGCACGTCTTGACAGGCCCCACGTAACCCCACTTTATGATGTATTCTCCCATATAACGTACTGCATGAGACCCGAAGATATAGATACGGTGATGGTGAATGGAAAGATAGCGGTTGACAAAGGAAGGGCAACCACACTGGACGAGCAGGAAGTAATCGGGAAATCAAAGGCATGGCAGAAGAAGATACAGGGACAATAAAATCTGGCTTGCATTATTTCTGCACCAGACTGTATAATTTAACATTATATCCATATTAAGATTGTTTACCTGTAATACATTCGGAAATTTTCCCCCGTTTCACAATGTGTACAATTCCACAGAGTAGAACAGGGTGCATTTGAGGATGGGTTATTTCACACAGAAAAGAGGAAAAAACAGACGGTTGGTTGCACAGAACGACCTGTTAAGTCATTGATTAAATTGCAGATTCAAAATTTCCGCTATTGGCATCTGCTTTGCTTTATAACTAATTATGCGACAAATAGCTGAAGCCTTAGTTTTTGCATGTATGACATCCCTGGTGCTGACTATCCTTACATATCTGCTGATATAAGAGGAAAGGCCTTCGGGCACACACAGCACACGAGCAGGCACGAGAAGAAACAAACATTAATTTCCTTAAGGGGGGTAACGTATGGATGTATTGTCAGGAGTTGGTGCTAGCCTGTTTATCGTGTTCATGGTTTATCAGTTACTGAAAGAACGTCCTGATGAATAACCACTGGTAAAGGACTGGCCTCAAGAAAACTATCTATTGTACGTCAGCAGTCCCATGCCTGATGTATTACTGCAGCATGCCTTACCCCATCGACAATCGCCGATAATACATCTCCGGCCTTTTCCTTAAACAAAATTTCAGAAAGATTATCGGCGGGGCAAATCCGTTCAAACCATACTTTTTAACAACGGTCTGACAAATTGGAGTTTCAATTCCGGAACCTGCAATTCCTTTACACTTTCTCCATTTTAATCCTGAGAACTATTAACGTTATAATCCCGACGGCAAATAGTATGCTGCCCACCAGTGCCCATGGTGCCCCCGGTTCCCTGTTGATCTGAAGAAGCACGGCTTCCTCTGGATGAGACCTCAGATCTTTCACATTAATGTTAAAGCCCATTATATCGGAAGGATTGTTCGGTTCAATCATGTCTGTATCGAGAACCTTCCCGTCTGAGAGGTATTCAACAGCCACCTTCCAGTCCGATACACGCCCATAGTAGTCAAGCTGAATATTGATATTGTTGACTTTCAGATTTGTCTCCTTCGACAGTTTTACAATTGTTCCTTCAGCTGCAACCGCCTGAGCCTGCGATGCCCCAACAGCACTCAGGAGATGGGCAAGGAGCATAAAAAGGAACCCCACATGAATTATCTGAGGTGAAATCAATAAAAGCCACTGAGTCACTTTTCTCTTTTTCACAAGTGATTCAATACTGCAGAACAGGGTGTTGATCGTTAACAGGGAGAGAATTCCGATTAATCCCCAGAGCCACCATGTTATTTCGACGGGCTGTTTTTGAATCCAGCCCCAAAGAGGCATGGAGTGAAGAAGCTGAAATTCCTGTCTGCCCGGCATGATGAAGGCACCGGCAAACATCAGCATGAGCATGAACCCGAGAAGCCAAAGGCTCGTTCTCAAAGAAAAAAAGACATTCAGTAGCTGCTTAAATAGCTTCATAGTGTATCCCTGTCCGTAAACAGAATCAAAAACTGTGGGAACTCTTCATCAGGAGGCTGACCCCCAGATAAGTAAACAGTGTAATGGCAAAACCGGCAATCCCAAGATATGCCATTGGTTTCCCAACCCACCACTGGCGCAACCGTGCATGGAGGTAAAAACTGTAAAACCCCCACAATATGCTCGTCCATAGTTCCTTCGGAGTCCACAGCCAGTAGGTTCCCCATGCAAGGTATGCCCAGATGCCGCCGAATATCATTGAAAGAGTAAACAGGCAGTAGCCGATGAGCACCGCCCTGTATCCCAAAGCTTCATAAGCGCTCTGCCGGTCCTTCAGGTACATCCCGCCAAGTATCGCGGCAATGCCAAACAGTGCATAGGACATAAATGCCAGAACAACATGACACTCAAACCAGAATGTCTTCAGTATCGGGGGCAGCGGTGAATTATGCTGCTTTGCAGTCATGGCAAAGACAGTAAAGAGAGACGCCACAATTGTAACAACGTATAAAAACCGACCGCGGTCTTTTAAAGAATAGGCGAAGGGAACTGCAAAAGCGGCGATTGATGCAGTCAGGAATATAAGCGTATCATGGGGCCCCACGAGAGGGAGCCGCCCCAGTTCAGCTCCCCTTGAAAATATATACACTGCCTGGATGGCAAGACCTGCATAAAGGAGCGGCCTTTTCCAGATGGCAAAAAGATAGAGGGCAAAAGATAATGTCAGTATCCACATGCAGGGTATTGTACCTTATTTGTACTGTGAATATATTGATCTTTTCCTGCTTTTTTCCCAAGCTTGGGTAAACAGTACACTAGGCTGAAACATAACGTCCACCATTCATATTGTCTGTAATTATTACTATAAACATGATCTTAAGAACTAAAGATAACCTGATAAAGTCTTCAGTTATAATCAAGCATGAAATCTGATGATAGTTGACTTAAAGTAATAATTTCAATTATGTTAAAAGCTCTTGATTTATTCCTAAAATCTTCATTCATATAATTTTCAGGATTATTTTCATCATTTGATGTTTTTGTAGGGGCAGGTCTTGTGCCTGCCCTGTCTTTGGCAGGTTGATCCCTATTTTTGCAGATTGGATCCTGTCTTTACCGTCTATTCGCGATGTGAAAAGAAGGGCACCCACAAGAGACGCCCCTACATTTCAACCTGTAATCATCAATTAAATTTGAACCACAGATCATTCATACTTAGATATTAGCGTTATCCGAAGACTACCCTTAATTCCTCGACAACAGCCAGTCATCTTCATCTGAAGAAACATACATTTCTTTTATTTCTTTCACTTTTTTCGTTTTTTTTACGGCCTTTCTGTAATTGATATCTACCAGCAACTTCTTGACGCTCTGGCAATACTGCTCAATTTCTTCGTCAGTAAAGAGGCTTTTTTTATTATGTTTAAGTTTAGTAGCCATCTCTTTCTCTCCGATTATTAGGGTTATTAACTGTATCTGTCATGTACTCCTTGCCATTAAAATAATTCTAACTCACAAAACATACTATGATTTGCATCATATACAGGGCATGGCGACTCTAATGTATTGGTAGTGAATGAAACAGGGAATGAAAAAATCAGGCCGTTCGGCAAAGTATATATTTGGTGTTTGGGGAGGGATAACAGTGCTGACAGGCATCGCGGGCGTGCTCGGTTATTCAGTGTTCAGCAGTTCCCCTGACTCGATAATAGCATTCATTACAGCCCTGGCCGCTGGTGGGATATTATCAATGGTCGCTGAAACAATGATCCCGGAAGCATTTGAAGAAGCGCAGTCATTTATAGGTCTTATTACGGCATCAGGATTTCTGGCTTTTTTTCTTCTCATGAAAACAGGTTGGTAGAGTATAGTTTAATCAGAGAGACGAAGTGCCGCAGATATCTTTGTCGAGATCATTCAGATCGTTGTACACTCCACTGCCGAATAATTGCTTTCATTTCCTGCCACGTCATAGGCCGTTACAGTAAAACACCACGTTCCCGAAGACAGACCGCTGAAGGATGAACCGGGGAGATCCCCTACATCCACGGAATGTGCATGTATATTGTGCGATGGACCGTAATATACGATATACCCCTTAAGATCGGTCAGTGACGTTCCGTCGGCATTGGATTTTGGTGCAGACCAGTTCAGTGTTACTGAGTCACTTAACAGGGAGCTCGAACCGCTCTCTTTATTTGACATCCTGACACTCTTTTCACTGCTGCCTTTGCCACATCCGAAAAGGAGCAGCAGACAGAGGAGAAGGACAGTCACAACTGCCGTGCCTTGATTCTTTCTGCAATACTGAACACACATATTGAATGTTATCTCGGAATGGCAGGAAGAAATCTTTAGGGAAATCAATAGCCCTCAGGAGACAGGTCGGTGAATTTTCATTTGTACTTGCCGTGGCAGGTCTTGCAGCAGGAGTCATTTCGAATGATGTATATCAGGCATTTCTTTCTGCGTCCGTATTCACTATGCTTCTGACACCCTTTATAATGCAGGCTTCCCCTTTTCTATCGGGATGGCTCAGCTCTCAGAAAATACTGAGGAGACTGGGGAATATCAAGGAACTGTACGCGGACACGGATTTTCCAGCAAAGAGAATAGACCATGTAATTATCATCGGATTTGGTTTAAACGGGAAAAACCTTGCACGGGTTCTAAGGTGGGCCCGCATACCCTACGTTATACTTGAATTCAATGTTTCTACAATCAGGGACATGAAGAATCAGGGAGAGCCGATTTTTTATGGCGACGGGACAAAGAGTGAGACCCTTCACCGGTTGGGCATAAAGAACTCGAGGACTCTTGTGGTCATTATCTCAGACCCTGCATCTGCCCGGAATATAGTGAAGACAGCACGAAGACAACATGCTCATCTATTTATTATTGCAAGAACCCGCTACATTTCTGAGGTGGATGATTTATTGAAACTCGGGGCAGACGAAGTTATTCCTGAGGAATTTGAAACCTCTATAGAAATTTTCTCAAGACTACTCACTAAATATCAGACACCAAAAATGAGATTTTCAATTTCGTTGACATGATCAGAGAAGATGGGTATAAAACACTCAGGCAGACAAGGAGGGCAAAACAAAAACCATTCCTCGACAAATATGCGCTCCTTTCAAATCTCACTATTGAGCTTTTTACGATTCATGAACCGTCCCCGGTTCTGGGGAATTCCATAGAAGATCTCAAATTCAGAGCAAAGACCGGAGCTTCAATAATAGCAATTGAACGGGGCAGAATAATGCACACAAGCCCCGCCCGCAATTCAGTTTTGAACTCGGCGATATCGTTTTTATTACAGGGAAGAGAGAAGATATAAATAAGGCACTTGTTTATCTTACTGAAGGGGAGATTGATTGATTAATAAAAAAGGGACCGATGAAAGAAATATTTTTATTTCGGGAGAATGAAGTAGAAATGGTTTCCGAACCGGGTGGCTTCATACCCTACTGTGCCGTTATGTATTTCAACAGCATGTTTTATATATGACAGACCGTGACCTGTCCCCGGCTGGTTGATTACATTGGAT
>CALZGI010000282.1 GCA_945786855.1 Thermodesulfovibrionia bacterium | reverse complement strand
TAATTATAAATATTTTCAGAAAGGAATAGGTCTATGAAGTCAAATTCCAACGGCAGCTCAGACGAAAATAAAATATTTGATGCCCTTGAAAACAAGGGAGTTTCCAGACGGGACTTTATGAAATTCTGTTCTGCCATGGCAGCAACACTGGCCTTGCCTGCTTCGTTTATCCCGAAAATAGCCGAAGCAGTAGTAGCCCAAAAACCATATCTCGTGTGGCTTGAATTTTCAGACTGTGCAGGAGATACAGAATCTACTCTGAGGGCTTCGAATCCAACCATAGCCCAAATCGTGCTTGATGTGTTTTCGATTGAGTACCATGAGACAATCATGGCCCCGTCAGGATTTAATGCTGAGAAATCTCTGCAGGATGTGGTTAATAATCATAAGGGGAAATACTTTGCTGTTGTTGAGGGTGCCATCCCGATGGCTGATAATGGTATCTACTGTTGTGTAGGAGGAAGGTCCGCACTGGATATTGCCCGCGAAGTGTGCGGAAATGCCGCCGCAACAATCGCTGTCGGCTCCTGTTCCTCATGGGGAGGTATCGTCAGCGCCAAGCCAAACCCCACTGGAGCAGTTGGTGTGGAAAAGGCGGTTCCCGGCATCCCCCTGGTGAATCTGCCCGGATGTCCCATGAATGTGGAGAATTTTACGGCAACGGTGGTTCACTATCTTACATTCGGGTCACTTCCGGTCCTTGATGACCGCAAGAGACCTCTTTTTGCGCATGGCAAGAGAATCCATGACAACTGTGAACGAAGAGGACATTTCGATGCCGGACAGTTTGTACAGAAGTGGGGCGATGAAGGACACAGACAGGGATGGTGTCTGTATGAAATGGGATGTAAGGGTCCGGAAGCATTCTTCAACTGCCCGTCTGTAAAGTTCAACGGAGGAACAAGCTGGCCCATTCAGGGAGGTCATGGCTGCATCGCATGCGCAGCTGACAATAACTGGGACACCATGACCCCGATCTACAGGAGACTGCCCAATGTACCGGGATTCGGAGTTGAAAGCACTGCTGATAAGGTCGGTGTTGGTCTAGCAGCAGCTACTGCTGCCGGTCTGGTACTCCATGGAATTGGAAGGGCAATGTCGCCAAAGAAAAAAAATGAAAATGATTAATTCATTTTTGATTACACAGATTAAAAACAGGATTACACAGATTTCAATCTTTAATCTGTGCAATCATTTTAAAATCGGTGTAATCAATAAAAATTTATTTTTATAGGAGGTGATCAGAATTGGCTAAAAAGTTAGTAATTGACCCAATAACAAGAATCGAAGGACATCTCAGGATTGAAGCTCAGGTTGAAAACGGCAAGGTTATTGATGCCTGGAGTTCCAGCACCATGTTCAGAGGGATTGAGCTGATTATGAAAGGCCGTGATCCCAGAGATGCATGGGCCTTTACGCAGCGAATATGAGGCGTCTGAACTACGGTGCATGCAACCGCCTCGGTGAGAGCGGTCGAAGACGCTTTAGGCATTACCATTCCTGATAATGCAAGGATTATAAGAAACCTTATTTCAGGAATTCAGTATGTGCAGGACCACGTAATCCATTTTTATCACCTTCATGCCCTTGACTGGGTGGATATTGTAAGTGCGTTAAGTGCTGACCCGGTTAAAACAGCAGGACTTGCACAGTCCATATCTGACTGGCCGAATTCAGGAGCTGACTACTTCAAGGGAGTTAAAGAGAGACTGAAGGCCTTTGTAGACAGGGGACAGCTCGGCCCGTTCGCCAATGGATACTGGGGGCACCCGGCTTACAAGCTTCCTGCTGAGGCAAATCTCATGGCAGTGGCCCATTATCTTGAGGCCCTTGACTGGCAGAGAGAGGTCATAAAAATCCAGGCCCTGCTTGGAGCAAAGAATCCTCACGCACAGACCTACATCGTTGGCGGCATGTCAATCCCTGTTGATCCCAACAGTCAGAATGCCCTGAATGCAGGGAGTATCGCATTCATGCAGGGACTGGCAAAAAAAGCACATGACTTTGTTGAACAGGTGTACATACCTGACGTACTCGCAGTTGCTCCCTTTTACCTTGATTGGGCAGGATATGGTGAAGGGGTCGGCAATTTCCTGAGCTACGGTGATTTCCCGAATGACACAGCAAGCAATACAGACAACAACTGGCTGCCGCGCGGCATTATTCTTAACAAGGACCTGTCCAAAGTGCACCCTGTAGACCACAAAAAAGTGACTGAATATATCACTCACTCCTGGTATGAATACTCAGGCGGCGATGACAAGGCAATGCACCCTTATGACGGTGAAACAAACCACAAGTATACCGGCCCGCAGCCTCCCTATGAATATCTCGATACTGACAAAAAGTATACCTGGCTAAAAGCACCCCGTTATGATGATATGGCCATGGAAGTAGGGCCTCTTTCCAGGATGCTCGTTGCCTATGCATCGGGACACGAAAGAGTGCAGGCGGTTGTCAACAGTGTGCTCAAGACATTGGGAGTCGGCCCTGCAGCACTGTTTTCCACACTCGGCAGAATCGCTGCACGTGCTGTTGAGACACTGGTAACTGCCGAGCAGATACCGGTCTGGATCGACCAGCTTGCAGCCAACATGAAAAAAGGCGACCTCCGGATACACAACGGAGAGAAATGGGAACCCTCTGACTGGCCTGCTGAAGCACAAGGTTATGGTTTTCATGAAGCGCCAAGAGGTGCTCTCTGCCACTGGGTAAAGATCAAGAACCAGAAGATTGAAAACTACCAGTGCGTTGTTCCCGGAACATGGAACGGTTCACCCAGGGACGCAAAAGACCAGAGAGGACCGTATGAAG
>CALZGI010000281.1 GCA_945786855.1 Thermodesulfovibrionia bacterium | reverse complement strand
ACCGCAGCATCTCTTTTTGACTTACTGCTTTCCTCTGGGCTTTTCGCTTGCAACTACCGAGATTCCCGAAGAGTCAGTTGTTGTCCTGAAAAAGGGAACCTCACTATCGTGTCCGATCTGAACGTCCTCATCGATAACATTGTAGGAATCGATGATCGCCCTGTTGATCATGCATCCCTTTTTAAGGAGTACGTGGTCCATCACTATGGAGTCCCTGATCTCCACTCCGTCTTCAATTACAACACCCCGACGGACTACAGAGTTAATTATTTTGGCCCTCTTTATGTCTGTACCCTCGGCAACTATGCTGTTGGTGATTTCTCCTCCCATTATTTTTGTTGCCGGCAGGTCATTATGCGACGCACGGATCGGCCATTTATCATTATTGATATCAAAGAGAGGTTCTTCACCGAGCATGTCCTGATGCGCACTCCAGAAAGATTCAATAGTACCCACATCACGCCAGTATCCTGACTCTTCATAGGGTTTAACCCCCGGAATTATATTTCTCGAAAAGTCATAGGCAAAAATCCGTTCGCCTTCTTTCAGGAGATTTGGGATGACATGTTTACCAAAATCATACTCTTTGTTTCGCTCCGCCTGAATCAATCCTGTGACAAGCATTTCAGTGTTAAAAACGTAATTTCCCATCGAACAGTATGATCTGGTGGGATCACCGGGCATCGGTGGAGGGTTTTCTGGTTTTTCAATAAACTCCTTGATTCTGCCATTCTTTTCGGCGTCTATGATGCCGAAGGAACTGGCCTTTTCAATCGGTACAGGCATGGCAGCTACAGTACACTGAGCATTGCTTTCGAGATGAAAATCTATCATCTGACGTATATTCATCCTGTAAATGTGGTCAGCGCCAAAGACAATTACCAGGTCAGGTTTGTGCTGACGAATAAGGTTCATGTTCTGGAATACGGCATTTGCCGTTCCCTGGAACCAGTCCTTGCCATACATCATCTGTGGTGGAACAACAGTGACAAAATGATTCCTGATCAGAGCTGAAAGTCCCCAGTTCTCCCGCACATACTCAATAAGAGACTGGGACTTGTACTGAACAAGGAGATAAATGGAATATATCTGAGAATTAATCAGATTACTGAGAACGAAATCTACGATGCGGTACCGACCGCCGAACGGGACGGAAGGTTTTGACCTTTCAAAGGTGAGAGGAAATAGTCTTTCCCCTTTACCACCGGCCATAATCATCGCAAGGACTTTTGGATATGCCATACTATGTTCCTATCACAATATGAAAGATTGTCAATAATAAATTCCGCGTGCAGATAAGCTTTGATCAGTTAAGATAATAAAAACACTCAGAAATTGCAATAAAAAGGATATTTTTCTAAAAAGGCAGCTGTCTGAAGGGGTGTTGCGCAGGCTTAATTCAGGCTATTCTTTCGTTTTCATTGTACGGATGCGCGCAATCTCTTCCTGGTACCCGTAAATATGACCGCCAGAGCTGTAAGCATAGAGCGGGCCGCTCCTGAGACCGCATTCCTCTGCAACATACTGCTTGAGAAGTTCCAGCCCCCCAAGATTTGAGGGGAATCCGGCCCACAAGTCCCAGGACCGGAAATAGCAGCTTAAGGTGAGGACAACATCAGTGCCCTCAGGCACTGCCTTGAAGTCAAGGAGCCGCAGGCAGGGCGGGTCAAGCTTTCCATCTTCCCCATAGCAGATGTCATAGTCTTCAGGAGTACCGATCTCAACGACCGCCTGATTTGTCAGCGGCGTTTCCTTAAGCATCTTTATGGCACGTTCCAACTGCGTACCGCCCTCCGGCATCGGATGATGTATCCTGCTGGAATACCTGTATGTTTCATTTTTTGACAGCTCCGGGTTCATCAGGTAATTCGCGAAATAATCCTCAATATAGTCCATATCTGTGGGAGAGGGTATGCCAAGGGCAGGAGGTATCACAGGGACTATGTCCTGCTCAGGATGTTCAATAAAAACAGCCAGCCCCGGGTACTGAAGCCTGTACTGCTCTTTTTCAAAAGAACCCCTCTGAATTTCCTGCCTGTAGGAATGGTCAAAAATATTATAGATTATCTGAAACCATGCATCAGAAATTGTCTTGGCCTTCAAGAAATATGGCAGCATGTTATAGTCTAACTCCTGTTTTTAGATTGAGCTATCATAACATCTGGGGAAGTGGATTTCAAAGTGCGCGGGGGCGCGTAGGGGCGAGGCACTGCCTCGCCCTCGTGATCGGTAAAGAACATAACAGGCCTGCAAATTGTCTGATTTGTTTATCTGTATAAGAAAGAGATAGTGATGAAAACCAAAAGCACAGCAATTAAGATTTTGCCGGATTATAAAAGGGCGAGGTATAACCTCGCCCCTGCATAAATGCATAAATGGTGGAGGCGCCGGGATTCGAACCCGGGTCCGGAAGTACTACTTCCAAGCGTCTACATGCTTATTCTGCCTATTTAGTTTTCAGAATGAGGTTTGCCGGCAAAATAGGCCTTCCAGATTCCAATCCCTCTTGATCTTACCTGAAAGTCAAGGGCAGCTCTTCCAGGCCAGCCTGCTAGTCGACGCCTCGTCCGGGTAGCAGACTTTCCCGGGGAAGCGCGTCGCTTATTTAAGCGGCGAGTGCCAGTTCGTTATTGGCGTTTGTGTTTTTTTCTGCCTTTTTACGTGGTGACAGAGCCACGGCATGCAACTTGAACCTCGTAACCCCCGTCGAGGCCTGTCGCCCCCTTATGT
>CALZGI010000280.1 GCA_945786855.1 Thermodesulfovibrionia bacterium | reverse complement strand
TTGTCGAATGCATTGTTATCCTTACTGTGGTACAGAATCTCCACTGATGGATGATCCAATTACCTATGCGAAGCAGACCATGTATTTATTTGAATGTATTACCGTTCATCTATGTTTAAATTATCGGAATAAAAGGGGGATATCTTTAGCATCAAAGCATTGTTCTCAATGTTTGAATGTCAGAGAGAAAGGACGGTGGGTGAATTATATGATTAGCTTGCTTAGCGAGCTTCATGGAGGACGTTGTGAGCCCAGCAACGGTAAGGCAGCGGGGTATGTCACATGGTGCAGCAGGGAAGAATAAACAGAATACCTGCAGGGAAGCACTGCACCCTGTTTACCCTGTCTCATTTAAGGCCGTCATATCGCCGGGTACATCATTTTCTGTCATTACCATGTTTCTCCCCGACCGCTTGGCGAAGTAAAGAGCTGTATCAGCTCTTTCAAATACCCGCGTAGAGTCATCGCCTTCCCTGAATGTGCTGATACCGACGCTTACCGTGAGGGGTATGTCCTTCCCTTTATAGGAAAAGATGGCTTCATCTATATATTCCCTTATGCCTTCTCCAGCCTTCTCGGCACCGGTGAGATCCGTATGGGGAAGAATAGCCACAAATTCTTCCCCCCCGTATCGTGCTACATAATCATTTGTCCGCAAGCGTTTTTTCAGCAGAGAAGCTATTTTAACAAGGGCAAGGTCCCCAACTTTGTGGCCGAAGGTGTCGTTAATGTTCTTGAAAAAATCTATGTCGCAGATCAACAGAGATGCCTGCACATTATACCTGTCGAGATTGGCCAGTGTTTCTGTTATTCTTTGATCATAGGCTTTCCGGTTAAAGAGGCCGGTGAGATTGTCACGGAATGATTCATACTGCATTTCCCGTGCTTTTCTACGCATCTCTTCAGCTTCAGCTCTAATGGCTTCTATCTGAACATTCATGTATTTCAATGAATCCTCTGTCTGTTTAAGGCGCACTATGTCCTGATCTCTCCTCTTTTTGATGCATTTGTTGATATTGCCGATCTTGCTTAACACGGCATTTCTGATGCTGTCGATGCTCCCCTCGGTGTCAAAATCCTTTTTAATGGAAGAGATGTCAGAATAGATAAATTCATCGGCCTGCCTGTCACTGCTGTATTTTTTCTGTTGGGTATATACTTCTTTTGACAACTGCCGTTCCGTTTCACCAAGATACTGCATAGTCTGAACGATGAAGCTTTCCATTTCATTGTTGCGTACCGAAATAGAATCAATATATTTCTTTATTATCTGGATTGGTGAATCGAGCCAGTCTGTAGACTTGCCGGCAAGTACTTTATCATCCAGCTTTCCTTTCAGATCATCGAGGTTGTCAATCATGGAGCTTGGCACCAGTTCAGAAAACCTGTCCAGTATCTTTGTTGATAATTCCCTCAGATATTGAGGGGTTATATCACTCTGTGGCGTTATTGATGTGGTGCCTGAAAGAAGTTTCTTTACAGGATCACTCCAGAACATTTTATCGGCTATGAGTTTGCTGTCAATCTGTTTTCTGTTATCATGTGAAAGCTCTTTCAGTATTTTAAGGACTTCATCGGCAAAAACAGATATTTTTTCCTCGTAATGAAGGTTCTGATCGAAAAGTTCAGCTGATTGATTCACTTACGATACCTCCTGATTTGTCTTTTGCATGAGAAATCACTGCAGTAGTGCTTAGTGATTTATCACACTTCAAATATAGGGGATAGCCCCATAATATTGTATCGGACTTTAAATTTAAAACTTGAATGCTATAAGAATATTATTTTTGAGATATTAGAAAACTACCTATATTTAAATGATAAAATAAGATATCAAAGACGGGATGGAGAGTGAAATCCTCGCAGGCACTCGTTAAACGATTGATGAGGAATTCAAGTGGATATCACAAATTGAAGGAGGACGATACTCTCAGACAGTGTTTGCGCTGTCTTTATGTAAAACATCATTCTCGCTTTTAACCTGGTTTCTGCCCGAACTCTTGGCAAGGTACAGAGCTTTGTCGGCTCTTTCAAAAGCGGTGCTGCTGTCATCTCCTTTTTGGAAAGAACTGACGCCGACACTTATTGTCAGAGGAATTTTCTCGTCCCTATAAGAAAACACCGATTTGTCAATGTATGCGCGGATCCCGTCTCCTGCCTTTACTGCACCGTCCAGATCGGTATCATAAAGAATAATGGCAAATTCCTCACCGCCGAACCGTGATATGAAGTCGATTGTCCGAAGACGTTCTGTAAGCAGGGCCCCCAGCTTTTTCAGGGCAAGGTCTCCTATCTTATGGCCGTAGGTGTCGTTTATTTTTTTGAAATAATCAATGTCGCAGATTAACAGAGAGGCCACCACATCATCATCTTCCAGGGTAGTAAGAAGTTCCTTCATTCTCTGGTCATAGGCCCGCCGGTTATAAAGACCCGTAAGTTTATCATGGACAGCGTCATATTCAATCTCATCAGACCTCTTTTGAATTTCATCAGCTTCACTCTTGATTTGGTTCATGCGTTTGCTCATTTCCGCGAGAGCCTCTTCCGCCTCTTTGGCAATACGTATGTCATGCTCTTTTTTCTTTTTAATACCCTGGTTAATGTTTTCAATCTTGTTCATAACGGTCATTTTGAAATTGCTGAAATCTTCAGAGCTATCCACACCATCCTTTATCATGTTCACATTAGAGGATAGATCTTTTTCAAACTGTCGGTCATCCTGAAACCTCTGTTTTTGTGAAGACTGCTCTTTAGCGAGATGGATTTCTG
The DNA here is from genome assembly GCA_945786855.1 of Thermodesulfovibrionia bacterium. Lineage (GTDB taxonomy): Bacteria > Nitrospirota > Thermodesulfovibrionia > UBA6902 > UBA6902 > CALZGI01. The sequence goes on along the minus strand of CALZGI010000280.1, from coordinate 14,373 downwards.
TATCTTCGAGGTATTGTGTTGTCAACTGTATAAAATCCTCAAGCTCCTTGTTCTTGTCTGTGAGAGAGGTCTGGTAATCCCTTATAGCCTTTATGGGTTCATTGATCCATTCTGCGGAGTCGTCAATATAATCCTTTTTGTTTATGTTGTCTTTTATGGCGTCTATAATTTCAATATTCGTCGGTGGAGTCAGATCCGCCAGTTTCCCGATAATGTTAGTGATCATTCTCTTGAGGAGATCCGGTTCCTGCTGAATGTGGTGATCTGGCCTGCCGTTGCCTGATAATATGTCCCTTATGCTGTTCTCTGCCAGCATACTGCTTGCGAGCAGGTCTACAGTGAGACGTTTCTTTTCCTGGGAAGACTGTTTCAGAATATTTATAATTTCGAGGGCAATCCTGCTGGCCTTCTCATGTGCATCCATTACATCCGCTTCTTTTGTATTTGTATGTGTCATAATGGCCTGGTCCTATTATTATCCGGGACTTTTTCAGTGCTCCGAATTCATTGCCGAACCTATAGTCAATAGCGATTTTTGGAAATAGTCCTTATCTTTATTCTCACTACTCATTCTCTGTCTGTAAGTGGAATGTACAGAACCATCTTCTGCATATTCTTCTTATCGGTCATTGTGGAGATATCTTTAACAAATTCTCTAGTGGGAGAGGCTGAAACACTCAGGGTTCGCCAGGCAGCCAATATCTTACCATGAAGTCATTAAATTGACGGGGTAACAGGTATTGGAAAGTATATTAATCAATGAATTACGTCAGGCACGGTATTTGTATATTAACAGCCGTTAGTCGGTCCGGCAGAGTAGTAATTCAGGAAGATTAACTATAAACAGTAATAAGGGAGGAAGGCAAGGATGGCAGAAGAAAAAGAGAACGCAGAGGCTGAAGTACCTGAGCAGCCGAAAAAAGGAAGCAAGCTCATGATAATTATTATTCTGGTCTCAGTAATTGTTCTGGGTGCAGGCGGGTTTATGGGGTTCAAGCTGATGGCAGGAAAAAAGACCAGTGAAGAAACTCATGAGAAGAAAGTGGAAGCGGAAACGTCAATAATTGCCCTGAACCCCTTTGTACTGAATCTTGCGGATCACGGGCGTTATCTGAAAGTTACCATACAGTTCGAAGTTACTGACACATCCCTGGAGGAAACAGTTGAAGCAAAGACCCCGCAACTGAGGGATACCATTATCACGCTGGTCAGCAGCAAATCATTGAATGCCATATCGAGTCCTGAGGGAAAATTTCAGTTAAAAGATGAAGTGCTGTTCAGGGCAAACCAGATTATGGGAATGGAAAGAGATGTATTTAAAAACCTTTATTTCACTGAATTCGTGATGCAATGACCGACAAGATACTTTCACAGGATGAAGTTGATGCTCTGCTGAAAGGCGTAGCATCCGGTGAGATCGACACGGATGAAGCGAAAGACAAGATTCTTACCGGTGTAAGGAGTTATGACTTCACGAGCCAGGAGCGAATTATCCGCGGAAGGATGCCCGGGCTTGAAATGGCAAATGAGGGTTTTGCGCGACACTTCAGAAGTTCCGTATCGAATCTCATAATGAAATTTGTTGATATCAGTGTACAGAACGTGGAGATAATAAAGTTCAGCGATTTCATAAAAACCATTCCAGTACCGTCAAGCATAAACATATTCAAAATGCCTCCTCTGAAAGGCTATTCTTTGATCGTACTTGAGGCCCCGCTTGTATTCGCATTTATTGAATTCTTTTTCGGTGGATCAAATGCACAGAATATCAAATCGGAGGGACGGTCATTCACTGTTATTGAGCAGAGAGTAATTCAAAAAGTGGTAAATATGGCATTGAAAGACATGGAAGCGTCCTGGAGCGGGATATCCCCGGTGGAGCCGGAATACATAAGTTCAGAGATCAATCCTCAGTTTGTAACTATTGTTACGCCGGCTGAAATTGTCATCAGTATCGAGGTGCTCATAGAAATCGAAGATTTTGCGGGCAGAATGTTCTTTTGCATCCCTTACTCCATGGTTGAGCCGGTAAAAGAGAAACTTTATTCCGGTATCCACAGTGATAAATTTGAAACAGACCAGAGATGGACGCAGATAATGAAGGTATTACTGAGGGATACAAATGTGGAAATATCGGCTGAACTGGGCCGCATGGTCCTTACCTGCAGTGACATATTGAACTTTGAGGTCGGCAACGTACTGAATCTTGCAAAGTCTGTTGATGACGAATTGCTCGTTAAGGTAGAAGGTCAGCCTAAATTCAAAGGGACCCCCGGGTTCAGCAAGGGAAACCAGGCAGTTAAATTGACAGGGATTGTTGAATGAAAATGAGTTATCGTCACTTGTATAAAGGCTGGAGGAATGACGCAGGAGATTTAAAAATAACCGTTCCCAAATGTTATCGAAAACGGATAAGGAATAACAAAGAAAGTATCTGGAGGTAAATATGGAAGAGCAGGATGCACAGACACAGGATGGAGCAGGCACAGGGGAAGCCGTCCAGGACCATGAGTTTCAAAACCTGAATGATGAAAGCGGCAAGACCCTCGAGCAGGATATTGACTTTCTTCTCGATATACCTGTTGAGATAACAGTAGAACTGGGCACGTCTAGAATGCTTATTAAGGAACTGCTCCAGCTCGGACAGGGATCTGTCATAGAACTGGAAAAACTTGCGGGTGAACCAATGGAGATCAGGGCAAACAGCAGGTTAATTGCGCGGGGAGAGGTAGTTGTAGTCAATGAAAAGTTCGGAGTAAGACTGACGGACATTATCAGTCCTTCAGAAAGGTTGACCCAATTAAAATGACAGGATTGTATATGCAGGCAGCTGCAGCACTCGCTTTTGTAATACTGTTGATTGTTGCAGCAGGATATTTAATCAGAAAGAAGCAGAACAGATTCGGACTGATGAGTGTTGTCAGTTATCAGCCCTTTGGTCAGAAGAAAGGGGTTGCGGCACTAAAAATTGGTGGTGAAGTCCTTATCCTGGGAGTTACACAGAATGACATGAGGCTTCTCAAAGTGTTCAAAGAGGATGAGCTGGACTTTTCACCCGGAGAAGGGTTTCAGGGCAAGCTTGAAAAAATCATGCATTCAGGAGCGCAGAGGAATTGAAAGACAGAGTGAAAATAAAAGACAAAGCCGAAAACATGGAACAATCAGCATCTGTAAAACGTGCAATGGCGGCAATAATGTTTCTGATTGGCCTCATGCTCATTGCTCCATCACCGGCTCAGGCCATCGATTTTAAGGATATTGACAATCCTTTGATCGAGACGTTCCTTATTATCAGTTTCCTCTCATTCCTGCCAGCTGTTCTGATTATGCTGACGTCCTTTACCCGTATTGTCGTAGTGCTCTCATTTCTGCGCCATGCTTTCGGCGGTCAAACGGTACCGCCAAATACTGTTGTAATCGGCCTCTCGCTGTTTCTCACGTTCTTTATTATGTCACCAACGATAGACGCGATTAATAAGAATGCCTTGACCCCCTATATTCAGGACGAGGCATCTTTCGGAGAGGCCCTGGATGAAGCTGTACCTCCCCTGAAGAAATTTATGCTGAAGCAGACACGACAGAAAGATATTGCATTGTTTGCCGGACTGGCAAAGAAAAAGCTTCCCGAAAAGGCAGAAGATATTTCGATGCCCGTATTAATACCGGCATTTGCAATAAGCGAGCTGAAGACATCTTTTGAAATAGGGTTCCTGCTGTTCCTTCCCTTTCTTATTGTGGATATGGTTATTGCAAGCATTTTACTCAGCATGGGGATGATGATGCTTCCTCCGGTGATGATTTCACTCCCTTTTAAGCTGCTCCTTTTTGTCCTTGTTGATGGATGGAATCTTGTTATTGGCTCGACGATGAGGAGTTTTTCATGACAGTTGAAACGGTAAACGGAATATCGGCAGAAGTGTTCAGGACAGTCCTGTATGTTGCCGGACCTCCGCTGTTGGCAGGGTTGACGATCGGTCTTCTGGTGGGTTTATTCCAGTCGGTAACGCAGATCCAGGAATTTACACTGACCTTTGTTCCCAAAATGCTGGTTGTGTTCGGATGCCTTTTCATGCTCATGCCCTGGATGTCGGAGAAGCTTATGGCCTTTACGATAAACCTGATTCAGCATATACCGTCATATGTACGATGAAAAGAATACAGGAATAGTAGACAATGAACGAATTATTGGCAACTGACATAAACACCTTTTCACACTACATGGTGAACTTTTTGTTTATCCTTCTCAGAGTCGGAATCTTTGTTGCTTTGCTTCCCGTTATCGGTGGCAAACAGCTGCCGGCGCAGTTCAGGATCGGAATGGCTGTGTTTATTGCAGTGCTGCTCACTCCTGTCATTAACTTTCAGATTGCAGAAAACAGTATCCCCCTGCTCGTCCTGAAAGAAATGATCATAGGAGCATCCCTCGGATTCGCTGTCAGATTCATATTTATGGCGGTAAGCATGGCTGGTACATTTATCAGCTTTACAATGGGCCTCTCCATCGCCAGGGTCTTTAATCCTGAAGTAGGACAGAACACGATTATAGCTGAGGCGTACGGGATTATAACGATGCTTCTTTTCCTCGCCATGGATGCCCATCATGACCTTATTTACGTATTTGTGAAGAGCTTCGAGGTGCTTCCCGCTGGTCAGCTGAATGTTAAGCCGCTGCTGACGGAAGTAGTAAGCATGGGAAGCGGACTGTTTGTGCTTGCTATGAAAATAGGCGCTCCCGTAATGGTCAGTGTATTGATTGTACAGCTCCTGTCCGGATTCTTGTACAAGGCGGCACCTCAGATGAATATATTTTTTATAGCGCTGCCGCTGAACATTTTCCTGGGAATGCTGCTGATCATTCTGGGTATTCCCGTATTTGAACACGTCCTTGATGTCAGTTTCAGTGATCTCAGGGAAGAAATGACACGCCTTGTTCTGATGGCGAAGGGATAAATAATGGCAGAAGAGTTTCAGGAGAAAACCGAGCGGGCAACCCCGAAAAAGCGGCAGGAAGCACGAAAGAAGGGGCAGGTTGCTCAAAGCAAGGATCTTACCTCGACTATCACGATGGGTGGAACAATAATGATATTTTATTTCGGTGGAGAGATTTTCTTCAATAATTTGGCCGACATGATGGGGGGGATCCTCAGCCTCCGGTATGGAACGGATGTGTTCCATGTGTCCCGAATCGCTATTTTCCAGGGGATGAAGCTCATGGCTCCCTTATTTCTGACGTCCGTTGTTCTGGCTACTCTTGCATCGGTGATGCAGAGCGGAATTACCATAAAGCCCCTTAAGTTTGATTTTAAAAAGGTGAATCCTCTTGAAGGCATGAAGAGAATATTCTCATCAAAGGGGCTCACGGAACTGTTAAAAAGCTTGTTGAAATTTTCTGCGGGAGGGTGGCTTGTATATTCCATTGTCAAAAAGAACCTTGGCGTTCTTCCCGGTCTTGCTGCTCTTGAGATCCATGAGCTCGTGAAACAGTCGGCCACCATGATTATGGATGCAGTTATTATTGCTTATGCCTATTACATGGTCATAGCCATAATCAGTTTCTTCGTGGAAAAATGGCAATATGAGAAATCACTCCGTATGACAAAACAGGAAGTGAAAGAAGAGTCGAAGGCATCAGAAGGTGACCCCATCATAAAATCAAGGATCAGGAGCGCCCAGAGAGAGGCCGCGAGGAAACGTATGATGCAGGAAGTACCGAACGCGACTGTCGTCATTACAAACCCCACCCATCTTGCGATTGCTATTCAGTATGAGGACAAAGAAATGCCGGCACCGAAGGTGGTGGCAAAGGGCGCAGGAATTGTTGCTGAAAAGATCCGCGAGATCGCGGGAGAGCATGGTATTCCTATTATTGAAGACAAGCCTGTTGCACGGGCACTTTTTAAACTTGAACTGAATTCATATGTTCCGGAAGGGCTCTATGTGGCTGTTGCAAGGATTCTGGCATATATTTACAAATTAAAGGGGGAACGATGAGCTGTAGACTGCGTGTTTCATGCCCTGGCTCTGATTTCAGATCCGGCGAGCGAAGGAGGAACCGGTTAATATGAACTGGCTGTCATTGATCCAGAAACGAGAAGATGTAGTGGTTGCATTAATGATGGTATCCGTTGTGGGAGTGATGCTTCTTCCACTGCCGCCATTTCTTCTGGACATTCTGCTTACCCTCTCTATTTCCCTTTCAATAACAATCCTGATTACGGCTATATATATTAAGAAGCCCCTTGATTTCTCAGTCCTGCCTTCATTGCTGCTCATGGCAACACTCTTCCGGCTGTCCCTGAATGTTGCGACAACACGATTGATACTTTTAAGCGGGAACGAGGGAGTGGATGCGTCGGGACAGGTCATTAAATCATTCGGGAATTTTGTCGTCGGTGGAAATTATGCTGTCGGAATCATTATCTTTCTGATCCTTGTTATTGTCAACTTTGTTGTTATCACGAAGGGGTCGGGAAGAATAGCTGAAGTGGCAGCCCGGTTTACTCTTGATGCAATGCCCGGAAAGCAAATGGCGATTGACGCTGACTTGAACACAGGGCTTATCGATGAAGTTGAAGCAAGGCAGAGAAGGGATATCATTGCCCGGGAAGCGGACTATTACGGTTCAATGGATGGTGCGAGCAAATTTGTTCGCGGTGATGCAATTGCCGGATTAGTGATAACTGCCATTAATATTATCGGTGGCCTTATCATCGGGACGCTTCAGAAGGGAATGCCTCTTGTTGATGCGGCAACTACCTATACCATACTCACTATCGGTGACGGTCTTGTGTCTCAGATGCCGGCACTGTTAATTTCAACCGCGGCAGGTATGGTCGTCAGCCGGGCCGGGAAAGAGAGTGATATCGGGAAAGAATTAACAAAGCAGATACTGCTCAACCCGAAATCTCTCATTACTGTGGCGGCTGTTTTGATGGTCCTCGGTTTTGTCCCGGGACTCCCTCATACTCCTTTCTTCCTTATATCGTGCATTGCCGGTGGATTGGCGTATGCACTGAACAAATATCCACTGGAAGATGAAGAAGCGGAACTGCCCCATGAAACAGTTTCAGAGGAACCGCAAATAGAATCCTATCTTGAGCTTGATCCCCTCAGTCTTGAAATTGGATACGGTCTTATTCCGCTCGTTGATCAATCCAATGGCGAGCTTCTTGGGAAAATAAAGTCCATGCGGAGACAGCTTGCTTCTGAGCTCGGGTTTGTTGTTGCTCCTATCCATATTAAGGACAACCTGCAGCTTCGGCCCCATGAGTACAGCTTTCTCATCAGGGGCATTGAGATTGCCAGAGGGGAAGTAATGATGGGCAACTGGCTTGCTGTTGCCTCCGGGAATGCGGAAAAAATTGAGGGAATTCCCACAAAGGAGCCTGCCTTCGGACTCCCGGCATACTGGATTGAAGAAAAAGATGTAGAAAACGCGCAGCTTGCGGGACATATGGTTGTTGATAACGCGACGGTGATCGGTACACACATTACCGAGCTGATAAGGGAAAATTCGTGGGAGCTTCTCACGCGAAGTGAAACCCAGAAGCTGCTGGACAACGTTACAAGGTCCTATCCGAAACTTATTGAAGAGCTGATCCCGGCACACCTGACCCTGGGTGCCGTTCAGAGAGTGCTGCAGAGTCTTCTGAAAGAAAGGGTTCCCATAAAGGACATTATTACCATATTTGAAACATTGCTGGATTACTCACCGAATTTAAAAGATCCTGAAGCACTCACCGAGTACGTTCGCCAGGCCCTCTCCAGGACAATAACCAAACAATATGTCAATGATGAAGGAAAGTTGTCGGTCTTCACTCTGGACCCGACCTATGAAAAGCTGCTGGCACAGGCTGAGGCGGGCAACGTGACACCCGATATCATCAACAGGCTGGTAAAAAGTATAGAGACGGTCCTCTCGTCAGGAAAGATGAAAGGGACGCAGCCTGTTATTCTCTGCTCGGCAAATATCAGGAAATTGATCAGAAAGATCGTTGAAAGAATTTCATCATCTTTTGTAGTTCTGTCCAGTGCTGAAATTGTATCGAAAACGGATCTCGACATCAGGGGAATGGTGAAATATGAAAATTAAAAAAATTCGTGCAAAAAGTTTCAGGGAAGCCCTGACGCTTGTAAAAAAGGAACTTGGGTCCGATGCGGTCATCTTATCATCGGAAGACAAACAGGATAAGGGTTCATATGTGGAAGTAACCGCTGCGATTGACTATGACATCGAAGCGCAGGACACGGATTACGGTGCTCTTTCTGAAGGAAGTATGAATGATGACAGTAACCGGACACATCAGGAACGGGGATCAGTATATTCAGAAGAGTATGGGGATCTGAAGAAGGAGATTATGAGCCTGAGGAGTCATATCGAGTCCATGAAGAACACCGGTTTTTCTTTTATCATACCGAAAGAAAAAAAACAGGCCTTTGAATATCTCAGGAAACTATCAATACGTGAGGAGTACGCCCTGGGGCTGGTGGAGAGGGCTGATGCTATTGGAGAAATAGAAACAGTAATGACCGATGATCTCACCCATGCAAAGACTTCTAAAGGCCCCTTTTCAGATATAAGGGATATTTCGGCCAAACGGGACAGCAGGGTAACCATGCTTATCGGCCCGACAGGTTCAGGCAAGACCACGAGTATTGCAAAGCTTGCATCAATGGCCATTAAGGAAGGAAAGAGGGTTGGATTGATCAGCATTGATACATACAAGATAGGTGCTGCAGAGCAGATCCGGATATATTCAAGAATGATTGGAATTCCCCTTGATATCATTTCAGACAGAGAGAGTTTCAGAAAAAGCATACGGAGATTTTCAGACAAGGATGTGGTCCTGGTCGATACCTCAGGGCAGAATCCAAAAGATGTTGAATACATCGATAACCTTAAAAAGATTTATCAGATAGGCATACCGATGGAGACACAGCTGCTCATGAGTGCCTCCAGTGACTGTGATTTCCTGATGGATACTCACAAGTATTACAGCTCACTTCCCGTTGATTGCATGGCCTTTACCAAGACTGATGAGGCAGTGAAGCTGGGATCAATTTACAACCTTTGCCGACTCTATCAGAAACCGGTCGCGTATATCACGACAGGTCAGCGGGTACCCGGTAATTTGGAGTATGTTGACAGTAAAAAACTCGCCAACCTTATATTGAAAACAGGGAGCCTATAATGGACAGTGGAGAAAAAAAGACGGTAAGAACAATAGCTGTAGCGAGCGGAAAGGGTGGTGTCGGAAAAACCAATATTACCGCAAACCTCGCGATCGGACTCAGCAGGCTTAAAAAGAACGTGCTGATACTCGATGCGGACCTTGGTCTGAGTAATATTGACGTCGTTTTAAATCTGGCGACAAAGTACAATATCAAGCACCTGTTCAACGGAGAAAAAACGCTGAAGGATCTCATCATAGACGGTCCTGAGGGGGTGAAGGTGCTTCCGGCAAGTTCGGGAATACAGGAACTGACCACGCTTGATGAGTTTCAGCGGTTAAGGCTTCTGGAAGAGTTCGAAAACTATGACGGCGATATTGACTACCTTTTAATTGACACCTCGTCGGGCATCTCATCCAATGTAGCATTTTTCTGCATGGCTGCTCAGGATATTTTCATAGTCACTTCTGCAGAACCGACTGCAATGACCGACGCCTATGCACTTATGAAAGTTCTCTTTACAAAGTATCAGGAGAAGAACTTCAAGGTGCTGGTCAATAATGTGAAAAACGAAAGCGAAGCGGCAGATGTATACAAAAGACTTTCATCAGCCGCCGAAAAATTTCTCAGCATTTCTCTTGATTATATCGGTTTTGTTCCCCATGATGACTCTGTCCATAAAGCGGTACGGCAGCAAAGGGCCCTAGTCGATCTTTACCCCGAGTGCAAAGCATCGAAAAGTCTTTTAACTATATCAAAAAAAATCATCAATGATAACCCTAACCATATAAAGGGGACTCTCCAGTTTTTCCTTGGAGGTCTGTTGAAGGTGCAATGTTAAAGTACAAGAAAAAAATAAAAGAGGAAGAAAGAGAAGAGATAATTAAAGAGTTTCTGCCCTATATCAAATATACGGCGTACAGACTCTCCTGGAAACTTCCCCATCATGTCACCATTGACGATCTTATCAGTATGGGGCTCATGGGATTAATGGATGCACTTGATCGGTTTGAACCGGGGAAGGTCAAGCTCAAGACATATGCGGAGCTGCGGATCAAGGGTTCCATGATCGATGAATTGCGGGCCACGGCATGGATCCCAAGATCGATGAGAAAGAAAATAGAGACAATAAACAAGGCGCGCCTGAAGCTCGAGAAGAGAGACGGCAGGATGCCCGATGATGCAGAAGTCGCCAAATCGATGAACATGCCTCTTGAAGAATATTTCAAGATTCTACAGTATGCGACGTCTTCAAACCCCGTGCGACTCGAGGATTTTCGAAACAGTAAATACGCTGATAGCAATCTGAATATAACGGAGTGTATTGCCGATCCGAAGGCCAAGAGTCCGCTCTCCATTCTGGAAGAGAAGGATACGAAGGAGAAACTTGCAGACCTGATAGACACACTTCCCAAAAAAGAGAAGACAGTCCTTGCTCTGTACTATTATGAGGAACTGACAATGCAGGAAATAGGGAAAGTGCTGAGTATTACGGAGTCACGGGTCTGCCAGATACACAGTCAGGCACTTGGAAAACTGAAAACGAAAATCCAACAGGTGGGATGAGGTGAAAATGAAAATTACATTTAAAAGTTTACCCCTCTGCAGGGAAAATGTCAGAGAGACTGTGTCAAAGGAAAATGTAGCGGAGCTGATAGACAGTCTCCCTCTGGAGGAAAAAACAGTACTTGCCCTTTATTATGCGGAAGAGTTGACGGTACGAGAAATAGGCGCAGTACTTGACATACCGGAGTCCCTGGTCTGTCAGATCGGGAATCAGGCCCTTGGAAGACTGAGAACTGACGTCGGTCAATATGGCTGATGGCTTTATTCGGGAGAAGAGGATAAATAGATGGGAATCGACGGTCTTGGCAAAACATATGACATTCCTCCCATAAAAAAGGAGCAGGAACCCGGAATGAACAAAGAGCGGAGAGAACGGAAAAAAAAGGAAAGAAAAAAAATCAAAAATGAAGAAGACCATATTATTCAAAAGGGAAGAGTGGACATACGAATATAGGGTAATTTTTTCCATTGGGAAAAATGTTCCCGCAAAAAACTGGAACCAGATATGAAAAAGCCAAGAAGGAGAGACGTAAGTGCTGAAAAGTCGGGAGCAAAATTGCATTCCGAGAGAATGATTTGTTTTGACTTTCCTGGCATTGATTTTGCGTTATACAAATCATGAATAAAGGTATCTACATAGCGCTCTCAGGAGCAGTCCTTAAAAAAAGAAATCTGGATATATTTGCCCAGAACATTGCGAACACCAATACCTCAGGTTATAAGAAGGAACGGCTGTCATTTAAAGAATTCATAATTCCAGTGGATAATAACCATACTATGGTCCCTGACGAGCGGGTAATGGGTGAACTCTCAAAAAGCATGATTGATTTCTCAAACGGACCTGTCAAAAGGACCGGGAATCCACTCGATGTTGCCATAAATGGCGAAGGTTTTTTTGCACTTGAAGGGGGCAGGTACACAAGAAATGGAAGTTTTACAGTGAACAATGAAGGGTTCATTACGACTGAAGACGGGATACCTGTGCTGGCAGACGGAGGGCCTGTTTCGGTGGAGGGGAATGATATTGTAATAAGTTCTTCAGGTGAAATTAATGTGGATGGAGTATCAATCGGGAAGCTTCAGATTGTTGATTTTCCTGATAAAGAAGTGCTCACAAAAGTAAATGGTACTATGTTTACCGCCGAGGGGGAAGGCACGGAAGTCGAATCATCACAGGTGAGTCAGGGTTTTCTGGAACAGTCTAATGTAAATGCTATTCAGGAAATGGTTCAGATGCTTGCATCTCAGAGGGAATTTGAAAGTTATCAGAAAATGATTCATGCCTTTGATGAGGCTGCGGGGAAGACGATAAATGAGATGGGAAAATAATTGATGATTGAAAAATTACATTACTATACAGGATTGAGAAAATAGTTTAACAGGAGGTAAGAATGGACAGATCACTGTTTATAGCAGCAACGGGCATGGAAGCACAACGGTTAAATATTGATGTCATATCAAACAACCTTGCCAATGTGAACACCACAGGGTATAAAAAGAGCAGGGCCGATTTCCAGGAACTTCTCTATCAGGGACTGAAAACCGCCGGAGCTGAGTCGGCTGACGGAATAGAAATTCCCACGGGCATACAGGTAGGTCTCGGAGTGAAACCTGCTGCGGTTCAGAAAATATTCAAGCAGGGCGATTTTGTCTCTACAGGGAATGAACTTGATATGGTAATCGAGGGGAAGGGTTTCTTTCAGGTATCACTCCCCGATGGAGAAATCGCATATACCCGTTCAGGATCATTCAAGATCAACAGTGAAGGGACCATTGTAACCTCTGACGGGTATCCTATGGAACCTGCCATCAGCATTCCCGGTGACGCACTGGAGACGACGATTACTTCTGACGGTGCCGTGTCTGTATTGCAGGCCGGGAGCTCAACGCCTTCAGGGGCCGGTCAGATTGAGCTTGCACAGTTTGTGAATCCCGCCGGTCTTAAAGCAATAGGGAAAAATCTCTTCCTTGCAACAGGTTCATCAGGTGATGCATCGGCAGGGAGCCCTTCTTCAGACGGACTTGGCGGAATCAACCAGGGTTTTGTGGAGCTCAGCAACGTTAATATTGTTGAAGAGATGGTGAACATGATCGTAAGTCAGAGGGCCTATGAACTGAACTCGAAGGTAATTCAGTCAACGGATGAAATGCTGGCAATGGTAAATAACCTTAAAAGATAATCAGTAAAGGATAAAGGATGAGTCAAAGGCAGAAAGGCTGGAAGGATAAATTGATAATGAATAAAAAGAGAGTAAAGAAGATGACCTCTGTTTTATACAAATTACTTCTTTTATCCTTGGTCTTTCTGCCATTCTCCTTTGCAGCTGAATCTGCATGGAGCCCTGAAGACGAGTTGAAACACTATTTGATGAATAATTATCCATGGGACGACATAGAGGTGACCAATGTGAAGGTCATGGGAAAATCTGGCGATAGGGCTCCGGAGAGAATCATCGTTGAAAAGGGCCCGCTCGGCAGGGCAGTTTTTGTCTTTGTCTCGGAAAACAATAAAAGAAATATCGTGAAGGCCAGTGTCAGGGCATTCGGACAGATTGTAAAGAGTAAAAGATCATTCGGAAAAAGACATGTTATTGCGGAGGAAGACATATATCTTGCAAAGATGGATGTAAGAAAAATGCCGAGAAGCACAGTGAAAGATCCCGATACTATAGTGGGTAAGTCGTTGAAAAGGTCAATAATGGCAAACGTCCCGGTCCTGGAGGGGATGATCGAAAGTTCCCGGGTGGTTGCGCGGGGCATGAGGGTCGTCCTTTTGATTAACAGCAATGGTCTCACTATACGGGCCGCTGGAAAGACAAAGGAAAAGGGCTATGTAGGAAAGCCTGTAAGGGCAGTAAATTTAACATCGAAAAGAGAAGTGAGCGGTGTGCTCATCGATGATAGAACAGTTGAGGTCGAGCTATAAAATGAAGGTCACAAAATACAGAATACAGAAGATTAAAAAAAGAAAAAGAGTAAAGCGAATCAATTTGAAACATAGAAGAGAGGTGAAAGAGTAAATGCAACAGGCTACAAAGAGAGCAGGAAAGAACAGATGGTTCAGGAATGGGAAAAGCTTTTATCTACAATCTGTTTGTATTCTCTATTCTGTATTCTGCATTTTTCTGGCCGGTTGCGCGACTCCAAGCGCAAAGCTTCCTCCCCCGCCTCCGAAATATGTAGATAATACAGAGAAAATTTCTTCCCACTCTACACAAAATTCGCTCTGGTCTGACAGCGGTAATTTATTTGAAGACAGAAAGGCCCGGAGGCTGAATGATCTGGTAACCATAAATATCGTCGAAAATATTTCAGGCTCGGGGGCTGCTGACACAGAAACAAGCCGGGACTCTACTATGGCATTTAAATTGGAAGAGTTTCTGGGGATGAACAAGGATTTTAACCTTCATAATGTTGTAGGCCTAAAGGATCTGTACAAAGGCGGCAATGTGTTTGTGCCCGAAGTGAAAAGCACAAGCAAATCGAACTTTAAGGGAGAAGGAGATACAAACCGCGAAGGGCAACTCATTGCAACCATCACGGCCAAGGTAGTCGAGGTACTGCCGAATAACAATCTCATGCTGGAGGCACGAAAAGAACTGACGATAAACAATGAGAAGCAGATTCTGGTTCTTA
>CALZGI010000279.1 GCA_945786855.1 Thermodesulfovibrionia bacterium | reverse complement strand
TCTTTACATCACTCTTTTTGAGACCTGATGTATGTCCGTATACTGCGGGGATAGTGCCTCCATAGTGTAGTCATTAAAATGTATCTGCAATTATAACAAATTCGGGTTGTGTGTATGGGGTCAAACCTTCATTAATTAATTTTCGAGTTATTGTTCATAAATCAATTTTTAAATGAATTGTAAAGGTTTGACCCCGTACACATTTTTATATAGACTAGCTAACTATTTGTTATTCATCATGAAAGTGTGACCCTTTTGGTATGGCAGGAGGGACAGAACCAGCGGCCCGTGCAGCTGAATGTGTAGTCTTTTTCGACTTGATTAATTTACCATGCAGTTTTATATGGACTGCCTAAGTGTCTGTTATTCAACATGAAACCTTAGGGAACTCTCTGTTATTCAATATGAAACTGTACCGACCCCGGAAATGCAGTGTCAGGCAGTCCTTACACTATCAAACTTCAACCGTTGCGGTGTCAGTCTGGATTATCTCATAAAATCAAACTGTTAGCTTATTGGCACAGAGTTTGCGTTTGCTTATAGACATTACAGAGACATAATAAATCCATAAATAGATCGGTTCGCAAAAGAAAGGAGATAATCACAATGAAGAAGGCAACATTTATCGCATTAATGATGGTGGTGGCTCTGCTCCCAATGACTGCATCAGGCGACATGATGACGTTTCAGGATGAGAAACCATTCGATTTGACAGACTGGACGGCGGTGTTGACTGTTCCTCAGTTCGATCCTGCCAATGGAGTATTGAACTCAGTCAGTGTCCTCTTTGAAGGAGAGATTACAACGGACATGACCCTCGACAATGACAACGCGACGGGCGTCAACGTCATCGGCAATGTAAATTCTTTTATACTGGGGACCTTCGATTCCCTCTCACTGAATTTGAATCCCTCGGGGACCACTGGTGTTGTCGCTCTTGCTGCTGATGATTCCGGCAATACGGACTCACCCTTTGACGGCGGACCAGATGAAGTCACTGTCATGGACATCGCAGGGTTGGACACGCAGACGTTCCTGCTGACAGCACCGGGAGACAACTTGGCTCCTTACACTGGCATTGGGAATATTTCCACATCCGGTCTCGGCACACTGGCGGGATTCGGCGTGAGTGGAGGCGGTGGGAATGTTGATGTGAGCCTTGACACTGTAGCCCGGGCATTCCTGCAAGTGACGTATGACTTCGAGCCCCAGCAGCAGGTCCCTGAGCCGGGAACGCTCCTGCTCCTTGGCACGGGCCTCGTTGGTATAGCATCTGCGGTAAGACGCAGAAATCGCGGCAGGTAACATCCCGATAACAGCATGGCTATGTGAAAGGCCCTCAGTTTTCTGAGGGCCTTTTTTTTGGTGCGCCCGACAAGGGGGAACTGTTAATCAATAGGAACCTCAAAAGTCAGGCTGAATTACTCGCTTTCAGAAATTCACTTTACGTGAACAATCGGGCAGGCAATCTTCAGTTTTAATGTGCTTCAGCCCAGTTCTTCCCGATTCCGATTTCAACTTTCAGGGGGATTGAGAGTTTTACGGCACTTTCCATTTCTTTCCTCACGAGCTTTTCGAGGATATCTATTTCATCTTCAGGAGCTTCGAAGAGGAGTTCATCGTGGACCTGGAGGAGCATTCTGGACTTGAATCCTTCTTTTTTCATCCTGCTCCTGATATTCAGCATTGCTATCTTGATTATGTCAGCTGCTGATCCCTGGACAGGAGTATTTGTGGCAAGGCGCTCGCCGTACTGTTTTATGTTCCTGTTTGAGCTTTTCAATTCCGGGATGGCCCTCTTTCTCCCGAAGAGTGTGGTCACATATCCTTTTTCGGCAGCATCATCAATGAGTGAATTGATGTAATTTTTCACGCCGCTGAAACGGGCAAAATAGGTGTCAATATAATATCTCGCTTCATCGGCCGGAATGCCGAGCTGCTGGCTGAGTCCGTAGGGGCTGATACCGTATATGATCCCGAAGTTCACTGTCTTCGCACTGCGCCTCATGTCTTCGCTCACCTTTTCCGGGGCGACATTAAACAGGCCGCTGGCTGTCAGTGTATGTATGTCTCCGTCATTTTTGAATGCCTCCACCAGCTCTTTATCTTCACTCAGATGGGCAAATATGCGGAGTTCAATCTGCGAGTAATCTGAAGAGATGAGAACGTTCCCCTCTTCAGCAATAAAGGCTTTCCGTATCTTCTTTCCCCATTCGCCCCGGATAGGGATGTTCTGAAGGTTCGGGTCCGAGCTGCTGAGCCTTCCTGTTGCCGCTATTGTCTGATTAAAGGAAGTGTGCAGTCTTCCTGTATCGGGATGAACAAGTTTTGGCAGGGCATCGACGTAGGTACTTTTCAGTTTGGAGAGTCCCCGGTATTCAATGATCTCATTCGGGAGCTCATGTTCAAGCGCGAGCTGTTCGAGGACATCGATGTTCGTTGAATATCCGGTCTTTGTTTTTTTTGTAGGTTTCAGTCCCAGTTTCTCAAAAAGGATTTCCTGGAGCTGCTTCGGGGAATTAATATTGAATTCTTCCCCTGCGATAAAATATATTCTCTGCTCAATGCTGGAAAGCTCACCTGCCATTTTTTTTGAAAAAGATTCCATCAGGGGCAGGTCAATTTTTACCCCCGCCATTTCCATCTCCGCAAGCACTTCAATGAGGGGGACTTCCATTTCGTGAAACAGTTTTTTTAGCCCTTCCTTTTCCAGGAGCGGATCAAAATAATGTTTCAGCCTGAGCGTCGCAGCAGAGTCTTCTCCGGAATATTTTGTGGCATCCTCAACGGACACTTCACTGAAGTTCTTCTTGCCCTTTCCCATCACGTCCTTGAAAGAAAGTTTGTCCATCCCCAGGTGTTCCATGGATGCATCAGTGAGATTGTGGTTCGCTTTATTGGGGTTTAACAGGTATGAAGCAATCATGGTGTCAAAATCGATGCCCTGTATGTGTATGCCTTCATTTTTCATGACTATAAAATCATATTTGATGTTGTGCCCTGTCTTCCCGATCTTCGGGTTTTCGAGGGTTTTCTTCATCAGAGAAATTACGTCATCTTTCGACAACTGCGCCGGCGCCCCGGTATAAGAGTGTGCAAGGGGGATGTAATATGCCTTTTCCGGCTTTACCGAAAGTGATATTCCTACAAGTTCCGCACGCATCGGTGATCGTGATGTGGTTTCCGTGTCAATGGCAAGGTCCTTTTTTATGGAAGACAGGATGTCTTCCAGTGCACCTCTGTCGAGGACAGTCTCATAGTCCGCCTTCTCCTGGGCTGGCGCCTGCTTTCCGGGGACGAGTTTTAAAAGGCTTGTGAACTGAAATTTCTTAAAGTATTCATGCAGCTTCTCCCATTTCGGCTCCTGAAGTTCAAGCTCCCCAACGGATATATCTATCGGGACATCAGGATGAAAAGTTGCCAGTTCCAGGCTGAGCCTGATGTTTTCAAGATTGTCAGATACTGCATTTCTTGCCCTGGCATTCTTTATCTGTTCACGATTATCTATGATGCTCTCGAGATTTCCGAATTCCTTCAGGAGTTTGACCGCGGTCTTTTCCCCGATCCCCGGCGCCCCGGGAATGTTGTCCGATGCATCACCCATAAGAGCAATCACTTCAGGGA
>CALZGI010000278.1 GCA_945786855.1 Thermodesulfovibrionia bacterium | reverse complement strand
GCAGTCTTTATGCGGAACCCGAAAGTCCTGATCCTCGATGAACCCCTCATCGGTCTTGACCCCCGTGGCGCGAGGATCTTCAAAGAGATACTGAATGCATCACGAAATAAGGGCATGTGCATTTTCATGTCAACTCATATACTCGAAATAGCGGAACAGATGTGTGACCGGATGGCGATTATTTATAAAGGGACGGTGATTGCAGGGGGGACATCGGCAGAGATACGGGATGATGTACACTCTTCTGAAAGCAATCTCGAAGAGGTCTTTCTCAGGTTGACCGGCGGCGAGGATATTGCCGAAATTGTAAAGGAGCTTCAGGGCTAGCATGAGAGAACTTGCTGCACTATTCGCGCCACAGTGGTGGTCACTGAAAAACCGGGTGCTCCGTTCAGGCTGGAGTGCCTATATTAAATCATTTCTTATCCTGGTCCTTGTAGCCCTTTTCTTTTTCGGTGGTCTTGAATTTCTGTCAGGTGTGCTGACAAAGCTCCAGGGCCTCGAAGGGAATGTTGGAACCATTGTTGCGTTAAAAGGCCTTTCCCTGCTCCTGATGCTTGTGTTTTTTCTTCTCATATTCAGTAGTCTCCTTGCAGGAATCAATAACTTCTATCTGGCAAAAGACCTCCCTCTGGTCCTTTCCTCTCCTGTTTCGTGGGAGAGCATGTATTATTCCAAATGGATAGAGACGTCAGTGAAATCATCGTGGATGATTCTCTTTGCCATACTTCCTGTGTTTGTTGCATTCGGCGTCTTCTTTAGTGCTTCGCCGCTGTACTATGTTATCCTACTTCCCCTGCTGATCATGTTTGTGCTCATACCCTCAGGGATCGGTATTATGCTCAGTATCCTGCTCATGGCCTTTATGCCTGCAAAGCGGGCGAAGAATATATTTATTTTTCTGGGCCTGCTCATGCTGGGCATACTCTTTCTTCTCTTCCGGTTTCTGAAACCCGAACGCTTTGCCAATCCCGAATGGTTTGCCAATCTGACGATATTCTTATCGGAAATGAAACTGCCCGTATCTGTTTTTCTCCCCAGTATGTGGGTCACGGAAATCCTGTCTCCATTTTTCAATGCCCGGGGAGACCTGCCATTTTTTTATGTGCTGCTGCTCCTGTTTACTGCACTTGTCTGCATCGTTTTCGGGAACTGGCTCTTTCATGCCCTGTTCTATGCCGGGCTCGTAAAGGCCCAGCAGTCGTCCGGCCGGGAGAGCGTCGGCAGCGATGTTCTCTCCCAGGGGGGAATTGCCGGAACAATCATGAATATTCCGTCTCTCTTTTTCCGGGGCTACAGAAGGGCCCTGATTAATAAGGACATCATCATGTTCTTCCGAAACGTAGGCCAGTCATCGCAAATTCTGCTTCTTTTTGCAATTATTGTTATTTATCTCTTCAGTATCAAGGCCCTTCCCGTTGAATGGGGAACCCTGGTCAGTATGAAACTGAGATACCTGATATCCTTTTTCAATATCGGGCTCGTCGCGTTTGTCGTCACTGCGGTGGCAACCCGCTTTGTCCTGCCCCTGGTGGGTGATGAAGGGAGGCCCTTCTGGATAATTCGTGTTTCGCCGATTAGTATGGGGAGCTTTCTCTGGAGTAAATTTATGATGGCATTCCCGCCGCTCCTCGTCCTGGGACTCTTTTTGATTATTCTTTCGAATATATTTCTCGGAGTTCAGATGTGGTTAATGGCGCTGGGAATAGTAACCTGTGCGGTACTCGCTGCATCAATCACCGGCCTCGCAATCGGTATAGGGGCCCGTACGGCAACCTTTTCTCTGGAAGATACCAATAAAGAGCAATCAGGGCTGCAGGGGACGATATTTATGCTGACGGCCTTCATGGTCATAACAGTGACTATTGCCCTTGAAATTATTCCCACGTCAGTTTTATTTTTGAAAGAGGCCGCAGAAGTTACACTGACTATGAAAAACTGGGGGGTTATCGGGGCGTTCTTTTTTCTCACAATAAGTGTAAATGGAACTGCGCTCTGGTGGGCAATGAGAATGGGCGAGAAGAAACTCTGTTCCATGGAGTGATGACAAACGATATACCGTCGATGGAGAATGGCCCTCTCTCTCTGAACAGTAAGCTCATTCCCTGTGTCTGAAAAGATTGTGAGGGATAAGGAGGGTCCAGCAATTAACTACTCAGCAGCAATAACAGCAGACCTTGACAACAATTCTGCACTTGCACTTGCTGTTCCCCCTGGACCGTTTGACGTTGCTGTTATCGTTACCTGATTTCCGCCCGCACCGGTCGGTGAAAGTTGAACGGTGCAGGGAAGTCCGGGGCCCCCGACTGCTGGTGCAACGGCATTGAAGGTGAACAGGCCTGCTGCGCAGGCATCCATTGAATTCCAGGGGGAGGTTTCCGGTGCCCGTGCTATGGCATATTGCATGGCAACCGATGTATTGGCACTTCCGGCCAGGTTAAAAAGGGCAGTGTTCGTCATGACAAGATCTGAGATTGCCCCGACCCAGTCGGTGTCCACCTCAATAAGAGTCGCAGGAGCCAGGGCGGTTGCCCCTTTTATTGCGGAGTTGAGCCAGTGCATAATGTCTGGTTCTGAAGATCCGGCAGCGTTTACGACATTGGACTTTCGCGCCTTTTCCTGTGAGCCAAGGTAGGCGGGCACTGCAATTGAACCAAGCATTCCGATTATGGTGACTACGATAAGGAGTTCAATAAGGGTAAAGCCTCCCCGTCCGGTTTTCAATGTTCTCATATATAGGCTCCTCTGTTTCTTCAGTTCAGCGTATTCTTAGCTGATAAATAAAATGACCATCCTATGCAACATTCTTTTGAATATTGTGAAAATGGTCTGTCAGAAGTTCTTGTTGTTGTTGCAGTCTATCGCAAAGACATCTCCTGCTACGCGCGTTCCTGCAAGTCCCGTAGCTGTTGCTACAAAGCAGTTGGCCTGAGCTACAGTTCCACCACCGTAGGGAATCGCAACAGGCGGTGCCGGCAAGGCTACTCCTACGCCCTGAATTACATATACATAAAGGGCCCCTACACCCGGCTGAAAAGATGGAAAATTCGCCAGATTGGCAGTATAAGCGGCATTCTCTGCAAAGAACTGCGCTTCATGCATTCTCAAGCCCTGCAGGTTCGAATATGCCTCTGTCCGGGATGCCTTTAACGTTGAGCCCACATATGATGTTACGGCAACGGTGCCGAGTATGGCAATAATGCTGGTTACAATAAGAAGTTCGATCAGGGTAAAGCCGTCGTTATTTTTCATTGGTTGTCTTTTCATGTTTTTCTGAATTAAAAAAAGAGGGGGAACCTGTCCCCCTCTTTCTGTTTATTGACTATTCTGCGGTAAGGGTTGCACTGGACATCAGTTCTGCAACAGCGCCACCGCCGCCCGGTCCGTTTGATGTTGCGGTAACCGTTACCTGGTTGCCCGGTGATGCCAGGGCCGGTGAAAGCTGTATGGTACAGATCTGCCCGGCAGCTCCAGCTGCAGGTGCTGCTGCGACAAAGGTAAACAGGTTTGCAGCACAACCGCCCATGGTATTCCATGGGGAAAATTCAAGAACCCGTGCTGCTGCATACTGTGTAGCAACTGCGGAATCTGCAGAACCTGTGAGAGTGAATAATGCGTTGTTTGTCATATCAGCCGCAGTAATCTGTGCATCCCAGTTTGTGTCCACTTCGATAAGACCTGAAGGCGGACTGATTGCGATAGCCAGGGAGCCTTTTATGGCAGAGTTCAGCCAGTGCTGAACGTCAGACTCAGCTGACCTGGCGGCCTTTGTCTGGTTTGACTTTCTTGCCTTTTCCTGTGCGCCGATATATGCCGGAATAGCGATAGCTGCAAGTATACCGATAATCGCGACGACGATCAGTAACTCAATAAGGGTAAAACCTTTGCGATCTCTGATGTTGTTGATTGCTTTGTACATTCTTTCCTCCTTAATAATTTTTCAGGCCACTATTGACCTTGTGCTGCTAATTGCGGGAAACTTATCTTTCCCATTGCTGCTTAATTTTCCCATCACCTCCTCGTATCTGAATTCGGTAGTAAAGCTGCTTTACAGTCTATGTAAGCAGAATTGATGCCAGTGTATGTTCAGATAGTATTAATTAAATAATTCAATGAGTTAATGTATTAGATGTCTTGAGCTGCAAAAAGATGGCTGTCAATATTTTGTCCCGAGTGACAATTGTTGTCAGTAGGGGCATGGCACTGCCGTGCCCCGGTGTTGCCGGGACTGGTTTGGTACGTATGGTTTAAAAAGACCATTTCCAGTTCCATCCCCTTGACCTGGTATGGTTCACTGCTATAATAGAAGCGGAGAAATATCAAATGCTGATAAAAAGAGTATTAATACTGCTTCCGGTCCTGATATTTGCAGTCCTCTTGCAATCTTTTTTCTGGGTTCCAACCTATGAAGAACAGGCAAGGGGGAATCCACAAAGGCTTGAAGAATATATAACTGCATCGATTGGCGATGCCAGGATTTTGAATCCTATCCTGAATGCCGACACTGCAAGTTCTACCATAGCCGACCAGGTGTTTGACGGCCTGATCGACAGGGATGAGAACCTCAGGTTCAGGGGAAGACTTGCTGAAGACTGGGAGATCTATGAGGAAGCCTATTTTTATCTGAATCGGAACGCAAAGGTTGATGGCAGATTCATATCTGATTCTGAGACGCTCAAAAATTTGATTTTGTCGCATAAAAAGAAGACCGGCAGTTCAGACTCGCGTCTTACGGTTTCGTTGAAGAACATAAAAGATATAGAGGTGCTGCATCCCGTGGCCGGGGAGAGAGATCTGCAAATCCCGGGGCCCGATGAAAACAAGGATGGCTTCCCCGATCCAGTAAGCATCAAAGTAAAGTTTACCGCCCCGCCCCGCCTGAAGTTGACCCTGGAAAATGTTGATCAGGATCTGTTTCACAACCTGACGCAGCTCCTTGGCAGCGGTTATTTTGACAGTTTCCCTGCGTCCGATTACATTGAGATACTTACTGGCGGACATGAGGATAAGAAGGCGGCGATTGCAGCTGAAGTCCTTCCGGCATCAGAACATAATCCCGTGATTATTTTTAATCTCAGAAAAGGCGTTCAGTTTCATGACAGGCACGAGTTTGATGCGGGCGATGTGGAGTTTACCTATCAGGCAATCATGAATCCGGTGAATTTATCTCCCCGCACCTCTGATTACGAGCCGGTCAAGAAGCTGGAAGTCATTGACCCCTACAGAGTAAAGGTTGTTTATAAGAGACTGTACTCCCCTGCGTTCGGGACATGGGGCATGGGCATGCTCCCCGAACATTTATTAAATACAAATGCATTAAGAAAAGAGGCTGAATCAAAAGGAGAAGACCCCGGGACATTTACCATGAGGAACGCTGACTTTAACCGTCACCCTATCGGCACAGGCCCCTTCAGGTTCAGGGAATGGAAGTCAGATCAATATATTGTTCTGGACAGGCATGATAAGTACTGGGAAGGCGCACCGCACTACAAAAACTATACCTTCCGCATCGTGCCGGACCTTCTGACCCAGGAAATGGAATTCTATGGAGGTGCCATCGACAGCTATGGAGTGCAGCCCCACCAGGTGGCACGTCTCAGGAATGATCCCTCCTATCAGAGTTTCTCGGGCCTTTCCTTTGGATATACCTATGTCGGTTATAACATGCGGCGGGAATTGTTTCAGGATAAAAGGGTAAGAAAGGCGCTCGGTATGGCCATTGATGTAGGTAAGATCATTCAATATGTAATGTATGACGAGGCAGAAAGAATTACGGGGCCCTTCGTGAAACAGACTGAGTATTATGACAAGAGCATTCAGCCTCTCCCCTATGACCCTGAAGGTGCACTGACTCTCCTGGGTGAAGCCGGCTGGAAGAAGAACCGCGAGGGGTGGCTCGAAAAGAACGGCAGAAGGTTTGAATTTACTCTTATCACAAATGGCGGGAATGATTTGCGAAAAAACATTCTGGCTATAGCCCAGGATTCATGGAAGAAGATCGGAATCGACGTGAAGACCGACATCGTTGAGTGGACCGTGTTTCTGGGCAAACATGTAAACACGGGTAACTTTGACGCCTTAATACTTGGCTGGTCCATGGGAATTGACCCTGATCTCTACCAGATATGGCATTCGAGCCAGACGAACCCTCAACAGCTGAATTTCGTCGGCTTTCGAAATCAGGAGGCAGACGACCTGATTATCAAGATCAGGCAGGAATATGATTATGAAAAACAGGTCGAGTATTGCCACCAGCTTCACAATATCATAGCCGATGAGCAGCCCTATACCTTTTTGTATGTCGGCAAATGGACCGCTGTCCTGGACAAGAAGATCGTGGTGATGGAGAGGTCCCCTGCAGGGGAAGAGACTATAAAGAAGATAACCCCCACGAAAACAGGGAACTATTCTTTTTATTTTAATAAATGGATAAAACTCGCCGAGAGGCCTGTGTTTGAAGCGGAGCAATAGGGAATGTTTTCTTTTACGGTGCGAAGTTTTTTTCAGAAGCTGGTGACATTATTTTTTATCTCTGTCATCTCTTTTCTTGTAGTCTATCTTGCGCCTGGCGAGCCGAGTCAGATAGATCCGATGAATCCAAAGTTTACGGCTGAGGACCTTCAGCGCTTCAGGCAGGAATTCAACCTCGACAAGCCGCTCCATACTCAATACTATCTTCTCTATAAAAACCTGTTCACCGGGGATTTGAAATCCTGGAAAGACAACCAGCCCGTATTGGGGAAGATATATGAGAGGTTTCTGAACAGCCTCTGGCTCTTTATTGTGGGAACAGTAATAACGTGGTTTCTCTCCTTTCCCGTTGGAATCAATGCTGCGGTGCGGCGAGGTTCATTTTTTGACCGCTCAACAACATTTGTGGCATATGTTTTATATTCCATGCCGGGTTTCTACCTTGCCTATTTACTGATTCTCTTTGTGGTCCAGAAATTTAATGTTCCTGTCATCGGCATGTCTACATTTGGTATGTCAGGGGCAGGTATTGGCAGTCAGGTTATGGACAGGATCTGGCACCTGGTAATACCGTCTCTGTTAGGAGCTGTTGTCGGTATAAGTGTCCTGTCCAGATATGTGAGGGCGCAAATGCTGGAGGTCATACATCAGGACTACATACGAACTGCCAAAGCGAAGGGGCTTTCAGGAGATGAAGTGTATTACAGGCATGGTCTGCGCAATGCCCTGCTGCCCTTTGTAACCATGTTCGGACTGATCCTTCCGGGACTGATCGGAGGCTCCGTAATCATAGAAACCATATTCGGCTGGCCGGGTATGGGCCGTATGGGGTATGAGGCCATATTAGCCAGAGACTATCCCATTATTATTGCGCTCAATTTCTTAGCAGCAGTATTGACGCTCATTGGTACCTTTATATCTGATTTGCTGTATATGGTGGTAGATCCGAGGATACGGTTGTAATTGTAGGGGCAATTCATGAATTGCCCCTACGCAAAGGAATATAATGGCAAATGATAAAAAAGATATAAACGAACTTCACCATGGGCTGGCTGACGAAATTTCTCCAGTTGTAGCGGCCTGGAGGATATTCAGGAAAAACAGCCTTGCCCTGTGGGGAATGGTAATATTTTTTATCTTTTTTGTGACAGCCGTTACTGGCTTTATCGTGACTGCCGGTGATGATCCTGTTTTCGATCCCGCAAAGGTCCGCCTCTCCGAGAAGATGCTAAAACCATTCACGCCCGTAAATAAGGAGATGATAGGACCCGGAGACAGGCCCCCCTTCAATATGTATGTTCTCGGTACCGATGACCTTGGACGGGATGTGTTTTCCAGAATGTTGCAGGGTGCGTGGGTTTCATTGACTGTAGGTTTTGTGGCTGTCGGCATATCGGTCTTCATAGGAATAGTCCTGGGGGGTATTGCAGGTTATTATGGAGCACTCAAGCTCAACTTCATGCATATTCTTTTCCTCATCGCTTTTTTCAGTTCAATTGTGCTGCTGGTATCGGGGCAGAAAGATTATGCCTTACCATCATTTATGATTGCCGGCCTGTTCTTTCTTTTCGCGCTGGGCTATTATTATCTGTCTGTACGGGACATGACCGGTTCAGGTATTTTCAGGATATTGTTTTTTGACACAATTTCTCTTGACAGCCTTATTATGAGGTTGGTGGATATTATGCTCTGTTTCCCCAGCTTCTTTCTTATACTGACTGTTATAGCGATTCTTCCTGCCAGCATTTACAACATTATGATTGTTATCGGTCTCACAAGCTGGATGGGAACAACCAGGTTTGTGCGGGCGGAATTTTTGACGCTCCGTGAACAGGACTTTGTATCGGCTGCAAATGCCATGGGAATCAGAGATGTCAGCATAATATTTCGACACATGATGCCCAACGCAATTGCACCTGTTATTGTTTCTACAATTTTAGGCATTGCAGGTGCCATTCATGTCGAAGCGGCATTAAGCTTTCTTGGATTTGGGGTGCCACCTCCCCATGCCACGTGGGGTAATATTTTCTCTGTAGGGAAGAATTATATTTTTGATGCTCCCTGGCTTACCTATGTTCCGGGGCTGGCCATCTTTGTTGTTGTATTGGCTTTTTATCTTTTTGGTGAAGGGGTAAGAGACGCAATGAATCCGAAGTTGAGGAAAAGATGATTCAATAAAAACAAATGACAAATTCCAAGCACCAAATAATAAATAAATTTAAAGTTCCAATCACCAAAACAAAGGTTTCGGATATCCGGACATTTGTAATCAGAATTTATTTGGGATTTAGGATTTGGATATTGTAATTTCTCACTGTGTGATATTAGATATAAATTTGAAATCAATAACTCTATGTCAAATAACGAACCAATACTGAAAATCAAAGACCTGAAGGTCTATTTTGACCTGGACGAGGGGCTTGTCAAGGCTGTTGATGGTGTTGACCTGGAGATGGAGAAGGGAACGACACTCGCCATTGTTGGCGAATCGGGATGCGGAAAGAGTGTCACCTGCATGTCCATATTACGTCTTATCCCTTCACCTCCGGGGAGAATAGCAGGCGGTGAAATTTATTATAAAGGGAAAAACCTGGTTGAGGTAACTGATCGGGAAATGGAGGCCATTCGAGGAAATGATATAAGTATGATATTCCAAGAACCGATGACTTCCCTCAATCCTGTCTTCTCGGTTGGTGATCAGATCAAAGAGGCTATCATGCTTCATCAGAAGAAGGGCAATGATGAGGCGCGGGAGCTCTCAATCGATATTCTTGAAAAGGTCGGCATTCCCTCGCCGCATATTCGCATAGATGATTATCCCCATCAGATGTCCGGAGGAATGAAGCAGCGTGTGATGATCGCAATGGCCCTCTCCTGTAATCCGGAGATATTAATAGCCGATGAACCGACGACTGCGCTGGATGTTACCATCCAGGCCCAGATACTGGACCTCATGAAGTCACTGCAGGATGAGTTCGGCATGTCTATTATGATGATTACCCATGATATGGGCATAGTTGCCAGCATTGCCAGCCATGTGGCAATTATGTACGCATCCAGAATAATTGAATACGGTTCTGTTGATAACATATTTTCGAACCCCCGTCATCCCTATACGCTCGGGCTCTTTACCTCTCTTCCTGTTGCAGGTGCCAGAAAAGATAATTTGTATGTTATCCCGGGGAATGTCCCCAATCCTCTTGCCTTTCCTGAAGGCTGCACGTTCTGGCCCCGCTGTATTTTTGCAGATGACAAGTGCCGCACGGAAGAACCTGCACTGGAGGAGATAGCACCGGGGCACACAGCTGCCTGTCACTACAAAGGGAAGATAGATAAACATGTATGGAGCAAAAAAACCAGGACAGAATCATTCCTGATCTCATAGCTGTGAGAATAGTACATGAATAAGCATGTGAACATATTAGAAGTAAGGAATCTCAAGAAATATTTCCCCATTACTGAAGGAATATTTTCGAGAGTCGTCAACCATGTGAAAGCCGTTGACAATGTCTCTTTCACTATTGGACACGGGGAAACGGTGGGCCTTGTGGGAGAGTCCGGCTGCGGGAAGACCACCCTGAGCAGGCTTATTCTCAGACTTCTTGAGCCCACTGAAGGACATGTTGTTTTTGAGGGGGAGGAGGTCTTTTCCCTGCAGGGGGAAAAGCTCCGGCAACTCCGCAAGGAAATGCAGGTCATTTTCCAGGACCCTTATTCGTCACTGAATCCGAGGCTTTCTGTTGGAAGTATAATAGCGGAAGGCATTGGCGCTCACAAGATCGCCAGCGGCAAAAGAAAGAAAGAAATTGTTGAAGGCCTGCTGGAGAAAGTAGGATTGTCGGCTGGTTATTATAATCGCTATCCTCATGAATTCTCGGGAGGCCAGCGGCAGCGTATAGCTATCGCAAGGGCCCTGTCCCTTAATCCTAAACTTCTGATATGTGATGAACCGGTATCGGCGCTGGATGTTTCCATTCAGGCACAAATATTGAATCTTTTAGCAGAGTTAAAAAAGGATTTTAATCTCTCATACCTTTTCATCACTCATGACCTTTCTGTCGTCGAACATGTATCGGACAGGATCGTTACAATGTATCTGGGAGAGATCGCAGAAATTGCTGAGACAACCGAGTTTTACTCCAATCCTCTCCACCCTTACACAATAGCCCTTCTCTCAGCCAATCCGTCACTTGATCCCGGGAAAAGAAAGAAACCCATAATCCTCAAGGGGGATGTCCCGTCTCCGATTGATCCCCCTTCGGGCTGCAGGTTCCATACGAGATGTCCTGTTGCCATTGATATCTGTAAAATTGAATGGCCCGAACCGAAAGAATTCCCCCATGGTCATATGGTTCGTTGTCATCTCGTGGACATGTCAGATCCAGGACCTCCAATGAAGCTCGGAGGGTAACATACAGGCAACTTGCTGAAAAATAACATAAAAATTAAGCTTATCCCTCTTCTGATCTCTCCACCGGGCCAGAAATGCAGCGGGCCGTCAAATGAGAAATGAAACCGGAAATAGCCCCTCGCGGGGCAGGCAAGAGTCAGCACTTCAT
>CALZGI010000277.1 GCA_945786855.1 Thermodesulfovibrionia bacterium | reverse complement strand
GTTTATCGTTGGATCGACAATCCTGGTATTTCTGGCGCTGATTGAGACCGCCGTCACCGTTTATCTTGTCTCGCATGAAAGAAAAGAACATGCCCTGCGCATCGACCGCGTGTGCCGTCTGGTGTTCCCGCTGGCCTTCGTGGCACTCATTGCAGCTCTGTTCATGGGCTGACGGAGGGATAGTAAGGAGCAAATTTATGTAAGAAATAGTCCATCGCGTTTGAACTTGAAATGGTATTTCTGATCGCGAAACCTTATAAGATCTGAAGGAGGAAAGCCATGAAGCAAAGGAAGGTAACATTACTCGTATCAGTCCTGTTCATAACAGTTTCATTATTATGCGGGGGGCGCGTATTTTCAGCAGGCCTGTACCTTTCCCAGTTAAACAGTCCTGTCAGTCTAGGGACAGCGGGTGTTAACAATGTGGTAAATAACATTGCAGCGGACGCCGCATATACCAACCCTGCGGGAATGACAGGGGTTGAAAGAGATACAATCATGCCGGGGTTTCAGCTCATAATCCCGGAGGTGAAATTCGATGCATCCGTTGCAACAGCAGGCGGTGATGATGGAGGCAATGTCGGCGAAGCTGCCCTGATTCCGGGATTTAATGCAGTAAAGGTATTGTCAGACAAGTGGAGGCTTGGCTTTGCGATTACCGCTCCCCTTGGCGGCGGTGTTGATTATGGCGATAATTTTGTCGGTCGTTATGGGGCGACGAGGGCCATTTTAAGCGGACTGGGGATATCCCCCTCACTGGGGTACAAGATTAATGACAGGGTTTCAGTCGGCGTTGGCGTTACTGCCATTTATACGAATATGGATCTGGATATCGCCATTAACCGCCCCGGGAGCTTGCCTGACGGGAAAGTGAGTATAGATAAGATCGATGACTGGAGTGCCCAGGGTTTTGCCGGTCTGACATGGCAGGTGACTGATAAAGCGATGCTAGGTTTTATCTATCGTACCAAGTCAGAAATCGAGCTGGAGGGTGACCTTGCAATCAAGGATGCGCCGTTACTGAACCGGATTACAGGAGATCCGGACACTGTCGAGGTTGATTTTGATGTAGTCCAGCTTTTTGGTGTCGGGCTGGCCTATGATGTCTCTGATGATCTGAGGATAATCGCTGATTTTGATTACGAGGACTGGTCTGAGTTCAGTGATAACTATATTTCGATTAACGCCAGAAATGAAATGAACACTGCTATCGACCGCAATTGGAAGGACACCTGGCATGCGGGGATAGGGGCGCTGTATCGAGTGGACAGTTCACTTATGAGCGCTGGCGTGGCTTACGACAGTTCCCCCGTAGATGATGAAGACCGCACCTTTGATCTTCCCGCAGATGAACAACTCAAGTTTGGAGCTTCGTACGGAAGGTTTGTCAGCGACAACTTTTCATGGTTTCTTGGACTCTCCTACGTCTGGCTGGGCGACGGCAAGATTGATCAGACAAACCAGGGGGTCAGGGTCAAGGGTGAATTTGATTCAAACTACTTTGTCTCCATCGGCGGGAATATGAGGTATCTGTTTTAAAGACAGGTGTCGGGTTTCGGGTGTCAGGAAAGAAGAACAGCGAATAACCAATATCGAATAATGATTGACAAATTACGAAGGATAAAAAAGAATATAAATTGCAAATTTCCGACTTACGAGTGACGAATTTGTCATTCCCTATTCGTCAATCGTAGTGTAAAGAGTTTCTTAATCGAAAGGAGAAAAAAATGAATCAGAAGACATATCTGCCCCTAAGTGGTCGTAAAGTGCTTTCCATCGCACTCATTCTCAGTACTCTTATCGTTGTTGGCACTATGATGATCCCTGTGCACGCAGGGGCTGCCACCGCTGCCGAGATCGATCGGGATGTTGACGCTGCCCTGCTGAAACTCTACGCGAGTACTCCTGCGGCAAAGGAGCTCTCCAAAGTTGCAAAGGGGATCCTTGTCTTTCCCGATATAATCAAGGGTGGCTTGATTGTGGGCGGGCAATACGGTAAGGGAGCACTTCGCGAGGAAGGAAAGACTGTTGGTTATTACAACACCGTAGCAGCTTCATACGGGCTGCAGGCCGGAGTGCAGAAGTTTGGTTATGCACTGTTCTTTATAAACCAGGCTGCACTTGATCATCTCAAAAAGAGCAAGGGATGGGAGATCGGTGTTGGCCCCAGTGTGGTTGTTGTAGACGCCGGGCTTGCCAAATCACTGACCACCACTACTGCCAAGGATGACATCTATGCATTCTTCTTTGATCAGAAGGGTCTTATGGCAGGTCTCGGGCTGCAGGGTTCGAAGATCAGCAGGATAGAACCGGACAAGGAGTGACGCGGTCTGAATCTGGGCGATAAGTAAGAGAAGAGCAGCAGGAGGAACTGAACTGCACCTCCCGCTTTTACGGTTGAAGTACTGAAAAATGACAAAGCTGATAAAAACCGCAGGTCGTGGATAAATTTGATCTTCAAAAGATGACAAGAAAGGAACTGATAAAACGAGTGAGTCACGCGCTTTATTCTGCAGTGTTTTGTATGGTCTCCCATGAAAGTAAAGAACTAGTCTTGCGCATGGACCGCGTATGCCGTCTGTTGTTCCCGCTTGCCTTCGGAGCCATCGTGTTCAGCGTGTTCCTGCGCTGACGAGTGACATGCGGGAGCAGTATAAAAAGAGGATTTTCTTATTGTGCCACGTTACCGGTTGGGTGTGGCGTGTAATAATATAAATTCTTATTTTTTTATCGCTAACTGCTCATAGCTAATAGCTGACAGCTAAATAGTGTATAAATGGAAAGGGGAGTAAAGATGATAACAAAGTATACGTTTATATCAATACTGGTGGGATGCGTCATGACCACCATCATCAGTTTAACGGGTGCTTCAGCCTTTGCCGCCACTGAGCAGGAAGCGCCTCCGCAGGAGCCGGCTCCTGCGAAACTCTCGGTGGAGAACTTCTCGAAGCCCATGGACCCTCCCGATAAATTCAATCGCGGCGCGCCCCGGGGAACCATGTACGGTTTCATCGCCGCCTGTCGTAAGGGGGATTATAAGAGCGCCGCACACTACATGGACCTGCGGCGGCTCCCGCCCGAAGAACGGGAACGCGGGCCGCAGATAGCCCGCCAGTTCAGGGCTGTGCTGGTCCAGCAACTGTGGGTGGACTTCGCTACCCTGAGCGACCGCAACGAAGGCTTCTCTGACGATGGGCTGCCGGCGTGGCAGGACCGGCTGGGCGATATCGAGACGCGCGACGGGCTGGTCACGTTACTGCTCCAGCGCGTACCGCGTAAAGACGACGAAGTCCGCATCTGGAAGATCTCGTCCACAACCGTCGCACACATCCCTGACCTCTATGCAGAGTTTGGACCCGGCTGGATCGAGACGTGGCTGCCGCCTTTTTTCTTCGAGGTCCAGTTCCTGGGTCTGGCGCTCTGGCAGTGGCTGGGTCTGTTCGTCCTGGCGATCGCACCATGGCTCGTCCTGCGGTTGGTGACAGGCACCATCATTCGCCATCTCGCCGCCCTTTTCATCCGCAAGGGCAGTACCGTTGACGAGCGGATTGTGGACCTCCTGCGCAAGCCGGTATACCTGGCCCTGACCATCCTCGTCTTCGCTTTGGGCCAACGTTACCTTGATCTCGACATTCCCGTGCAGAAGTTCCTGTACGGGATAGAGCTCATTTTGTGGGTCCTGTTGGCTGTGTGGATTACCTTCCGACTTATCGACTTTTCGGTCATCTCCTTACGGGCCCGGGCCCTGCGGCGGGGCAGCCTGGGACTACTTCCCGTTCTACCACCCCTCATGAGTTTCACCAAAGTTTTGATTGTGGTGATTGGCGTTCTGGGCGTTCTGGGCAGCCTTGGCGTCAACATCTCCGCCGCCGTGGCCGGCCTTGGCGTGGGCGGTATCGCCGTAGCCCTCGCAGCCCAGAAGACCATAGAGAACCTTTTTGGCGGTGTCACGCTCTTCGCCGATCATCCTGTCCGGGTGGGAGACTTCTTCCGCTACGGAGACCAGGTGGGCACCGTCGAGGAGATCGGGCTGCGCTCGACACGGGTGCGGACCCTGGACCGGACAGTCGTCACCATCCCAAACGCCGAGTTCTCCAACATGGCCCTGGAGAACTTCGCCAAGCGTGACCGGATGCGGCTCTGGACCATGATAGGGGTCCGCTATGAGACCACGCCGGACCAGCTCCGCTTCCTGCTCACCCGGCTGCGCGAGGTCCTGCTGGCCCATCCAAAGGTGACCGAAGAGCCGGCACGTGTGCGCCTGGTAGGTTTCGGCGCTTACTCATTGGATATGGAGGTCTTCGCCTATATAGACACCCCGGACTGGAATGAATTCCTCCAGGTCCGCGAGGACATTTACCTGCTCTTCATGGACGCAGTGAAGGATTCGGGGACCAGTTTCGCATTCCCATCCTCCACAACGTACCTCGGTCGGGACGGAGGGCTCAATCAGGAAGAGGTGAATCAGGCCGAGGCGCGGGTTGCCGACTGGCGGGAGAAGGGCATGCTCCCGTTCCCTCAATTCCCGAAGAGCATGCACGATCAGCTCAACAATACCCTCAATTGGCCGCCTCCCGGATCACCGGACGGGCCGCCTGCACGTAAGGAGGAGGCGCTATGAGCGGCGAACATATTGACGGACTGGTCCACGCGCTGCTCCTGGCCAGGAGCAGCGGACGGAGCTCGCCGAGCTGCGCCGCCAGGTGATCGCGCTCCGTCGGTTTCTGGCTGCGATCGGAGGCATTGTTGCGTGGCTGTTCCTGCGCAGCCGCTGGCTTTAAATCACGGAGACAATGCCAAAATGTATTGATCTTTATAAACAGAAACTGACGCTGATATAATCACAGGGATGAAGGCACATGCGGGCGCGAGTAACATGCATCTATGTGCTAGAGAAAAAACAATAAGCGAATAAACTTTCTAGAACCTATCTCAAAATCGATTTTCCAATCATTGTCGATATGGGAGACAGGATCAACGTCGCCTTTGGGGTGGACTTGAAAAGAGTATCGTTACTTCAGTTCTTTCAATAATTGAGCAGGATGAAGCACCCGCGCAAAGGACAGCTTGTGCGGTTGTTTAACCGGTGCAACAATCAAACAGGGAACTTTTGGATGACTTTCATGGAATGATCGTAAGCCGGATAAATCGCTTGGAGAAAGATAAGTCGAGAGCTTACATTCTATGGCGTAGAGAATGTTTGTGCCACGGCTGATTAACAGATCGACCTCAGCCCCGTGGCTCGTTCGCCAAAAGGAAAGTTTCCAGTCTTTCTGGTAATATTCGTTCTGTCGAATAATTTCCTGCACAATCCATTGCTCATAAAGACGTCCCTGTTCATTACGATTCGGTTTATCTTTCAGTGTTCCTAAAAGTGCGCGAGTGACACCATTGTCAAAAAAGTAAAATTTTGGCCGATGGCTCATGCGCTTGCGCTGACTTTTTAAATAAGGGTATAGAAACGATCCCAGTAACGTATCTTCCAGGATAGAGTAATATTCGCGGACTGTAGAGAGCGCTATTTGACAGTCGCGGGCAATCCCGGAGAAATTCACTTGTTCGGCATATTGTGCCGCCGCCACATCCAGGAAATTCTGAAACCCCTGGAGGTTTCGCACCAGCGCTTCAGCTTTCACCTCTTCCCTGAGATATGTAATAACATACGCCCTCAGGAGATCTTCTGCTTCTTCTGCGTTTCTTTGATTGAGGGTGCTGCAGACTTTAGGAAGTGAACCATAGCTAAGTACCCACTGAAGGTTAAATGTAGTTGACAGCTCCTCGTACGTCAGGGGATGCATGGTGCGGTACAATGCTCTGCCTCCAAGCAGGTTTGCGGCTCCATGTCTAAGTTTCCGGGCAGAGGAGCCACACAGGATAAATTTCAACTTCGGTTTCTGCTCCATGAGAGAGTGGATGATGTCAAGGATTTTAGGAACACGCTGCACCTCGTCAATAAATATGGTAGAAGCACTCTTCAGTTCTGCGACTTGCTGGCGAAGCAGGTTGGGGTTTTTGTTGTATTCAAGTTGGAGCTCGGGATCGAGCAGGTCGATCGTCAAGTCTGCAGCATCCTTTTTTAAAAGTGTGCTTTTTCCGACTTGACGGGGACCAAATAAGAAGTAGCTCTTTTTAGGCAGTCGACCATCCAACGTTCTTTTATACATTATGTTAATATACCGTGCATATTAACATATTGTCAAATAATATACCGATTAAGAAATAAGTGAAAATGCGATGCATTACCGAACCTGTAGCTTCAAAAAAACAGATGCCCGGCAATTCCAACCGTTGCTAAGATTTCATAAGTCAATTATAATTGACCTAAGAAATTCAGGACTTCTCAAAAGCTAGCAAATACAATCGTATTCTAATGAAAGAAACGCTAACATTTATGACCTTTGATGACCTCAGGAGCCAGACAGTTCATGCATTCCATACCGCTGGTACGAGCACGATACGCTTTGGCCTTTATACGGGCTTTGCAGCATCGGGGTGCACCCGCTGACCAATATCTTAAACGAGCACTTCTACCTGCAGGCCTTCTGGAGAATCCCGATGGCGTGATTTCAGCTTTGAGCCTCTGGAAGCTGGCCGGAGACGCAGGGCGCGATCCCGACCTCTCAGATATTGGTCTGGAGGCTGGTGACATGCCGATCGATGATCATGGCGACTTCGGCAGCAGGGTGACTTTTGCCCCAAGTCTCTATCAGGCTATCAGTACGTTCTGCAGCGAGGCACGTTCCGAGTATTCCCGATCCGATTTTTACCTTGCCAAGGGAATGGATACTGCCTGGTTTTGCCGGGGAACCATCGAGGGAACACCGGATCAGTCAAGGCAGGTCGAACTCTATCTCATCATGCTTATGATACAGACTATCCGAACGGCGCTTGGCCCACGCTGGAAACCTGCGCGGCTGCGATTGCAGACCCGTGATGAACGCGGGCTGGAACGCTCAGATGTACTGGACGGCATAAGCATCAGCTTCGGAGCACCCCATACGGCGATCGGCATCTCCCTCTCTTCGCTTGCCGCACCGTTACAGAAAAGGGCAGGCACTCGTGTTAAGTCTGCGGAGAAGATTCCTTCAGATTCAATGAGTCAGAATCTGCCGGATGATCCACTGGAGGCGTTGAAACTTTTTGTCGCCAGCCATGTTCATTTGCGTTCGCTGCCAATCGACCTGGCAGCAGAAGTGGCAGGAGTCAGCGCGCGCACCCTGCAGCGCCACCTGATGAAGCAGGGGATTACCTACACCCACCTCATCGACGAAGCCCGCTTCAAGCTTGCCAGAAAGATGCTACATAAAAAGAATTTCAGTATCACCGTGATTGCCTTCGAACTCGGCTATTCCGACGTCGCCCACTTCAGCCGCGCCTTTCGCCGTATGACAGGCCTCTCTCCTCGCAGCTACCGCCAGCAGTACCTGTGATGCCACGTGCCCCATCAGCAGTCGTAAAACGCAGGATGAGGGATGGCGTGATATGGCAAGTTTCACTCATATTTCTTATGTAGAATAGAAGCATATCATTTATCGATAAACAATAAAATTCGAATCCAGGCGTTTGATTCAACATAGTGCACAGACGTGACTGCATGGGGATTTCCATTGAATCAAACCATATTGTTAAACGGGATATCCTGTCACACTCCAGGCAAATGTAAAGAAAGGAACGCGAGTAATAAAGGAGGGAATAATGATACGGAAAATTTCAACATCTTTATTGTTGACTGCAGTATTGGCCACAGGTCTGGTCGCGTCCATGGCAGTCGCACAGGAGAAGAAGGAAGAAGTGTTGAAGCAGGTGTTGATAAAAAACGTCAATATCTTCGATGGCAAAAGTGACAAGCTGATCATGGAGCAGGACGTGCTCATTGAAGGCAACCTGATCAAATCGATCGGTACAACCGTCAGTGCCGGGCCTGACGTAACGGTTATTGACGGCGATGGGCGAATACTTATGCCGGGGATGATCGATGGCCATGCCCACGTGATGATCAACGCCCACTTTGACACGGTAGAAAAGGATATGGATCTCACCGATCTTTCCTATCGTGCCAAGGTTGTGATGGAACGGTTTCTGTTGGATGGTTTTACTACGGTACGCGACATGGGGGGGCCTACCTTCGGTTTGAGAAGAAACATCGATGCCGGCCTTATTCATGGCCCAAGGCTGTTCCCGTCAGGTGGATTTATCTCGCAAACCTCAGGTCACGGGGATTTTCGTGATCGGGCTGACGCCGGCTTCTCGATTAAGGGCTGTGCGGATTTATCGAATTTTGAGCGCTTCGGAATCGGCAATGTTGCCGACGGAGTTCCTGAAGTTCTTGCTGCTACACGTTTGAACCTGAGAAACGGGGCAACCCAGATTAAGGTAATGGCCGGCGGTGGCGGATCTTCGCGCTTTGATCCCATTGATACGTCACAGTACACCCTTGAAGAACTCAAGGCCATCGTAGATGCAGCAGCAGACTGGAACACCTATGTTGCAGCCCATGTCTTTAACGACAGGGCTGTGAACAGGCTGCTGGATGCCGGTGTGAAAACCTTTGAGCATGGCTTCTTTATTTCCGAAAAAACCATGAAACGAATTGCCAAGGAAGGCGGATACATGGTGCCGCAGATGTGGGGGCTGTCTCCGGACCTGGCGAAAAACCCGCTTATGCCGAAATCCAAGCTCCCCATGATCGCCAAGCTGCAGGAGGATTATGGTGATTTCGGCAAAAAGCTATTGAACAATAAGGTGAAGGTCGTTTTTGCCTCCGACTATGTCGGTGAATTCAGCGATGCTGAGCGTGCCCGCCGATATGAACTCTGGTGGAGGACCAAGGCATTCGGCAGCAACTTTGAGGTGCTCAAGCAATTGACATCCACTGCCGGTGAAATGCTGGCCATGTCAGGCCCGCGCAATCCATACAAGGCAGGCAAGCTCGGTGTTATCGAGGAAGGCGCCTATGCCGACCTGCTGCTGGTCGACGGCAACCCCCTGGAAGACATTACGGTGCTTGGAGGCACCAACAAGTGGTTCGATGCTGACCCGGAATTCAAGCTAATACCAAGCATCCATCTCGTCATGAAAGATGGCAACATCTATCGCAACGAGATTGACGGGCGTCTGTCGCCTGAGGCGATCAGCTATAAGGAAATGCGCTACGAGGGAATTATAGAATCTCCGGGTGCGCCTTACTAACAATTAACCTGTAGTAACTTTTAAAATCCCGTTGCAGGCGATATCAAACGGGGCGCTTCGGCACTGTTGTCGTCATCCCTATGATTAAAAGAAAGGAGAAAACAATGGCAAATAAGATAGCTATCTGTGTTGCGGCATCCCTGTGCATAATTATCATGACCGGCTGTATCCTTGCTGTGCCTGTTGCTGTCATGTATATCAGAGACATGGACATGGTAAAGCTCACCATGGAGGTAGATGGAAATGCAAGTGATATTTTTGACTCTTCCGTCAGGACACAGATGAGGAAATCCCCGGAGACCGAGGTAATTAAAGAAGATAGAGAGAAACTGCTCTTTGAGGGGAAAAAGGTAGAAGGGAGCGGAGTAGAAATCTGGGGCCGCTGGCAGGCGAGGCAGGTCAGCGAGGGCAGGACTGAAGTCGACTTTCAGCTCAAGGCTGAGGGGATGGAGGAAGAGGCTTTGGAAAAGCGGGCCATTAGTAGTGTCCAGGCATTCTGTGCCGAAATCGGGAAACGCTGTGTAATAGAGAAGTAACCTGTTTGGTTTTGAAGTACTCAACGGTGTGAGGATAAAGATTTGCAAAAAAAGTATTTACATGGTTACTTATATGGTGATGGCGATCATGTCGCTTTCATTGTCCATACACCCAAGGACAGCCTGCGCACAGGGCGAGAGATCAGCCGATGATGTTGCGCGGGAGTTGAGCAATCCCACAACGGCGCTGGCCAGTCTGAGCAACAATCTGGAATACCGGTCGTTCAAAGGGGACCTGCCGGGGGCCGACAGCCAGGAGAGCTGGACCTATATATTCCAGCCTGTATTGCCGTTTCCGCAGGGCGATGGCAAGAATATTATCTTCAGACCAGCATTCCCGTTACTGCTCGATCAGCCGGTGTTCAATCCTGCTAAAAACGACTTTGACAGCGAGGGGGTTGAGTTTGGTGACATATCATTTGACCTCGCCTATGGCGGCACAGACAAGGAAACGGGAATTCTGAGCCTGTTCGGAATATTTGGATCGCTGCCCACTGCAAGCGATGACGCTGTGGGAAGTGAGCAATGGCGGCTGGGTCCTGAAGTTGCTCTTGGATTGATCAAAGAGTGGGGTGTAATCGGGACCTTAATTACCCATAACTGGGATGTGGGCGGGTCCAATAATAACTTCAGCGTCACCACACTGCAGTACTTCTATGCATTGGGCCTTGGTAACGGCTGGCAGCTCGCAGCCGGTCCAACGATCAGCTATGACTGGGAGG
Organism: Thermodesulfovibrionia bacterium; assembly: GCA_945786855.1. GTDB lineage: Bacteria > Nitrospirota > Thermodesulfovibrionia > UBA6902 > UBA6902 > CALZGI01. The sequence goes on along the minus strand of CALZGI010000277.1, from coordinate 12,901 downwards.
CTGACAGCGACAATGACTGGTCAATCCCTGTTGGAGTAGGTATAGCCAAAACAACAAAGGTTGGAAATACCCCTCTCAAGCTTGCGCTGGAGGTTCATAACTACCTCGAGCAGCCAGACAGCTTTGGACCGGACTGGCTGGTAAAGCTCAAGGTAACACCTGTTATCAAGAACTCTTTTGTAAAATAATTGAATTAAAAGTGGAGTACATAGTGATAATGAAACGAATGCAATTGCTTTGCAAATGTATAATGCTTACCCTCCTGTCAATTACATTATTGTCAATCCTTGGAGTTGCACACACAACGTGGGCCCAGGATTCCAGACAGGAGTCAAATTACAAATCAGGCTATGAAGATGTCCCACAGTTCGGAGGGCCTGGCAGCGTTGGGACTGATCTCGAGGAAGCAGACAAGGTCAAGACGCCAATATTGCGGTTCCCGGCAATTGATGCGGCCCTGAAGCCGTGGTTCGTCCAGAAAGGGAGGATCAACAAAGACGTGGGGCTCAGTCTTGCCATGGACTACCAGGCGCTCTACCAGACAGTGAGCAAGAGCCTCGGCGAAGACGAGGCCGCGAGCGGACTGTTCAGATTCTACGGCTCCTGGACACTGCTTGGCCGGGAATCCGGCAATACGGGAAGTCTCGTATTCAAGGTGGAGCACCGCCATCGCATAGGTACTGATGCTGAACCACAAGACCTTGGCTTTGAGGCCGGTTATCTGGGACTGACGGGAACACAGTTTAATACCTTCGTCAACGACAGCTGGGGAGTGACAAACCTCTACTGGCAGCAGAAGTTCCGCGATGGCCGTCTCTCCTTTATTGCCGGCAAGGTGGATCCCACGGACTACCTCGACATTTACGGGATGATCAACCCGCTGACTGCATTCACAAACCTTATGTTCTCAACGAACCCGACGATCGCGTCACCCAATCAGGGTCTTGGTGCGGCATTCGGGGTGATGGCAACGGATAACATATACTTTGTTGGCGGCCTGAGCGACGCAAACGGTGATCCTACTGATGAAGGGTTCGACACCTTCTTTGACGACAGTGAATACTTCACGCAGGTTGAATTCGGCTGGGTCTCTTCCTTTGAGCGGAGGTACTTTGACAATATCCACCTCACCTTCTGGCATGTCGATGAGCGCGAGCAGGCACAGACGCCTGACGACTGGGGTCTGGCATTTTCGGCTACGAAGTTCATCAACGATCAGTGGATGCCTTTCTTTCGGGCTGGCTTCTCTGATGATGAAGCCGCGCTGCTGGAAGGGATGGTCAGTGTCGGTATCGGTCGCTACTTTGCCGAGCAGCGGGACCTGCTCGGTTTTGGTCTGGGGTGGGGAAAACCTTCTGCTGCAGGGCTTGATGAGCAGTGGACTGCTGAGCTATTTTACCGGGTGCAGATTGCCCAGAACCTGGCGATTACTCCTGACATACAGCTGATTATCGATCCGGCGCTCAATCCTGATGACGATGAGATCTGGATATTCGGCCTGAGGGCGAGGTTGACGCTCTAATTTTTGAAAATGATTATTGTCCTTATAAAAAATGTAATAGAAACCAGCAAGAATATTTGAAACAATTAGATGAACATAAAATTATTTTCGTGCATCTTAATTAAATTTTATTTAACCTATCAGGCATTTACTGATGGAAAGAGAAAGACAATGACAAAACCTAACGAAGATTCTCAAAGAAGCTGGGCAATGGGCACCGCAATCGTGATCATGATCCTTGCTTCCTGCCTGATTTCAGGGTGTGCCGGCGTCGGTCCGCCAACAGTGGCACGGGATCGCTTCGATTATGTCTCCGCAATCTCGGAATCATGGAAACAGCAAACACTCCTGAACCTCCTCAAGACCCGTTACGCCGATGCCCCGGTATTTATGGATGTAACGTCGGTCATTAATCAGTATGCGGTAGAAGGCCAGATCGAGCTTGGCGCTTCGTGGGCAGAGTCGCCTCTGAGCAACAGCCAGAATGTGGCAGGTAGCGGGAAATACACAGACAGACCGACAATCACCTATTCACCTCTTATGGGAGAAAAATTCACGAAAAGCCTGATGACACCAATTCCGGTTCCGGGCATCCTGTTCCTGCTTCAGAGCGGGTATCCCGCGGACTATGTCATCAGAGTTACTGTGCACACTATCAACGGGATCGAAAACCAGTTTGGAGGCTCCATGACAGGACGGGCTGCTGATCATCGGTTTAAAGATTTAATCACATCACTGCGAATGATTCAGCTTGCAGGGGGACTGGGAATGCGGGTCAAGCCGGAGGGTGACAGGAAAGCGATCGTGATGTTTTTCCGGCCGGTTACTGATGAGTCCATTGCCAATGAACTGAAAAAGGCACAGGAGCTTCTCGGTCTGAACGCCGATGCCCGTGAATTCAGGGTCGCCTATGGATCATTCGCCGCTGATGACAGAGAGATCGCCATCCTGAGCCGCTCCATGCTCCAGATCATGGTCGATTTCGCATCCTTTATTGATGTGCCTCCTTCTGATGTTGCTGAGGGACGCGTCTATGCCTCGGAGGACAATGATGGGGAAGGGGATTTCCCGCCGCTGATCCGCGTGGCAAACAGTACTTCAAAGCCCGGTGATGCCTACACTGCCGTGCGTTACCGTGACCGCTGATTCTGGATCGACGACCGTGACTATCCCTCAAAGCGCATGTTCACGTTCCTGATGTTTTTATTCTCTCTCACCGAGACGGGAGGCACACAGGCGGCGCCAATCGTGACCGTACCGACCAATTGATGTAACGACACAGATTGTCCGGGAAAACCGGGTGTTGATATAGTGAACAAATATAAATTCTATGTAAGGAAAGGAGAGTCGGGTTACCGCAGAAATTGTGTTGATCCCGGCTTAGCAGCGGGAAATGGCGGAGGAGGTAGGATTCGAACCCACGGACCTTTCGGTCTACGGTTTTCAAGACCGTCGCCTTCGACCACTCGGCCACTCCTCCATATAAATGCAGGCTATGGGCAATGGGCCAGAGGCAAGAGGATCAATCTGTTTCCTATCGCCTCTAGCCCCGTGCCTCTCGCCTAATCTTTCGATATTTTATCCGTTCCCATAAAGTGCTGCAGTGCTTCCGGTATTATAACAGAACCGTCTTCCTGTTGAAAGTTTTCGAGAATCGCCGCCATGGTTCGGCCGATTGCAAGCCCTGAGCCGTTGAGGGTATGAACAAACTCCGTACCTTTTTTCCCCTGACGCTTGAACCTGATGCCTGCCCTCCGTGCCTGAAAATCTATAAAGTTTGAACACGATGAAATTTCCCTGAACTTCTTCTGCGCAGGAAACCAGACTTCAAGGTCATATGTTTTTGCAGCTGAAAACCCGATATCGCCGGTACAGAGAGAAACCACGCGATAATGCAGGCCAAGCCTTTTCAACACTTCCTCGGCATTCACTGTGAGCATTTCCAGCTCACTATAGGAATCTTCTGGCTTTACGAATTTAACCAGCTCAACCTTGTTGAACTGATGCTGACGGATCATGCCCCGCGTATCTTTTCCGTGGGACCCTGCCTCCTTCCTGAAACAGGGGGTATACGCCGTATAATAGATCGGCAGATCATCTTCACTGAGGATTTCTGCACGGTGAATATTCGTCACCGGCACTTCGGCAGTAGGTATCAAATAGAACCCTTTCGAGTTTTCCTTGAACAGGTCTTCTTCAAATTTCGGGAGCTGTCCTGTCCCTGTCATTGACTCTTTGTTTACGAGGATAGGCGGAAAGATTTCTGTATAACCGTGCTCTTTCGTGTGCAGATTCAGCATGAAGTTCATGAGGGCCCTCTCGAGCTTTGCACCGGAGCCCTTTGTAATAACAAACCTTGATCCTGCAACCTTGCCGGCCCTCTCAAAATCAAGGATCCCAAGGCCTTCACCTATATCCCAGTGATTGAGCGGTTCAAATGAAAACTCCGGCATGGTTCCCCATGACCGAACTTCCAGGTTTTCAGTTTCATCTTTTCCTACCGCAACTGATTCATCAGGCATGTTGGGGATCAGGAGAATTTCCTGCATGGCCCTGTCATCAAGTTCCCGCAGGACCTCTTCTCTCTCAGTAATCAGATCCGATATTTTCTTCGCTTCCTTCATCACGTGGGACGCGTCTTTCCCCTGCTTTTTCAGGTGCCCTATTTCTTTTGTCACCTTGTTTCTTATCTGCCTCTGATCTTCAACCGCTTTGAGCACATCCCTCCTCTCATTTTCAATGAGGAGGAATTTATCAAGGATCTCCGTGCTTTCCCCTCTTTTTTTCAGGGCATCGATTACTGCTTCAGTATTCTCTCTTACAAACCTGATATCAAGCATTATATTACCCGGCCTTTCTGGTTTTCATTATATAAGGTACGGAAAAATATTTTAAAAATCAAATAATAAACTGATAGAAAAAGACATACGATTGGAAGCGGGGTAGTTTCTGCTATAATAAATCATCTTGAAAACCGTATTTATGTACAGATCAGTCTTCAGCATTTTTTTTCTCCTCCTCTGGTGCACGGGTTCATATGCTTTTGAATTCCGGGTGACACCAGAGGAAATCCGTCCCGGGGATATCTTTCTTCTGACCATACAGAGCGGGCACCCTGAAACCGTCGAAGCGGAATTTCTCAAAAAAAATATCCTTTTTTCCCGCTCTGGAACGGATGAACTTATTGCCCTGGTCCCCGTTGACGTGAACACCCGGCCAGGAAAATATACTATTTCAGTGCATGATCAGGAAAATAAACAGTCTGCATCCGTGACCGTAAAGCCCTATGCATTCAAATCAATAAAGCTTACCCTGCCGAAGGGGAAGGTAACCTTAAGTCCCGAAAGTCAGAAACGAGTGGAGAAGGAATACATTCTCCAAAAAAACATCTGGAAGAAAAAAACTGACCGTGCGTGGCAGGGGCAGTTTGTGGTGCCGCTGGACACCGAGGTCTCAACGGAATTCGGCGTCAAACGCATTATGAATGAGAAGAAAACGAGTGTTCACCGGGGCATGGATTTTCGGGGAAAAACAGGAACGCCTGTGAAGGCAGTAAATGAGGGCACGGTAGTTCTTTCAGCAGACCTTTTTTACGGCGGCAATACCCTCGTTGTCGATCACGGGATGGGATTATACTCTGTCTACATGCATTTGTCCGGATTCAATGTCGCCCATGGGAACAAAGTTGAGAAGGGGCAGATTGTTGCGTTCGTAGGAAGTTCCGGCAGGGCCACGGGGCCCCATCTTCACTTAAGCATTAAGCTTGACGGTACTTCCGTGAACCCGGACTCACTGTTTAAGCTGCAGCTGTAACGATGTACTCCATATCAAAAATAGCGTGGCTTGTGATTTTCAGCGCTGCAATGGCATTCTCCGAATCAGCTATTGTTGTCTACCTCCGCGCTCTATACTATCCCGAAGGTTTCTCATTTCCGCTGCCTGCAATGGCAGATTATAAAATTTTCATTGAAATCCTCCGCGAAGGAGCGACAATTATCATGCTCCTTGCCGTTGCATGCATTGCCGGAAAAAAGCTGTGGGAGCGGTTTGCATATTTCATACTCTGCTTTGGAGTCTGGGACATATTTTATTATATATGGCTGAAAGTGCTGATAGACTGGCCGGCATCACTGTTCGAGTGGGATGTTTTATTCCTCATTCCCCTTCCCTGGATAGGGCCTGTCATAGCACCTGCTTCTGTGGCCCTCCTGATGATGCTCTTTGGTCTCCTTATGGCACATTCTTTCCAAAAAGGTGGTGGATTCAAGCCCCGTTTCATATCTTTCATCCTTGCATTGGCCGGGACAATTATTATACTTTATACGTTCATGTATGACATTGATGCTACACTGCACGGACAGATTCCGGAACCCTACAGATATGATCTGCTTATTTTTTCCGATGCCCTGTATGTCGCGTCGTTTCTGATTTCATATTTAAAATGCAGGGGCAAGGCATGCCTTGCCCTACGTCGTTTAGATAACACGCTATGAATGGATATCTGATTGCAGTTTTTAGTGCTTTTTTTGTGGTTATAGCATTCGGCTACTGGCTGGACTTCCTGAATCTTTCGCACCTGAAGAAACACGGCACCGTTATTCCGCCAGAGTTTGAAGGACACATAGATCAGAACCTCCTCAGCAAAACCCGTGATTACAATGTTGAAAATACAAATTTCAGTTTTATATCTTCAGTCTTTAATAACGTTATATTTCTCTTTTTCCTATTTATACTCCTGAATATCTACAACTCCTGGATTGTGTCTCTCAACCTTTCTTTTATCTTCTCCGGATTAGTCTTTTTTCTGCTCATTACATACGGCGAAACAATCATCTCCATCCCCTTCAGTCTTTACAGCACGTTTAAGATTGAGAACAAATATGGCTTTAATACCATGACTCCAAAGTTATGGATAAGCGATACGATGAAGTCCCTCATTATCTCAACTATCCTTATGAGTCTGCTTATTTCGGTGGCACTTTTTCTGATTCAGAAAAGCCCGGACCTATGGTGGCTCTGGGTATGGTGTTTTTTTCTCGTCTTCGGGATTTTCATGATGTACATTTCCCCCTATGTAATAGAGCCGTTATTTCACAAGTTCTCCCCTATTGATGACAAAGAGCTGGAAAACGGAATTCAACTGCTCATGGAAAAAGTCGGTCTTAAGGTAAGCAGGGTTTTTAAGGTAGATGCTTCAAAAAGAACTAAGCATACCAATGCCTATTTTACCGGCATAGGAAAAGTAAAAAGAATAGTCCTCTATGACACGCTGCTGGAAAAAATGGACAAAGAGGAAATATTGGCAGTCCTTGCACATGAAGCCGGGCATTGGAAAAAGAAGCATTTGTTCAAACATCTCGTTGCGACTGAAGTTATTGCATTCATTCTGCTTTATGCAGCCTATCAGCTGCTGCAGAGCGAGTTTCTGATAGAAATTTTCAATATTGATAAAAGCTCTTTTTTCGCAAAAGTTGTTCTGCTCGGTTTTATCGGCTCAATAATTTCCGTACCATTCAGCCCCATTTCTCATTACTTCTCCAGAAAACATGAAAACGAGGCTGATAAATATTCATATGATTTGACGGGTAATTCTGAAAGCATGATAAGTGCCCTTGTAAAACTCTCAAAAGACAACCTCTCAAATCTCCATCCTCATCCGCTTTATTCACTGTTTCATTATTCCCATCCGCCGGTGCTGGAGAGGATTCGAAGGATAAAAGAACTGGCGAGAGGCAATAGGCGATAGGAACAGAGATTATACTCCACGACCTATGGCCCGGCAACTCTTTTTTTTGTATCCTATAGCCCCTAGCCTCATGCCCCTTGCCTCGCATATTTTTTGACAACCGTCCCGACATTATTGTTTAATAAGATGCTCGTTTCTAAACTGCAATTACTCAATGTACAGGAGTTGACAATGGCGCTGAAATTAAAAAAATCAAAAGAATTATTCAGGAAGGCAAAACGTATAATCCCCGGCGGAGTGAACAGCCCTGTGCGGGCCTTCAAATCAGTTGGAGGAACCCCTTTATTTATCAGCTCTGCAAAGGGTTCAAAGATTTATGATGTAGACCGCAACGAATATATAGATTATGTCCTCTCATGGGGTCCGATGATCCTTGGTCATTCTCATCCCAGGATCGTGAATGCATTGAAAAAGGCTGCTGAAAAGGGGACAAGCTTCGGAGCTCCGACGCCCCTTGAGGTCGAGCTTGCCGGCATGGTGCGGAAGGCTTATCCATCAATGGAGATTATGAGGATGGTTAACTCCGGTACTGAGGCCACTATGAGCGCCATCAGGGCTGCACGAGGCTTTACCGGAAGGGACAGGATTGTGAAATTTGAAGGCTGTTATCATGGTCATGCAGACGGCCTTCTTGTCAAGGCGGGTTCCGGTGCTGCAACCTTCGGAGTGCCGACCAGCCCGGGAGTTCCCAGAGATTATGCACGGAACACAATCACTCTCCCCTTTAACGACCTTAAGGCATTCAGAAAAATCTGCGACAAAACAGGGAAGAACATTGCCTGTGTAATCATAGAGCCCGTCGTGGGAAACAGCGGCTGTATCCTTCCAATGCCGGGATACCTTGAAGGGTTGAGAAAAATTACGAAGAAATACGGTATTGTTCTGATTTTCGATGAAGTCATGACGGGGTTCAGGGTGTCCTACGGCGGAGCACAGAAGGTATTTAAGATAAAGCCTGACATGACCTGCCTCGGGAAGGTCATCGGTGGAGGGCTTCCTGTCGGCGCATACGGCGGGAACAGGGAAATCATGAGCAGGATTGCCCCGGACGGACCGGTTTATCAGGCGGGGACTCTTTCGGGGAACCCCCTTGCGATGACTGCGGGAATAGAGACATTGAAAATCCTTTCAAGACCGGAAACGTACAAAAAACTGATGGCCAAGTCAGAGGCCCTTGAAGAGGCAATGAAAAAAGCGGCGGCACGGGCAGGTGTCAAAACAAAGTTCTACAGGGCAGGCACCATGTTCTGCACATACTTCACCGACAAAGAAGTCCATAATTTTACAGATGCGTCAAAGACAGACATGGCGGCATTCGCCAGGTTCTTCAGGAGCATGCTCGAAAAAGGCGTCAACCTTGCACCATCGGGGTATGAGGCAGGATTCATATCCCTTGCGCATTCACAGGCTGACATAAATAAGACCGCACGGGCAGCGTATCAGTCATTTAAGGACATTTAATAAGGCATTTTTAAATTTAATTGCACTTTATGTAGGGGCGAACGGCCGTTCGCCCCTACGTAATTGTGAAAGGATAACCGTTGTAAAATGAAACTTATAATTACAGGATTTTCAAATGCAGGTAAAACAACCGTCTTCAACGCGCTCACCGGCCTTGAGCTCGAAATAACGGCATACCCTACTTCCATATCGTCAGAGGTAGAACCCCATCCCGGTATCGTAAAGATTCCCGATACGCGAATCGACAACCTTTCTGCAGTCTATAATCCGAAAAAGACAAGCTATGCAACGGTTGAATATATTGACTTTCTCGGCATAACCTCCGCGGCTGCAGGCGGAGATGTTTCTCAGAACGGAAAAGTGTTCAATCTCATAAAAGACGCCGATGCTGTTGTTCATGTTGTGCGTGCCTTTGAGGATGAGTCAATCATGCATCCCCTCGGGAGCATGAATCCTGTCAGAGATGTAACGTCCTTTGAGGCAGAACTTATCCTCGGCGACCTGGAACTTGTCGAAAAAAGGATTGAAAAAATAGAGGACCAGGAAAAGAGAGGAAAGAAGCAGGATGAGGCAGACAAAAAGCTCCTCCTGAAATGCAAAAAAGCCCTTGAAGAAGAGGCCTCCCTTCGAGACATTGAATTTAATGATGAAGAAAAGAGACTCATGCTTCCCTATCAGTTTCTCTCTACAATGCCCGAGATAATTGTTCTCAACATTGACGAGAATGATATCAATTCTGAAAAGGCAAAGGGGTATCAGCAGAAAATAGAGACGTACTTCAGGAGCACTGGAAGCGGGGCTGTTCCACAGGTAGTGACATTATGCGGAAAGATTGAAATGGAGATAGCCCAGCTCCCCGACGATGAGGCAAGGGCATTTCTTGATGACCTGGGGATTGACGAGCCTGCCATGAACAAACTCTGCCACGTCTCCTATGATGCCCTCGGACTTCTCTCATTTTTCACCGTCGGCGAAGATGAAGTCAGGGCATGGACAATTAAAGAAGGGACTGCAGCCCAGCAGGCTGCGGGGAAAATCCATTCAGATATTGCACGCGGCTTTATCCGGGCAGAAACGGTCAGCTATGATGATTTCGTTTCTTCAGGCGAAAATATGGTGGCTGTGAAAGAAAAAGGACTTGCGCGGCTCGAGGGCAAGACCTATGAGGTCAAAGACGGGGACATTATCAATTTCAAGTTTAATGTGTGAAAAATTACACCTTCCCCACCGGCGCCAGGTAAATGACAAACTCCTCCTCGCCGTCCACCTGCACAAGCCGGTCCATCAAATCCTGATGATAAGCAGCGACAGCGCAGGTCCCTGAACCGATGGCTTCACAGGCAAGATAAAGGTTCTGGCAGACATGTCCGGCATCGAGCAGAATCACTTTATGGGCGGCAATGTCATAGCGCCACTCCATACGATAGGGGATGGCAGTCCAGATAAAGGTGACGGCCGCTTTCCCGGCAAAGGGCTGGCCGAGGGCGGCATGTATAACTTTCTCTGAAAGTTGTTCATCTTCATAGACAAGAAGCAGCTGGTGCTCTACAGGCAGATAACGATAGATCCCTGTCTCGAGCCCGGAGACATTCTGTACACACAGATACGTCTCAATGGCATGCCGGCACCCGGCAGAAGGGACCGTACGATATGCAGTTGCCCCGTCCACTGTCCTTCGAATGCCCTGTGTAGCCCAGAGAAGAAAGGACAACTCCTCCAGAGTTATTGATTTATTTCTGAAAATCCTGTGGCTTTTTCGTTGTTCAACAGCAGAAACCAGATCAATATTATTCATTGCGGGAAAGTTTTCTCTGGTGACAAGATCAATACGCGTGCTTTCGGGCTCGAATGGTTTCTCGAGGGGCGGAGGAGTGAGTCGCCTGCTTTGGTCAGTCGCTGAAAAATCAATAGTGAGACGGACTGAATCTTTGAGAAAATATCTGTACTGTTCAATCAGGTCATCTTTCATATCACTCTCCCTTTGTTCTCAATTGTCGGCAGGTCACCCTATTCCAAATGGAATTATAAAACAAAGACAGAATCTGATCCAGCAGAAAAAAGTGCAAAAGTCCAATAGTGCAAAAGTTGTGAAGCAAAAAAGCCCCCCATCCGGAAAGGAAGGGGGTTCTTTTTCATCCAGGAGACATAAGCAGGAAGAATAATCGTTGAAGATTACTTCAATATTGGGCGCGCATTGCCGGGCTGGACCGGACGGTTCGTGTTACCATGGGTGACTGAACGGAATCGGCAATAAACCGGAACCATCCTGATTATATTGAAGAAATTGGCCAATTATGTACCGCGGATCAGCAGACAAGAAAAGTATATAGAACAGGCACGCCGGAGTCCAGTAAGAAATTTTTATGCCATGATTTCAAATTTTGATCTGCGGTAATTATGGCGAACCCAGGCCTCAGCCCCAACTGGTCAGGCTTTGATCATATAGATATCGGCAGGGTGCTTTATATTTTCACTGTATGCTGCAGCGGCCGCTCCTGAAAGGCTGGGATACCCTCTGTAAGGACCATAACTACCGCAGACAGTAATCTTTATTCTTCACTGTCAGCCTGTTCCAGAAAGTCAAAAAGAGCGTTTACTTTCTTTTCAATATCTTCAGGAAGCTCCTTCTTTATCACGAGGTTCTGATTTTTTGATGTGTGAACGATTTCAACAACCTGATTGTATGCAGTTAACCCGGCCATTTTGATCGTTCCTGTGTAAGAAAAGGCAAAGTACATGAGGACCATGTAGGCTGTGGGTTTTACTATTGAATGCCATTGCGATGGAAATGCTGACTCTAAACCGTCATGAAAAAGGTTGTAGACCAGTTTTATTATGAACAGGGCAACAAAGAACAAAAAAACAAGACCCAGTATTCCAAAAAACAGAATTACCAGTGCATCTCTGGAGTCATTCAAAACAAGCCCGAGGTTTTTTTTCGGCTCCACGTCAATGATCACCAGCTCATAGATCCAGTATCCGCAGCAAATCAACCATGCCATATACAGGCACATCGCAATACGCCTTTTGTGTTCAATGAAAAACTGGCAAGCCGCTGAATCTGCTAACTTGCAGAATAACCCGTCCAGCCGTGAGTGTAATTCATCGTACATTCCGCTAATCACGGAAATTAAGGCCAGAACGGATTCACCGCCCGGACTGTTTTTTATAATAAACCTGAATTTCATCGTGTACCATATTCAATAAACGGATACACAGGGGAAATACTTTAGGACGACAGGAATCATCACCGCAGTGCAGGGAAGGGGAACGCACCTATACCTTCATTAGCCTTTATATCCAGGGAATTCACTGCCTTGAGGCATCTCTCTCAAGAGGATAGCACGAAATCCGCATACCCTTCAGTCTCTGCGAGTGAATCAAGTACAATATCGGCTTCTGTCTGGAGCAGGTCATCTCTTGTATATGGTCCTGTGGCCACAGCAATACACTGTGCTCCGTGGACCTTGGCACACTGTACATCCCGTGGAGTATCTCCGATCACAATGCAGTGACTGGAAGAAAAATCATATCCCTTCTGCCTGAATTTGTCGAGAGCAATAGGCAGAAGGTTGTCCCGGTCTGCATCGTCACTGCCGAAGGCCCCTTCAAGGAAGAAATCATAAATGCCAAAGGGGGTGAGTTTAATTTCTGCCCCTTTTTTAAGATTGCCCGTAAGAAGACCCAGCATTATTCCCATTGATTGAAACCGGACAAGGGCCTCGTGTATTCCTGGTTTTAAGCTCCGGCGAGGATTCTCTATTTCACTACGCAGAAACTTCAGGTACATTTCCTTCATTTTCTCAACATTTCCATCCATATGGGGAAATCCGTGCAGTTTCAACCCCTCTTTCATAATTTGCGGGTCCGTTTTCCCGGCCATGGATATCCCTTCAAAAGCATCCCTGATACCGAAAAGAGAATGAAAGGCACGGTTCATCGACCGTGTTCCTGCCCCTCCGGCGCTTATCAGCGTACCGTCAATATCAAAAAGGACCAATTTCCGTCCATTGCTGTTCATGGTCATAGTATAATCAAATCCCTGCCAGAATGCTTATTGGCCGTACTTCTTGGCTCCATCACCGCACTTTCGGTGAAATTGACTTTAACTGCAAATATATGTTAAAAAAGATGTCTATTTAAGAGAGGTGGAGGTTTTATGTACGCAATAATTGAAACAGGCGGAAAACAGT
>CALZGI010000276.1 GCA_945786855.1 Thermodesulfovibrionia bacterium | reverse complement strand
GCATTGAAAATCCGGCTATGTACAGTGCCTGGGAAATGCTGAGCAGTATCATAAGCAGGATGCTCAAAGGCAGCGGCAATCCTCCATAGTAATACATGGAATGATAAACCCAGTAAATTGTTCCGATAAAGTAGATGATGCCTGTCAATCCCCCGAGACGGAAAGACGATTTCAGGCTTTTTCCGCGAAGGGCGATCAAGAGAGGGGCAATGGCAATCCAGGCAATGAAGTATGCATTAAACACAGGAAATCCGAGAACAAGCAGGCTCCCCGATGCTGCTGACATAACAATATCTGCTTTTTTTACCATAGACGTTCTCTGTCTCATTGATGATTCTTATCTGAATTTCAGCGGAAAGTTTCCATATTCTTGACTTTGAAAAAATATATGGGTTATGATTTCCTGCATGGGCTGTTAGCTCAGTCGGTAGAGCAGAGGACTGAAAATCCTCGTGTCCGTGGTTCGAATCCGCGACAGCCCACCATTTTATTGCTATAATTTAATTAGTTACTGATTTAGCTCTATTCATCCCCACGCTGTCTCAGTGTGACTGGACAATGGGCGTTCTCATGTATTTCACTGTCATGATGTTGTGCCAGCCTCGAGTATGCTGCGAATTATTCTCATTCCTCGGCAGCCTTTGCTGGCATAATCCTATTTAACTCGGCAGGATCTTGTCAACCCCCGTGTAATTCATTGAAGACTGGTGATATATGCGTTGTGCAGGAATCCTTGTCGTATCGGCGTTATAATGAAATATGTATTGATTTGCATTCTTAACCTGTTGAAATGTAGAATTAAATCCTTTAAGATACCCTTAAGGAAAACTTTGGTTTGTCCGATGAAGCTATTATGCGTAAATTAATTATTTCCCTTTCCATTGTATTTTTTGCGTTGTCCGCTTTCATTACATTCATGGCGCTGGGAATACCGTCCGGAGATGAGGGCTATCAGAATAAACGTGGAACAGAGGAATTAAATAATGTGTCTCCCCGGTCAGAAGAAGTCTTAAGCCAACTCGGCAGGGAGCAGGAAGCGAACCGGACCGAAGTCAGGGAACTGCAGGCCACAATTGCCAGTTTAGAGAATGAGTTATCAAAGAAAAATGAAGACATACTGGAAAAAGTTGAAGAAAAAACATCTGACAGAGAAACAAGAGTCCTGGCGGTATTAGGTGCCGGGACATTTCGGTCGGCACAGATTTCCATCAACGAAGATATGTTGTTCGATGTTGAACGGCTGGTGCCTGATCTAAAGGCGTCTCCTGATTCCCGAATAATAATTGAGGGGCATACCGACAACATACCAGTCAGCCCAACTGCCGACACGCAGTTCAAAGATAATATGGATTTATCATTTCTCAGGGCAAAGGCTGTTGCCCGTATTTTTACAGAACAGGGGATAGTCCCCGATCGAGTATCAGTGATCGGGTATGGTGACACCCGTCCGATCGTTTCGAACGAGACGCGCGAGGGAAGGGCGAAAAACCGAAGGATTGAAATCAAGCTTGTCCCGGAAGACAAGGAGCTTTAGCAACCATGTATACGAAACACTTTGGCCTGAAAAAACTGCCCTTTGAAAACGTGCCTGACCCGGCATTCTTTTTTGACGAGGGTGATTATGCCAGGGTCCACAACAGGATAAAAGAGTCTCTCAAGGCCGGCCGGGGGCTGACTGTCGTGACCGGACCTATCGGGTCAGGAAAAACAACCCTCAGCCATATTGTAGAATTTGATTTTGCTGATAACATAAAACAGATATGGATGGCTGAGCCTCCGGGAAGCAGCATGGATCTTTTTCTGTACATTTCGGAGGAACTCGGCCTCACACCTTCAAACATGGAAAGAGTTTTTGTCTTAAGAGATATTAAGGACGAACTCGTGAAGATCTCTGTTTCAGGGAACAAATGCCTCCTCATAATAGATGAATCACACCTTATGACAGATGATGTGCTGAACGGCATCCGTATGCTGAACAATCTTGAAGAAGGTGCCACGAAACTTATTCAGATCCTTCTCCTCGGGCAGGAGGAGTTTATGGAAAAAATCAACCGGCCCGAGATGGAGCCTTTCAAGCAGCGGATTGCTACACTTGAAGTGCTGGGGAAAATGGACCCTGAAAGGATTCGAAAATATGTGTCGCACCGGATTCAGAAAGCGGGGGGTCAACCATCCCTGCTCGCGGATACGGGATGGGAAGCCATATTTAAGGCCTTTGGCGCGGGAAGTACCCCGCGGTTGATAAATTCATTATGTGACAGATCGCTGAACGCGGCCTTTGAACGACAGAAAATAGCCGTAGATGTAGATGATGTCTATGAGGCTGCTCAGGGAACGGGCCTGCAGAAAGAGATCTTTTTTTATAAGATTGCCATCAATAAGGGTGAGAAGAAGGAAAAGCCTTCAATTCCGGGGAATGGAGATTCAGCCGGAAAACCGGACACCGCTATTATCGGGTCAACTCAATCGCTGAGTGCAGACAGAAAAGGAATTGAAGCAGACGATGCACGAGATGTGAAGAGCGCCCCGCAGCGGGTCGGAACAGGAATTGAAGGGGAATATTCGCGATCTGAAAAAGGGTTGAAAGTTCCACTGATACTCCTGATCGTATCAATCGTTGTTTTTCTTTTCAGTATTTCTTTCTATTGCCAGAGATCAGGGTCCCCTGATTTTATGTCCTGTCTCGAGGCATTAATAGGGTATTAAGTTGATAGCTGTCAGCGATAAGCTTTCAGCTAACAGAATCATTTTTAGAAGTAATAAAAAATCATGAAAAGAGCGATCAGGAGAAACCTTTTCGTGACACAATGGTAGTTTTACTGATTGCTGACTGCTGAAAGCTGACCGCCTGATTACCAATATTCCTTCGAGGGAATCTGCAATTCTGTGATGATCGAAGGGGCAAACTATTCTTTTAAGCTCTATTTATCTTCTGCAGTGAAACAGGCAGGGTTTTCCTCAAGCCCCTCACCCATTTTTTTCTTCTTCGGAAGGAGCATGAATTCATCTCTGCAGGCTTCGGGCCTGATGGACTCAAGGTCAAATACCCCGATCTTCTTTTCTAACATTCGTGCCAGATGGGACATGGAAAAACAGACGACCCAGAATCCAATTGCCATGCTCAGGTACGCGGCATACATTTTGTCCGGATTCCGCTGACTTATAATTATTCCCGTCTGTGTTAATTCAATAACTCCTATAATGTAGGTTATGGACGTGTCCTTGAAAAGTGAAACAAAAAAACTTACGAACGAAGGGACCATCATTTTAAAGGCCTGGGGAAGAATTACGTGTCTCATGGAACGGTATCGTGACATGCCGGTGGACAGCGCAGCCTCAAGCTGTCCTTTGGGTACCGCCAGGATGCCTGCCCTGACGATTTCTGCCTGGTACGCTGCGGCATAGGCGCACAGGGAGATCACAGCGCTCCAGAATACGGTGATGTTTCCACCAAACATATAGGGAAGAAAAAAGTAAAACCAGAAAATAAGCATAATTAAGGGAGTGGAACGAATGATTTCTATATAGGCAATACACGGGAATTTCACATAGGGCCTGCAGGACAGTCGGCTGTATCCCAGTAATGCGCCGAATACAAAGCTCAGTGAAATCGCGAGAAAAGCCATTATGATATTCAGCAGCAGACCGCCTATATCTCCCTTGGGGTAGGAGCCGAACAGGTAGAAATTGATATTTGCAAACTGCTCAATCAGGTCCATAATCCTATGAAACCTTCGTATGACTTATGCTTGATATGTCTATTTTCATTATTTTTTCAAGGAGAATAATGAACGCGATCATCACTCCCGCGAGAATGATATAAAATAAAGTTGCAATGGCTGTGGCTTCAATCCCCCGAAATGTGAGAGATTCTATCTGCTGTGTGGCCCAGGTAATTTCGGGGGCGGTAATTGCCATGCACAGGGATGTGTTCTTGAAGTTGTGGACCATCCTGGTGCCAAGGGGGGGGAGCGCAGCCCTGAACATTTGCGGAAGAAGTACGTGAAGATATTGCTGGACCCGGCCAAGGCCCGATGATATTGCGGCTTCTCTCTGGCCGTGAGGTATTGCCAGCCGGCCGCTTCGAAGAATATCTGAAACATAGGACGCGTTGTCTACAGTAAGCCCCATTATTCCGGCTATAATCGGATAATTATGCATGGAGTTCAGCTTGTCCCCCCAATGGGAAGGGAGCAGCTCAGGAAAGATGAAATAAAAAAAGAGTATCCAGAACAGGCCGGGGATATTGCGAAAGATTTCGACATAGAGGGCCCCCAGTATTCTGAGAAGCTTCATTTGTGATATTCGCATTATTGCAATGATGGTACCAAGGCAGAGGGAGGTTATCGTTGTGGCTGCAAGCAGAATCAGGGTTATCCTGGCCCCGGTAATCATCATCGAGAGATAGGGCTCCCTGAATGGGATTCCCCAATCGAAATCATAGGCTAATTCAAAAATTATTACTCCTCCTCGTGGGATTCATCAAAGACGGGAATATGGAACACGCTGCTCATAAAATCTTTTGTTCTCGGATGCTGGGGGTTCACGAATATATCGGGAGGGCTGCCCACTTCCATAATCTCTCCGTCATCCATAAAAACCACCCTGTCGGCTACTTTCTGTGCAAAGCCGATCTCATGGGTTACAACGACCATTGTCATCCCCTCTTTCGCAAGAGCAATCATTACTTCAAGGACTTCATTGATGAGTTCAGGATCGAGGGCCGATGTGGGTTCATCAAAAAGCATTATCTTGGGCTCCATGGCAAGGCTCCGTGCAATGGCAACGCGCTGCTGTTCACCGCCCGATAATTGTACCGGGAATGCATCGCGTCTGTGGCTGAGCCCGACCTTTTCGAGCAGCTTGGTTGCTCTTTCCGTTGATTTACGTTTACTTAAACCCCTGACCTTTCGAGGCGCAAGCGTAATGTTCCTGATTGCGGTCTTATGGGGATAAAGATTGAAATGCTGAAAGACCATGCCAATTTCAGCTCTCAACGAGGTCAGGTCAGTCTTTGGATCAGACAGATACATGCCGTCGACAATAATTTCACCATCGTCTATGGGTTCAAGCTTGTTGATTGTTCTCAGGAGAGTACTTTTGCCGGCCCCGCTTGGACCGCAAATGACGATCACTTCACCTTTTGCAATCTCAAGGCTGATATTATTGAGTACTTGATGATTATTAAACCACTTGTTGGCGGCAATAAATTTTATCACATTCAGAACCAGTTATTAAGCTATTGAAATATGGTGAAGGTGCGCTGTAGCGCAATTAATATTATTTCAAAAAATTGACGACTTTGTCAATGAAACGGAGGAATATTATGTTAAATTTGAGGGTCAGAAATTTAATTGTTTGACAATATTAATTCAGAGTGAGCGTATAGATTATAAATTCTTCCGTCAAGGTTTTTTCTCTGGCCAGAACAGTATGATGCCATCCATATTCTTCAGAAATGAAGATGGCCTCGTCGTGTCCGGCGATTGAAGAATAAAGCATCTGTACGTATCCGTCAGGCTTCAGATAGTTCTTTGCATCTTTAAAAAATCTCCTGATCAATGCCTTGCCAGAATCATATAATGCGTTGTCAAATACTGTTTTTCCGGGGCCTTCCAGATAGGGAGGCGTAAACAGGATAAGACTGAATGTGCGATCAGGAGCCAGAGGAGAAAAGAGGTCTCCCTCAATGACCGATACAGCATCTCCTACTCCATTCAGCCGGGCATTTCTTTTTGCATACCTGACCGCATCGGGGTTGATATCTATTGCGAGAACCCTCGATGCTGTCTGTGCTGCCGTAATTGCCTGAATCCCCGAGCCGGTGCCCATGTCAAGCACCACATCATCGGGAGATGCCTTTATATGTTTTGCCATAAATATGCTTGTAAAATAATATGTTGGATTAAATACGCTTTCTGAAACTTCGTACGTTCTGTCCAGTACACGCACTCTATGTGAACCGTATTTCTGGACTTTCTTTATGAGCCACACGAGCAGGTTCTGTTTCAGGTTTGAAAACATGATTTCACTCTTTTATAAATTCTTTAGATGTAATATTCATTATATAGATCTGTGAAAAACTGTACATGACCATATCGGAGAAATGAAGGTTCGCTTCCATGTTTCAGGCGCCGGAGCGTAAAAAATTGTCAGTGGTTTTTTGTTTCCGAACGGGGGGCTTCCTTTTTCCATTGTAAGAGAGCCATAAGGAAGAACAGGGGAATTAACAGTTCGACCATTTCTTCCGATAGTTTTATCATAAGATGCTGAAACTCCGTGATAATGATTCCGAAGTCTTTCAGCCATCTATGCAGACTGTCCAGTACAACGGAGATTGGAAGGAGGGCTATTCCAATAGAACTTGTGTATGCCCACGTTTCAGCAGACCCTATGCTATCGAATAATTTTTTATAATTCTTCTTTGCAAAGAAAAAAATGAGGATCAGAATGGAGACAAGGACTGCAGAGGAAACCAGTTTGACAGTCAGTGTGACCTCAGGGTTTATGAAAAAACTGGTTTTCGTAACACTCATTTCCGTAAACCTTTTCTGAAAATCAAGCTCACGTAATGCAAAAACCGCAAAGATAGCTCCTCCACTCAATCCACTCAACCACAGCCCCTTTTTTGCATAGATCCATGATATGATCGCGCAGGCTATATAGCCAAGAAATTGAGCGTTTTCCATGAAACCTGATTCTGCCACAATAATTTCAATCCTGTCGGCAGGCAGCAGGAGTATGCCGAAGTACACAAGCATTACGGCGAACATTACGAGAAGAGGCATTCGATGATCGAATGAAGGAATGCTGTTGAATGTCCTTAATGCCTTTGCGCTTTGGGGTCTCGAATCAGCCCCATTTTTATCATGAACAAGTGTAATATTCTTCATTTTATTAGCGTCTAAGATAATAACTGATAATCCCTTAATATAAACTTCTTTTTTTAAAAATGCTTAAAGTGCTCTTAAGAGGGCAACTATTGGATCTTGACTCTGAATCATTTTGTCTCTTGACGATCAGGAAGAGGAGAAGAAATGATTGACTTAATGAATCAGGCCTTCACGATGCATAATTAAAACTTGTACATAACCATACCAGTTAAAAGCTTTGGGTAAAAATATGTGGATTTCGGGGGCATTCTGTGTCCGGCGAGGGCAACTTCTTTCAGGTCATGTATTTTTGTGTTATTCAGGAAGAAAACAGCTTCAAATGAACCCTTCCTGGCCCTTTTGACGGCTTCTTCCGGATCCATCTCATATTCATAGTGCTTTATATTCAGAAGGTTTTCAAATACATATTTATGGAGAACGGTTACGTCAAGGGTCTTCAGGCAGTCAGGAAGGTCAATCTCTACATTTGAATCATTGAAGGAGAGCGTGTAATATGATCCCGTGTTTGTGAGAAACATTCCGAAGCAATGGAGGTTCCCTTCCATAGTATGCAGCATTTTATTTCTTGCCTCTTCTTCGGTGATGTCTTCTGAGCTTATTTTCTCGAGATTGAAATGTTCCTTGAGCCTTTGCCGCACGGGAATGTCTGAATCTACTTCAATTATCCGGTGAGTGGGCAGCAGGGTCAAGCCGTCGTCTTCCATATTGGAAAGGAACATGAGCACATAGTTGAATGGTTCTTCTCCGGTTTTGCTGAGCCCTTTGTCTTCCATTTCTTTCTTGAACGCCAGGGCCGTTTCATAGCGGTGATGGCCGTCAGCGATAAAGACATCGAGATCCTCCATTTCAGCCATAATTTGATAAACAGATTCACTGTCACTGATTTTCCAGAGCCGGTGTGTAAAGCCATCAGCTGTTTTCGCTTCCGAGAAAGGAAAGGTCTTCACCATATCCATGAGCAATGAAGATGTCCTTTTTTTCTCACTGCTGTAGAGAGAATATATAGGGCTCGTATTCGCGCTGCAGTACCGAAGAATATTCAACCTGTCTGATTTCGGCTTTGAGTAGGTCATTTCATGGGGGTGTATCCTTCCTGAGCCGAGTTCTTCGATCTTTACTGAACCGAGAAAACCGACAGTCCTCTTTTCCCTGCCCTTTACAGCATATTTTATTTCGTAGCAGTAAAATGACGGTTCCCGGTCCTGAACAAGTATCCCCTCTTCAAGCCATTCTGACAGATGGCGGGACGCTCTTGTGTAGCGATTCTCTTCATCGCTATCTTCATCTTTATCTTTGCCAAAGTCAATACGGATAATATTGTGGGGATTCTTCCTGTACAGCTCCTCTTTGTGCTCAGGCGTAACGACATCATAAGGTGGAGCAACTGTTTCAGAAAGGCTCTCTTTTTCAGGATTATAGAGGATGCCTTTAAATGGAATAATTTTTGCCATGATATTTGTATCCGAAGGAAAATATATTACCACTGCCTGTTGTGAAATATCAAATTGCATGCATGTGACGCCGGATATGGCTGGAATTGCGGGAATAAGGAAGATATAATTTTTTTTAATCAATCAATTAATTGATTTATATTGATTTTCCTGCCCGCTCCCCCTAAAATATTTACATCATGGTTCTGGTCGGAAAAATTGCAGATTACTTCAGGTTAATAAAGTTTTCCCATTCCGTATTTGCGCTTCCCTTTGCCTTTACGGGAGCGCTCATTGCCGCCGGTGGTTTTCCCTCGCTTTACCACATGTTCTGGATTACGGTGGCGATGGTCGGAGGCAGGACAGGGGCCATGGGCATAAACAGGATTGTAGACAGAAAATATGATGCACTGAACCCGAGAACCCGGAGCCGGGAAATTCCACAGGGAGTGGTAAAGGCATGGGAAGCCTTTGTCTTTACGATGATTGCCTTTGCATTTCTCCTGCTGGCTGCCTATAAGTTAAATCCCCTCTGCTTCAAAATTGCCCCCCTGTATCTTATCGTACTGATAACCTACTCATACACAAAAAGGTTCACCTGTCTGTGCCACCTCGTCCTCGGAATAGCTCTTGCCCTGGCACCGCTCGGGGCATGGATCGCCATTCAGGGAACGATCAGTTACAAAATCCTGCCTTTGAGTTTTGCAGTTATGTTCTGGGTTGCGGGTTTTGATATGCTCTATGGGCTGCAGGATCTGGATTTTGACAAAAAACACGGACTGCATTCAATTCCGAGCGTGTTCGGCGTGACTGCATCTCTCTGGATAGCCAGGCTGTTCCACGTCATTACCATTGCACTTCTCCTCAGCCTTATCCCTGTTTTTCAGCTGTCGGTGATTTACCTTTTCGGCATCATGATTGCTGCCGGTCTTATGCTGTATGAACACATGCTTGTTACACCTGATGATCTGAGCAGACTTGATATCGCATTTTTCAACATGAACGGCTACATCAGCATTACCATCTTTGTGTGTACCCTCCTGAATTACCTTCTTTATTCATAAGAATTGACCTGTTGGTACATCGGCAGGTCCGGTGCTGTCCTTGAAAAGGGAGAAAAAGAGGTTCTGTTATTCCTGGATTCTGAGATACATGAAACATCCGATGAGAGCAAACAGGACAGGGCTTATCCATGGCGCGAGCCATGGCTGAAGTATCCCTGTGTTCCCGAGTGATATGCTCACCGAGTAGAGAAGCCAGT
>CALZGI010000275.1 GCA_945786855.1 Thermodesulfovibrionia bacterium | reverse complement strand
TGCCATATGAGATGAGATCTCCAGAAAATATCTTCTTCCTTTTCCGGGTTTCCACTTCCCCGTTTACGCATACAAGTCCCTCGCCAATCACAAATTTGGCTTCACCGCCGCTTTGCACCATATTTTCGAGTTTTAAGATCAGGTACAGCTCAATGGGCAGGTTCCTTATCTTTACTACGCGGGTCTCGTCAATGTTGTCTTTACTCATAATAAATCCGATGCTGAAGCGAAGGGGATCTCTCCCGTGTAAGCATATGAATTCATTGCTGATTTACATGAACTGCTGCTCTTAGTTCATGCAACAAGTCCTGCCTCAAATCAATGCTTATCCTTTTTGAAAAATTGATCATATCAATAAATTCCTGCTCTTTAACTATGTTGATTAAATCAGCCTTGTGGATAACATTGTGAGGCGGAATGTTATTGAGCTTTGCATATTTATCCCGAATATCAAACACTCTCCGGAAAAGGGCCTTTTCGTTCTCGCGGAGCCTGCTGTATCCGCTTATTTTTTTGTAGTTGTCCTCCTTGCTTCTGGTGTAATCCTTGTTCTGAATCTGCAGGTTTTTCAGGAGAAACGGATCAACTAATTTTCTGGCATAGAGTTTTGCCAGAATAATATCTTTCAGGGTCAGCAGATGGATTACATCATTGAGAGCATAATGAACGGCCTGTTCCGAGACAGGTCTGTTTATCCAGTTGTATTTCTGGAACTTTCGTTTATTTTCCAGAAATATTCCGAGTTCAAAGGCAATGACTGAATGAAGATCTTTTTTTTCATAATCAAGAAGCTCCACTGCCGGTCGCAAATCCAGTATGGATTTTATTCCAATGTTCACTGTGTTTTTCAGTAAAGACAAATCACTCCCTGCATCATACATAACTTTCAGAACATTCGAATTTTCAAAAAGGAGCTTCAGAGAGGCTTTATCGATTTTAAAAGGATCAATAATTAAACTGTTCACGCCGTCGAAAATCTGCACCAGACATAACTTTTCACCGTAGGCGTGCAGGTTGGATTCAGCTTCTATATCCAGGGCAATAATGTGATGCCCTTTCTCTTCAAACTTCTTCATGTAGGACCGCAGGTCAGTTTTGCTTTCAATATGTATGTACTTCAATGATATCTCCTGTCTTTCATGGTTCATTGATATAATAACAGGCTTTGAAGAAAAGCAGTGTAAAAGATAAAAAACAAAATCTTCAACCCTGTGCCCGATTCTTTTTTCTCTCATGAATACCTGGCTTTCACTTTCAACTCCAAATATATATAATATTTATGTATGAGCCGGAAAAAATACTCATTCTCCTGTTGTATGGCAATTGCGCTTATTCTCTCCCTTACCTGTGGAATCCCTTCTGCATTGCCCGCAAAAAAAAGCAGCGGCCCCGAAGTGACGAAAAAGCCCCATGATCAATACGCAAGGAACAGGAAGCCGGCAACATACATTCGCGGACTGCGGGTTATATCCAGCAATCCATACTCTGGAGCTATCGTCATTGACGATTCAACTGGCAGAGTACTTTTTGAAGACAACCCCGATTTTATAGGGTATCCCGCGAGTATGGTAAAGATGATGAACCTTCTTGTCATTCTTGAAGCTGTTGAATCAACGCACATAAATCTTACTGACAAAGTAACGGTGACCCGTGAAGCGGCACGAATGGGAGGGTCACAGGTGTATTTGAAGGAAAAGGAGGTTTTTACTGTTGATGATCTTCTGTATGCACTTATGGTCCAGTCGGCGAATGATGCAGCTGTAGCACTTGCACTTCATTATAAGGGCGGCAAGAAAGAGTTTGTAGCACTTATGAATCAGAGGGCACAGGAACTTGGCATGAAGGATACAGTCTTTCATTCGGTGCACGGCCTTCCACCGGAAAGAGGACAGCTGCCGGATATTTCTACTCCTCGTGATATGGCAAAGCTTTCCCAGGCAGTGCTGAGAGAGCCCCTCGCTTTAAAATATACATCAACCACCGTTCGACCGTTCCGTACAGAGGCGCCGGAACCGTTTATTATGAGAACCCACAATAACCTGCTTGGCAAGTTTGAAGGGTGTGACGGTCTGAAAACAGGGTACTTCAGGGCTGCCGGTTATTCTATAGCTGCTACGGCGGTAAAAAATGGAAGGAGAGCTATTGCGGTTGTGCTTGACTCGGAAAATAAGGCCGCGCGTGACAGGAGTGCTGCAAGAATACTTTCTAAGGGTCTCATGAAACTATCAGTTGAATTCCCCCCTTTTCGAAATTTTGTTTCCGGCCTGGAAGTGCATAAGACCGGAAGCACCAATTAATAATAGTACAGATGATTTCAGGAACATGAAAGCTATTTCACTACAATCAGGCAGTAACGGGAACTGTTTATATATCGAAACGGGCACTGTGAAGCTGTTGATAGATGCCGGGATTTCCTGCTCCCGGGCAACGGAGAGACTTAAGGCATATGGCCGTGATATCAGCAATGTAGATGCATTAATAATATCCCATGACCACGCTGACCACGTACGTCATGCCGGTGTATACCAGAGAAAAGT
The DNA here is from genome assembly GCA_945786855.1 of Thermodesulfovibrionia bacterium. GTDB lineage: Bacteria > Nitrospirota > Thermodesulfovibrionia > UBA6902 > UBA6902 > CALZGI01. Next base: position 1,909 of record CALZGI010000275.1, on the reverse strand, counting down.
TGGCATGCCTCTCTACATTACTCCGCGTACTCTGAGCAGGGCTCACACGAGACATCGTCTCGGAAGGCTGGGTGAACTTCGTTTTTTTTCTGGCGGCGACAGGATTCAGATCGGGGATGTCTGTGTGGAGACTATCCCGACTCCCCATGACAGTGCTGATGGTGTGGTCTTCGTTGTCTCTTATGAAAGTAAGCAGCTTGGAGTATGGACAGATGTAGGGCATCTCTTTAAGGAGCTTTTCTCTGTTATGCCCTCACTGGATGCAGTATTTCTGGAGAGCAACTATGACCCGGGAATGCTCGAAAACAGTTCATATCCATCCTTTCTTAAACAGCGCATTAAAGGACCCCGGGGGCATCTTTCGAACAGGGAAGCAACGGAACTTCTTCGGTCAGGTACGCGTTTGCAATGGGCCTGCCTCGCTCATCTTTCCAGGAACAATAATGACCCGCAGCTCGCACTTCAGACCCACCGTAACAGTATAGGAGAAGCCCTCCCTCTCTTTACAGCCAGCCGCTCTTCAGCAACGGGAATACTCAGCATTTAGGAGGTGGGTATGAATGGTTGGTTTGTTTCACCGGACGTTCTCGAAAGGAAAATGTCGTTCCCCTTTATTGACACCCTCTAAATAAATTATAATACCCGGTACATGGGGGGCGGGAATAACAGGAGCCCCTTTTTTATAGCGAGGTTTGCATATATGGATATAAACAGACTACAGAAATTGCTGTCGGACAATTCTACCGAGGACCCCCTTTTTGTTTCTACCCGTGACCCTGAGGGAAAAACCCGCTATCACTGGAACACTGTGCTTGAAATGGGGCTTTCTTCCGATTACGGGCTTTTTATGCCCGTCAGCCTGCCCTGTTTTACAGAAGCTGCTATAAACGGTCTTGCTGATCTTTCTTACGCTGAAATGGCGTGGATGATAATGAGGAGCTTTCTTCCCCGGGATGATATCTCTGATAACATTCTTGGAGAAATATGCAGCGGTGCATACAGTGAAACGTATATTCCTGTTGAGGAGGCCATTGATGACAATAACATAGTGATCGCCCGTCTTGACAGGGGCCCTTCATGCAGTTTTAAAGATTTTGCTGCACGCTTTCTTGCGCGCCTGATGAGTCACTATCTTTCAGTCAAACAGAGGCATGCCACCATTATTGTTGCTACATCAGGAGATACGGGCACTGCAATACAGACAGCCTTTCACGGGCTGCCTAACACACATGTCCTTGTCCTCTATCCTGCGGACGGTGTTTCCGGGGTCCAGGAAAAACAGATGCTGTCTGTTACAGGGAATGTCCGGGCCATTCCGGTCGATGGAAATTTTGATGACTGTCAGCGGCTGGCAAAGAGCCTGCTGAATGATAGTAATGTGCGGGAACGATTTAATCTCACCTCCGCCAATTCAATATCGCTGTGGCGGCTTCTGCCTCAAAGTGTCTATTATTTCCATGTATGGGCGGAACTGAACAGGCGGTTCCCGGGCCAGAATATTATATTTGCAGTTCCATCGGGAAACCTGGGCAATCTGACGGCAGGTTTAATTGCAAAACGAATGGGGCTGCCCGTCAAAGTATTTATTGCCGGAACGAACGCAAATAATATTTTTGCAAACATTGTCGGCAAGGGAACATCATCGGGCAGTCTCAGCAACAAAAATACCCTTGCAAATTCCATGGATATTTCCATTCCCTCCAACCTCGAACGTATTCTCTTCCTGTACGGCGAATCACCGGAAAACATACCGGACATACTTTCGGAAAAAAGAAGCGTTACCCCTGCAGTAGCAGAAAGGCTCCGCAAGGATGTGTACAGTGAAGATATTATTACGAACGAAGACATTGCAGCCCATATCGTACGGTTCTGGAGGAGAAACAATCTTGTCCTCGAACCCCACGGGGTT
>CALZGI010000274.1 GCA_945786855.1 Thermodesulfovibrionia bacterium | reverse complement strand
CTCTACATCCGCAATCGGCTATTATGCCTCTGGCGGACCCCACACAGAGAGCAATCATGTGAAAGCAGACAATTTCCTCGGTCATCTTGCCCTGGACTGGGAAAAAGAAGCACTCAGGGCCCGAGATTCAGGCATACGCACCGTTATCTTCCGCTTCGGTGTCGTCCTCGGAAAAGACGGCGGGGCTTTGAAGGAAATGCTGCCGCCATTTAAATTAGGCATGGGGGGGACAATAGGAGATGGTTCCCAGCCCTTTTCCTGGATACATATAAAAGACCTGATACATGCGTTCCAGACTGCTGTTGATGATGAATCATTCCAGGACATTTACAATTTAACGTCTCCCACCCCCACTACGAATAAAGGCCTCACAAAAGCTCTTGGCAAAGCGCTTGGAAAATCAACGTTCATGAAGGTACCGAAATTTGCAATCCGTTTACGATTGGGTGAAGGCGCCCAGGTTCTCACTGAAGGACAGACGGTCATTCCTGAACGCCTAATGAAAAGTGGATTCAGTTTTACATTTAATGATATCGAAGATGCTGTAAAAGATTGTGTTACCTGAAATATCGAGGTTCAGCTTCGATAGGAATTAACGTGTTGCCGGCGCAGGCCGTGTATGTCAATTTCCGGAATGGTGATGTCCCTGTTCCCATCCTGTACTTTGACCGCAGTTTTCATTAATTTCATCTGTTCCTCCCCTTTCTGAACTCGTGAATTTTTCGCTGGATACCAAAGAACAAATGTGAATGAACTACCCTCAGCAAGCTGCGGGGTATCAACAGCTGTCATTCCCGAGGTCTGTTAGTCGGGAATCCAGAAACCACGTAGCACTTTACATTTCTTGATACCCGCTGGAGCCTGCCCTCGAAATTCGTAATCGAAGGCGGGTATGACGGACGTGGCAAGCCACGGGGTATTAAACCCAAAGATAAAATAAAATATGAATTATGAGAATACATTCATTATGCCAAAATGGCATTACATCCATGCCATTATAGCTCATAAATTTACAATGAATTGCACACAATTCTTTTAATTTAACAAGTTACAAATGGCAAACTATTTGCATCTTATCAGGGTAGAGGAGACAGTTAAAAATGCCAGATAAAAAAATCATAGATGAGTTAAAAAAATTATTGAAGAAAAAGAAGAAGGTGACAAAGGCGCAGCGTGAATATGCCATGATTGAAGAGGCAATGATGCTGCATCTTTGTCCGATACAAAAGCCTTATGAGGAAGTACGATTTTCAAACCGCAGAACCCTCGATAAATATTTGAGAAAATATTGAAGTTCAACTTCGATATGTTTATTCGAGTATCCGGGCAATCCTGTCCAGTGCGATGTTACAGATAAAGGTATATGGTGCAGCCAGAAGGGGAACTTCGAACGTCACCTGACAGAGCCCGTCTTCCTGAGTTTCAACCCGATGTCCTGTTGCAGGGATACCAGCAACCTTCCATGACCAGAAATGCCCTTCATCATATTCGGTGATGAGGAAAGGCAGCCAGATGCCGGCTGCAGTTCTGACCCTTCCTTCAGTTCCCTGAGAAATAAAACGGTCAGTGCACTCAACTGCAATAACAGACGGACCCCATTGAGGCCAGGTATGTGTATCAGTAATCAGCTGCCAGATGTCTGAGCAGGGACTGCTGAATGATCTGCTTACTTTTATATTACGGGGAAACATGGAAACTCCTTCCCTGATTATATATACTTTGTGTAACAGCAAAAATATATTACCAGACAGCATCATGCATTTAAAATCATGAGAAGGGAGATCAACAATGAGCGACATCGAAAGGATTTCTCCTGAAGAAGTCAGAAACAGGGTCCAGTCAGGAAATGCCATACTCGTTTGTGCTTATGATAGCGATGATAAGTATGGAAAAATGAAACTCGACGGATCGAAATCTCTAAGCGAATTCAGGTCTGGGATTTCCGGGATCGAGAAGAATAGAGAGATAATATTCTTCTGAGCCTGAACTGCGGAAGCAAGCGCTGCCGGTCGGGCAGAAGAATACCAGAAAGTAGGTTTTCAAAACGTGAAGGTGCTGGGCGGAGGAGTTGAGGCATGGAGGAATGCCGGATTCCCTGTTCTTTGATTACAGAGAAATGCAAAAGATCCTGGGACTTATATTTATTGCTGTCGGCATAACCGGCATGATTGTCTACCTTGCAAGGGGCATGATGATCACATCAGATGAAAAAATTGCCATGCTCCTCGGGTTCTTTATGGTACTAATCGGCATTATGATTATATACGGCAGCAGGAAGAAAAAAAGCATCAGGGATCAGCCGCAACGTCCAGGACATTAATCTCATGGAAAAAACAATTATTGACTTCAGTTCTCCTGATGAACAAAACCGATGGGAGATTATTAACGATGCTGTAATGGGAGGGGTATCAGACAGCCGCATCTCAGTAATAGATAATAAGGCTGCCCTGTTTCAGGGGGTTGTATCACTTGAACATTACGGCGGATTTGCCTCCATGCGGACTCTTCCCCGGGAATTTGACCTTGATGGATACATGGGCCTGATCATACGGGTCAAAGGTGACGGTAAAGATTACAGGCTGCGGCTCAGACCTGATACTTCCTACGAAGGCATTGCCTATCAGGCACATTTTTCAACAGAACAGGATAAATGGACTACTGCACGTTTATCATTTGAAGCTTTCACACCGGTTTTTCGGGGCAGGGTCATTAATGACGCGCCTCCGTTGGATATTACTGCCGTTCGCAGAATAGGATTCATGATAGCTGATAAACAGGAAGGGCCGTTCCTGCTCGAAATTGAGTGGGTAAAGGCATATGCGTAATAATTAATATGGGCGATATCTCAGCATTAAAACAGACTCTTGCTGATCTATTATCAACTGAGAAGCTGGCCGTACTCTCATCTTTCGGAAATGGACAGCCTTATGCAAGCCCTGTGGCCTTTGCAGCTGCAGATAACCTGAAACACATTATCTTTGCAACCACCCGGTCAACCCGGAAATATGCAAACCTCACCTCAGAATCACAGGTAGCACTGCTGATTGACAACAGGTCCAATGAAGAAAAAGACTTCTCATATGCCGTAGCAGCAACCGCTATGGGCATGGCAGAAGAAGTCAGGGAATCGGAGAGAAAATCATTGCTGAACCTCTACCTTGCAAAACATCCCCATTTAAAGGAGTTCGTCACATCCCCTTCCTGCGCCCTGCTGAAAGTAAGCATTCATAAATATTATGTAGTGAACAGATTTCAGAACGTTCAGGAACTGCACATACATTGATGTTAATGACTGAAGAGGACTGCTTTAGACAGAAAGTATCACATCCGTATGAATTGGGATTGAAATTCATCGGATTAATCTGAAGTGAGAAAAAATCAATAACGTCGATCACAGAGAAGCTCTCTCAGAAATAAATGCAACATGTTCATTCCCTGTAAGCATTAGTGGTCCAGATTTGAAGGACACCATGTAAAACAGAGGGAGCCGTCTAAAACCGCAGGTATGCCATCGGCAACGGTTGGATATTTCAGGTCTATATTCAAGACATCGGCAAGTGTATCCGGAACTACCGGAAGCCGCATATTCCAGTTTTTCACGGCATCCCTTGAGTAGAGGTTGGGAGACTGTTTAAAGCTCAGCACGAGATCCAGAGCACCTGTTACTGTCAATGCCAGCCATTCCGGGATATGAATGACCCTGAGCCTGGGGTAAAAACCCTGGATCAATCCAAAAAAATCATTCCATGTGCATGACAGATTGTCAGCAATAACATAGATCCCCTGTAAACCTGATGCAGCAGCAGTGATCAGGGCCCGGGCTGCATCTTCAACATGCATATGGGCAAATATATTATCCCCCTTACCGGGGAAGATAACTTTACCTGCCCGTACCTGATGAAAAAGCAGACTCTGTGCACCATAGACATGGGGCATGCGAAGTGAAGAGAAATTCATATTAACCTGCTG
>CALZGI010000273.1 GCA_945786855.1 Thermodesulfovibrionia bacterium | reverse complement strand
TTTTAAAAAGTTACTTATGGATTTAATACGTAACCTTCATCCCTTCTATCTCTTCTTTTTTTGCGACTGACCACCGATTCAGTGACCAGTTGCCCACCCACTTCTTAAATATTTCCAGGTTTCCCTGCCTCTCCGCTTCCGTGTCTCCAAGATTTACATACATATTTCCTGGCTTTCCGTTTTTCGTGTTGTTCCCATCATCAAGCCTTCTCATTAAGGCTCCGGTGTCAGGCCATCCTACAAAGTACAGAAGATAAGTGTAACTGTCCATTCTGGGACCTTTGTTCAGCCCGATATACTTCTTCTTGTCCTTCTTAAACTCTTTGTACTCGGGGGCATCAGCACCGTGGCACTGAATACATTTCTGATCGAATATGGATTTAATATTCGCTGTGTAGCTGATTTCTTCTGCAAATGAACTGGCAATCATGAATACCGTTACCATTAGTCCCGCCATAATAATTTTTTTCATTGAAAACCTCCGAAATTTGGATTAGATACAGTGTTTAAACACTGTCTTTCTTAATAGGGCATCATTCAGACAACAAAAAAATGAAAGCCCTTTGTCGATAATGATTATCATAATCATTGTAATATAGTTAAGTCAACCTTCCGGAGAATAATACTTAGTTTCTTACGAATAAGGAGCGCTTCGTCCATCATTCAATTACCGATAATTCATAGTAAATATTGACTGTTATGAGTGGAGGCATTGAGAACAGGCTTGAATTATCAATAATGGATAACGACAGAAGGAAACAGAGAATTCATGCGGTTATCGATAAAAAGCAGGCATTTATTAATCCGTGTCGAGCATCTCTCTCATTTCTTTTATAAGGTGCTCCGGTTTTACCGGTTTTGACATCAGATGAAAATCTTCATCGGGAATATTCTCTTCATGCATTAATTCTTCAGAATAGGCGCTTAGGAAAAGACATTTCATCTCAGGCCTTATTGTCTTTATTTCTTTATATGCGTCTTTTCCGCTCTTTTTTGGCATTTTGATATCTGAAATAATAAACTGAACATCGTCCTGATGTTCCACAAACTTATTAACTGCGTCCTCTCCGTCTTCAGCAGCTACGGTTCTGTATCCAAATTCTTCAAGTACGGATGTGAGTACGTTCCTTAATAATGCATCATCTTCTGCCACAAGTATTGTCTCTTTTCCAACAATTGAAGCATAGACTTCAGATTGTTCAGATGGTGCATGCTGAACTGCCGTTGCCGCAACAGGCAAATAGAGCCTGAACGTTGTCCCTTCACGGGGTTTGCTCTCAACAGCAATATACCCATTATGCTGTTTCACTATTCCATATACAATTGATAATCCGAGGCCGGTTCCCTTATTTACATCTTTGGTGGTAAAGAAGGGTTCAAATATCTGCTCCATCTCCTGCGTGTCCATGCCCATCCCCGTATCTGAGATAGATACAAGAACATATTCTCCTTCAATCCCATACCCATTGTTTCTTATGAATTTATCACTCATTTCAAAGAATTCTGTGCGAATGGTTAAAGAACCGCCTTGAGGCATTGCATCCCGCGCGTTCGTAGCGAGATTCATCAGGACCTGTTCCAGCTGGGTGTGATCGGCCATAATATTTAATTCCCGTTCTGCAAGCGAGATGTTGAATTCAATTTGCTCCCCAATGACTATCTCAAGAATGTTAACCAGCTTCCTGATTGCCTTATTCATATTAACGGATGTCAGGTTCATTTTCTGTTTTCTGCTGAATGCCAGAAGGCCCGTCGTCAGCTTTGCTGCTTTATCTGCTGCGGTCTCTATCTGTTCAACATAGAGCCTTAATGGATCACTGTCTTCCATTCTCCTCTTTATAAGAAGTGTCAGGCCTGTTATTCCAGCTATTATATTATTAAAATCATGGGCAATACCGCCTGACAGCCGGCCTATAGATTCCATTTTCTGGGCGTGCAAAAGTTGATTCTGAAGATCTTTGAGTTTTATATTTTCATTTTCGAGCTGAATATTTGTTTGTGATAGTTCAAAGGAACGCTCTTGCACAAGTTCCTCAAGATTATCAGTATAGTGTCTCAATTGCTCTTCAACGCGCCTGCGCTCTGATATATTAAGTATGAGTGGACGAAGCAGAGAAAAGTAAAGTACAGGAGACACAAACAGCACTAATAAGGACGAATCGAATATTGTCTCATTCAGTGGTGACATTGAGGGCAATTTATCGATAAGTAGCATTACGACTGATTCAGCGGTAAATATGGAGATTGTTATCATCAGCAAAGAATAAAAAGGAGATTGATATCGTACCGACATCTCGTTATTTTGAACGTTTATCATCTCCCTGTCTGATCTGGCCAGCATAGTGATAAATAAAACCAGAAAGATTGCCATCACGACGATAGGAATGAGGGACGAGCGGAATACTATACTATGAAGCCTCTGTGTTCTCGATGTTATATCATAATAGATTTCAAAAGCTCCGATAAATCGTTCCCCGTCCATTATGGGAACATATGTTTCCACCACATCCATTGCCACAACCTGTCCTTCAGAGGATTTTGAATTCTTCTGTACGACCTTGGTATAAGGATTACCCCGGGCTACGATTTCATGAAAATATCGTTTATCATTTATTGTTCCTATATCTTCTGGATCAGATGAAAAGATAACCTCTCCTGTTGGAGAAAAGAGCTGGAGTTTCATTAATTCAAGATGTTCTGCCAACTCTTCGGCAACCTTTTTAACATCATCAGGGCTTTTTAAATTGTTCTTATTTGAAACGACCATGGACGTCATGTGACTTGCTATCCGCGCTGCTTCTGTTTCTGTGTTCTCAACGATTAATCTGCTGAATGAAGGGAATATGATGTAAATATTTATTAATGGATAAATTATTGCTAAAATGAAACATATTAAGAATATATTTCTTGCTAATCTGGATCGAGTCACAATTTTTGTTGTCCTCTCCTCTAACTATCTTTACAAATTATTATTTATAAACATAAATCAGTTATTCGGCATCGATACTCTTACTGTAATTTTTCGGGGAAAAAGGTTAAAAACTTTAACGCAAAGGTGGTGACTGCATTTCAGGCTGTACCGATTCTGTACGAATCTTAATGAAGGAAATTTCTTTGAGGCTAGCAGGGATTATTCCTGCAGTGAAGTGGACTAGTTCATTCTGATGCGGGAAGAAATATGCGGAAAATAGTGCCCACACCAGGTTCTGATTCTAGGGTGATCAGGCCTTTGTGGTTTTTTATAATTTTATAACATACGGCAAGTCCCAATCCCTTTCCCTTCACACTGTCCATTTCTTTTGTCGTAAAATAGGGGTCAAAAATTTTTGTAAGATTGTCCTCGGAAATGCCTGCACCTTCGTCCTCTACGGAAATCTTTACATACTTTCCTTCATCTAATGTGCTCTCCTCTGTGCTGCCGACAAAGGTGTTCTCAACAGTGATTTTTATTTTCCCGCCATCAGGCATTGCATCCCTGGCATTCAGTATAATTTTTTCAAACACCCTTCTTAAATGTCTTTCATCTGCATTAACGTGCCATAGGTTCTCAGGTATTTCCATCTTCCCCCTGATTCCTGAACCATGCAAAATGCAATGTGCGGCATTCGTTACACATTTTTCAATGCATATTTCCTTCTTGACCGGTCTCCCCCCCCTTGAAAATACGAGCAGCTCGTTCGTCAAGGATATTGCAATGGCGTATGAGTTTTCCGCATTCTCTAATATCTTGTAAATCCTGTCCTCAGGATTTGACAGCATTTTTGCCAATGAAATATCGCTAAGAATGACTTGCATTAAATTATTGAAATCATGGGCTATTCCTCCAGCGAGCACTCCCAGTGATTCAAGTTTTTCAGTCCTTGCAGGTTCTTCCCGCATTTTTTCCTTAATGAATGTTCCTGATAGTTCTCTATGGCTCATGTCTTTTATGGGACGACATTTTCTTAAAATGGACCTTGTCTCATGTAAACGTACTTCATGGAATATTTTAATGCCAATATTTTGTTCTGCTGCATCCCGTTATTCCCATGTCGAAATATACCGTATTTTCTCCGGGACTTAATGTCATTGAACATGCTGTTTTCCACGAGGCGTACACAGAATCAGATGCAGATGCCTCGATTGTCCATTTTCCTGCTTTTAAATCCTGGACGCTCTGGCTATACGAACAATCACCTTCCTGAACGCTGCTTTTGTATTGATTGTCCTTCATATCCAGGACAGTGCTCTGTCCATTGGTGCCTGTGAGGGTAACAGGCTTAATGGTCCAGTTGATATTTCTGACACACTCTGACCCTGCAGGATAATGGCCATTCCCATCATCATAAACCTGGATCAACAGGCTTGCAACCTTCGGTGTTGAACTCTCTACGTTTGCACTGCAGCTATACAAAAAGAGTAACGGCACCGACATTAAGATGAATACGCTAAGTAATCTGGCTTTTCTTTTCATTTGCATCTCCTTTCGTTTATTGCAGCAATTTATTTACTCATTGCAGATTCATATATCAAAATGCATGCCAGACCTAAACCTATTGAATTGAAAGGAATTTAACGGGAAATGGATTTGAAGTTCTTATGTATTGTACAGCAGTAGTGCATAATGCACGGGCTATATGCAGTAGTGCTTAATTTTTCTGCGAAGTGTCGTACTGTCTATTTGCAGTAAAGCGGCAGCTTTGGTCTTATTGCCCCCTGTTACCTGTAATGCCTTTTGAATGGCCTTTTTTTCTACGTCTTTAAGGCTTAAGACAGAGCATTCATCAAGTGAGGAACTGCTCTCTCGTTGCTGATCTTCATCTGCATCTCTGATTAAGAACTCAATATGCTCGGGGTTGATGATTTCGTCATCGGCGAAGAGTACAGCTCTTCTTATCACATTTTTTAATTCCCTGATGTTCCCCGGCCACGAATGGTTTTTCAACATGCTCATTGCTTCCTCAGATATTGAATTGACCTGTTTATTCAGGTCCTCCGAAACTTCACTGAAAAATTTCCCTGCAAGAAAGGGGATATCTTCTATCCTTTCTCTGAGAGGCGGAAGGAAAATCATAAATTCACCGAGACGGTAGAACAGATCTTCCCTGAAACTCTTCTGTTCCATAACAAGCTTTCTGATATCTTTGTTCGTAGCACCTATAATGCGCACATTTGTTTTTACGGGATGTGTGGTGCCTACAGGGCAGATATTTTTTTCCTCAACTGCCATAAGAAGTTTGCCCTGCACATGGGAGGTTAAATTCTGCAGTTCATCAATCAATAACGTGCCCCCGTCTGCCATTTCGAAATAACCTTTTTTCTTCTTTTCCGCTCCTGTGAATGCTCCTTTTTCGTGACCGAACAGTTCACTCTCAATAAGGGTTTCAGGCAGTGTTCCTATATCTACTGTAATAAATGGGCCTTTCGCCCTGTCGCTCAGATTATGAATGGCACGTGAAATAAAAGACTTCCCTGTGCCTGTTTCGCCCTGCAAAATCAAAGAAAAATCACTCCGTGCAATTTGGTGTATTTGGTGAATGACCTTTTTAATCGCTTTCCCCTTACCTATTAAATATTCTAACGATGATTCGACTTCATTGTTTAATTTTGTAATTTTTTCGTTGAGCTCGATATTTTCGAAAGCCCTCTTCAGAGTCAGAATAAGCCTGTCATAATCAATAGGCTTGCTGATAAAGTCATATGCACCAAGTTTAATTGCTTCCACTGCTGTAGGGATATCAGCGTGAGCGGTCACCATAATAACAGGGACCTCGGAGTCGATTTTTTTTAGCTCCTTCAAAGTATCTATCCCGTTTAGTTCAGGCATTTGGAGGTCGAGCAGTACGAGAGAAGGTTTTAAACCCTGAAATATTTTTATGGCCTCACGGCCATTCGATGCTTCTATGGAAGAAAAACCGTGGTCTTTCAGGTTTTCTCTGATGGCAAGTCGGAGAATATTATCATCATCAACTATAAGAACCCTGTTCAATTGTGATTCCTTCTCAATAAATTTGATACTACGTGCTATGAATGAATGTCATGAAATAAAATATACTTCTTCCTATCCATTCCCTGTGAAATTCATGTTCTAAAATATATGATAACAATCATTTATTCAAGAGTGTGGGATAATGAACTTCGTCTCTGCTCACGTGAACCTTCTGGCATCTGTCGTTATCAAGTTAATATGTTCACTTCTTAATTAACGATGATCGTTTATTGATACTCAGAGGCTGCATCTTCCATGCCCTAGCCGATGATAAGAGGGGAGCCATACTACTTTGAATACATGAGTTAGGCTGAAACCCGATGGACTGTGATGCTATGATGAGCGGTAATAGCCTTAGAAATAAAAAAGGCAGAGCCAATCTTGACTCTGCCTATATTCGTACGGGGTATGGCACTTAGCATACATGGTTAATGATAACCAAAGATAATGCAAGTGATACCCCTAATTCTTAATTTTCTTTCTGAAACACCTCAGTTCTGTGGTAGAAGTGAAGTTCATTGAACAAATATCAACGACTAGTACTGAGCAATAATCAGACCAATTTGAAACTCATTGAATACAAATAATTCTCAAAAAACTGTAATCAACAGACTTGTTAATCTCCTTAACAGAAGTAAGGATTCCCGACAGGTTCTCTTTCGTCTAATCTTTAATATCAACTCTCAAAGGATGGCTCTATTGTATGAGAAGGATTTAACGCTCATGATAGTCGTTTAAAACCAACAGAAACGTGACGTTATTATTTTGACGGAGAAAAGGCAGCCAGTTGGGGGACTGACTGCCTTGAGGATAATTGAAAGGTTCTTTTAGCCGAACTTTCATAAATGTATATGCAATATTGGTTCCAAAGATCGCGTTAAAATATTTTTTTAATTTTACAGAGAGTTATGCAACAGAAGATCAAATCATATAAATAAAACACTGTACCATGGCACATATTCGTACCGTGACATGTACTCCTGCTGGCACATTCCCTGGTGCTGATTGACGATTGATACCTGCAACGTTCAAATGAAATCCGGTCCGCTGGGGAAAGCAATATTTAGCAAAATATTGAGTATCGTCAACTAAGCTAAAACCTGATTATTTTCACCTGTAATAAAGGTAAGGATATTCGATTCTCTGTATTATGTCTCTGAAAAGGACTATTCAGGAGATATCCTCAGGTGCCGGCAAGTCCGTTTCAGCCGTCTCCGGCTCACCATCAAGTGAACTTTCCGAGCCCAGCAACACCCCGATCCACTGAGTATCTTCCCTGCTGTCAAGACCGATCTTCACAGCCATGGTCAGAGGGACTGACAGGAGCATCCCAACAGGCCCGAGCACCCACCCCCAGAAGACGAGGGACAAAAATACGACCAGCGCCGAAAGCCCCAGACCGCGTCCCATAATGCGGGGTTCAATAATGCTTCCCAAAACAACATTCACTGTCATGAATCCTGCAGCAGCGAACAGCGACTTCATTATTCCGAACTGTACCAATGCAAGGAGTATGGCCGGCACAGCGGCAAGGATTGAACCGATATTTGGAACATAGTTCAGCATAAAGGCCAGAATTCCCCAGAGCAACGGATAGTTCACGCCCAGAATTGTGAGCCACAGAGCAACGAGAACACCGGTCACAAGGCTTGTAAGGGTCTTGATTGCCATATAGCGGTTGATTTTTTCAATAAATGAATCAAAGTGGGAAACAGGAGCGTTCGATTCTCCCGATACGGCCCTGAGCTTGGCGGACAGACTGGATGCTTCAAGGAGGATGAAAACGACCGTAAGCAGAATCAGAAAGGCATTGGTGAAAACGCCGCCCAGTTTTGTGAGCATTTTCGCGGCAAGGTTCATCGCGGCCCCGGGATCAAAGACCTCAAGGATCTTCTGTTCCGGGACAGAAATTCCGGTCTGCCGGAACCACGTTATAAACTCCTGCGCCTTCTCCTGCAGCCGCGACTGGTACAGCGGCAGGTCCCTAGAAAAATCATCGAGCGACGTGCCTATCAGTGCGGTTACGAGCGTCCCCATGAGAGTAATCCCTCCAACAACAATCAGCAGGGCAAGGGCTGCCGGAAGACCTTTCCTCTGGAGCCAGAACAGTGAGGGAAAGCATACGACGGCAATGAACACCGCGATAAGAAAGGGGACCAGAATCGATTCGGCAGCCCGCATCCCCGCGACCACAACAACAAATGCTGCCATGGTCATGAGAAAACCGCCCCTCGATGACTGTTGTTCCTTTTCCTTCATGTAGTCAGTCTAATTGATTCAATATGAAATAACAATATAGAGGAGCGTGTACATTACATCATAACGTTCTCAGCGACCTCAACACGGTTTCTTCCCTTTTCCTTTGCCCGGTAGAGTGCTGTATCGGCATATTTAATCAATTGATCGCCGGCAGTTATTTTCATTAAATCATCATAGGTAAAACTGGCTGCCCCCGCACTGATTGTAACGGAAATCCTGACTTTTTCTTCAAACCGGTTCTCCAGCTCTTCGACGGCTATCCTTATTTTGTCTGCTAATTGATAGGCGCCTTTCAAATCCGTTCCCGGCAGGAGAGCAATAAGTTCCTCCCCTCCATAACGGGCCACTGTATCGATTTCACGGCAGCATTTTTTTGCCGCATCGGAAACATTCTGTAAAATCATGTCCCCGGCCTGATGCCCGTAGGTATCATTGATCCTTTTAAACCAGTCAATATCCATCATAATACATCCAAGGTTTAACCGGAACCGTAAGGACCTTTTTATCTCATCATCCAGCCGTTCGTTGAAGTATCTCCTGTTGTAAAGACCGGTCAAATCATCGGTAATCGCCATCTCGTTTATTCTGCTTTGGGCGCTCTCGAGCTTTTTCATAAGCAGAAAGGTAAATACATATATGATCCCCAGCAATGTAACTGCCGATACAATCCCGAGCAGAGGGATAAGAAACTTGTTCAACCGCAATGAATGTTCGATTTCCGTTATATCAAATTGAACACTTATACCACCCCGGACGTCCCCCACTTTATATCCCTGCTTCTCATGACATTTCAGACAGCTTGATTCAACTGCAAGGGGAACTATATACCTGAAACTGGTTGTCCCGTCTGATGCTTCCTTGATGGAAAATTCCTTTTCCCCTTCTTCAAATGATTCAAGTGCCCTTCGCTCAATTCTGTCAGGTTTATTGCCGGGGTTGATCGGATTCAAACTGGTCATCCGGAATTTCATAAGCCCTTCCTTTTCGAAGAGTTCCGATATTTCGCGGGTCATAAGAGCAGGATTTTTCAATGTATAGACTTTTCCGTCCCGGGTTACAATATCAGGATTATCCAGATATGGATTGGATGCCATCCCCTCCTTCTTTTCCACATATACCCCTCCGTAATGGGCATTCCAGGCACGGGTCATGACAATGTGCTGGATCTGGTCCTTCGCCATTCTTGTGATTTCGTCACTTATGATGGTGTTGTTCCTGATCAGGAGGGTTATAAAAATCGCAAATGAAAATAAGATAATGGCAAAACTGATCTTCAGAAAATACTGTGTCCAGATATAATTGTTCTTGATAGCCGTTCTCCGTCAGAGTCTACGAAAGCAGATATATTCAGGTAGAGCGGATTACCCATATACCTATATATTCTTATACTCTTTAATTATTCCGTTCAGTCTATCTTCAACAAAACCCCTTATTTCCTGAAGGCGGGCCTCATTAACTGCCTCAAAGCGAAGGACAAGAACGGGCTGGGTATTTGAAGCCCGGATGAGGGCCCACCCGTCGTCAAACTTTATCCTGATGCCGTCGATCGTTGTGGATTCATATTCATTAAATGCATTCTGGGCCTTTTCAACAATTTTAAACTTGATCTCATCAGGGCAGTCAAACCGTATCTCAGGAGTTGCGACCACAGGAGGAACATCTTTCAAAAGTGCTTTTGTGCTGAAGGGCTCACCAGCTTTTTTAATCACTTCCATCAATCGCAAGCTTGCATACACCGCATCATCGAAACCAAAGTATCTGTGTTTGAAAAACAGGTGCCCGCTCATCTCTCCCGCGAGCAGCGCCTTTTCTTCCTTCATTTTTTCCTTTATCAGTGAATGTCCGGTCTTCCACATAATGGGGATTCCGCCGTGAGCCGCGATATCGTCATAGAGTGTCTGTGAACATTTGACCTCGCCTATTATCTTCGCGCCGGGGTTGTCTTTAAGAATGTCCCTCGAAAAAATAATCATCAGTTTGTCTCCCCAGATGACATTCCCCTCTTCATCAATAACACCGATCCTGTCCGCATCACCGTCATACCCTATACCGGCATGGGCCTTTTCCTCTTTCACTTTTGCTCTCAGGTCAGCCAGGCTTTCTTCCAGGGTAGGGTCCGGGTGGTGATTGGGGAAATTCCCGTCAGGCTCACAGTACAGTTCAACAACCTCCGCCCCGAGGGCCCTCATAAGCATTGGCGCCACAATTCCACCAGTGCCGTTGCCGGCGTCAACAACCACTTTTATACCTGAAAGGCTCCCGAACATGTCCTTCACAGCCTTCATGTAGTCGTCGATTACAGGGTACTCTTTCACCTCTCCCATTCCACTCCTGAAATCTTCTGACTCAATGATCTTTCTGATTTCCTGAATAGAGTCTCCAAAAATTGTCCCCTTGCCCACACTTAACTTGAACCCGTTGAACTCAGGAGGATTATGGCTGCCAGTTATCATAACTCCGCCGTCCACATTGAGTGTATGCAATGAATAATATTGAAGGGGGGTCGGACACATTCCAAGATCGATAACATCAACACCTGATTCAGTCAATCCCTTTATAAGGCTGTCTCGAATAATCGGTGAATGAAGCCGTGCATCCCATCCGATGCTTACCGCCGCCCGGTCCCTGGAAACAGACTGAAGAAGAAATGACGCAAATCCTCTGCCGATAAGCTCCACTGACTGGGGCGTCAAATCCTTTTCCCATACGCCCCGGATGTCATACTGCCTGAAAATTGTAGAACTAATCATAGCGCCTCCTGTAGGAGCAGAATTTTCAAGGATTATACCACAGGCCCGGCACGGATAGCCCGAAGAAGCCGCAGGGCCTGATCTGCAGTATGATTCAAGAAAATAATGTTATAATCCGTGATTAATTAATAGACCCCTTTAGAAGACCATTGTTTCTAACGGAGTAAATATTAATCTGCCGAATTTTTTTTGCGAGGGTAGGGAGTGCGTTCCAGACTTAGAAATATTTTTTTTATTTTCATCCTGCTCCTGTTCGCTGCCTGCTCTTCTGAAAAAGAAAAACTGTTAACAGGAAAATGGAACCTTGCAGGCAGGATGATCGGGGGCGCTCCTTCTTCATTCTGGTTTAAATGGAACGGGACTGTCATTGCCCCCTGGGAAAAACACAACTTTGCGATGATCTCTGAAGGCACATACGAACTTGTCAACGACAGGCATTTAAAATTACATATGAGCCGGGGCCACTATAAAGGGAATATTTATAATTTTGAAATTATAAAGCTGAGCGATACAGAGCTGGTCCTGGGCAGTGATTACGAAAAATTCCGATTAAAGAAAGTGAAAGAGTGACTTCGTATTCGCTGCATTCACTATTGCCTTGACAACAACCATCGGAGACGGGCAGGCACAGAGACCTGCCCCTACACCTTATTTCTGTTTTATCTCGACCAGGTTCCCTGAAAAATCTTTCAAAAAGTAAACGGTCTTTTCAGCAGTCTTGCCGACAATGAGATCCACTCCTGACCGAGGGGCCTTGCCTGCAATTTCCTCAAAATTGTCAAGATAGAGTCCGACGTGGTTGTAATCTGAAAAGGGCGGGCTGTACTCAGGCGATATAAACACTTCAATTTTTATTCCGTCCCTCTCGAAAACAATCAGGTGCACATCACGGGAAGCATGGAATAACTGCTCAGACAACTCTGCAGGAACTACGGACTCTTTCAAAATCTCGAAGCCTAAAAAGTTTCGGTAAAAACCTATTGCGTCCTCTACGCTTCTGTTCGTAATCCCGATATGGTTTAACAGCATGGGATATATTAACAGAATGAGCTGAGAGCTGCCAACCGCCGGCTCTCAGCTGGTACAGACCAGGATGCCCGGGCCTGCAACATTGTGGTTTCACAATAATGTCGGGTAATTCCAACATAATAAACATTTAAATTCAACATGTTGCATGCTGACACGCTTTTCGCGGTCTTAGCCTGAAGAAAGCCTTGTCTTTATGAAAGAGCATTACAGTAATCGGTTTACAATTATTATGATTAATTGTTATTATTTATATCCGGTCGCACACTTTTACCGTTCAGGAGCGTCTGATACCAGCTAAAGAAGCAGAGAAAGAATGGTATTGGCGCTTTTTTTTGACGGTGAACAATTACAGAAAGACAAAGAACGAACATGTGCAGATTAGCCGCAATAACATCAGGTGATTACTTCTCTCCGATAGAGAACATCATGGCCCTGGAAACAATGAAAGAGGGACATGACGGTTCCGGTATGGGTCTTATCATGAAGGGTCTCGGGGGGGAGTTCGAGGATCTGAAAGACTTTCCTATTCTCTCAGGCATATGCTCCAAGGATGGGCTAAAGACACTTGATGATTACATGAACAAACTCGGTTTTAAATTAAAATATACCTGGACTCCCAAGACAAAACCGGTCAAGGGCATCGACAGCCGTGATTACTATTTTTCACGGGTCTATGATTATCCCGATATGTACAGGGACAAACCGCTCGGGGAAAAGGAAACTCTGCTTTTGCAGACGCGGCTTTCGCTCAGAAAACTCGGAGAAGCGGACGAGTCAATTATTGTCTTTTCTTTTTATCCTGACATCGTGGCGTTAAAGGAAGTCGGCGATCCTCTGCAGCTCGGTGAGTTTTTCGGCCTTGACAAGTCATCTCTGAAAGCAAAAATTATACTTGCCCAGGGAAGGCAGAACACAAATTACGCTATTAACCTGTATGCCTGTCACCCGTTTTTTATACAGGGGTACGGCTCCATGACAAACGGTGAAAATACGGCCTTTGTCCCCATCCGGGAGTTCCTGATTGGAAGAGGGTTTCCCGGTTATATCGGCTACAACAGTGACAGTGAGGTCTTTTGTCATATCCTGCACTATACGTGTAAACGCCTCGGATATCCGCTGCATTATTATAAGGATGTGATAACACCCCTGAAGCAGGAAGAAATTGAAGCGCGCCCGGACCGTGATGCGGCCAGTTTTTTAAAGACATCTTTACGCCCCCTCTGTATTGACGGACCAAATTGTTCCATAGGCTTTACGCCTGATGGAACATGCTATATGGTACAGGACGCCAAAAAATTGAGGCCAGGGGTGGTTGGTGGTGTAAAAGGCAAGTTTGGACTTATGTCAGAAGAGTGCGGGCTTGACAGTGTGATCAGTGAGAGGGATAAATCTACAGACATATTCCCCATGAAATACGATATGGTTATTGTTGAGCCGGATGCAAGGGAGGTGACGGTATGGAACCAGCTGCAGGGTTAGACAATAACCACGAACTGGCGGTTAAAGATTTCCCTTACATAATCAGATGGAGAGATGACAGGTGCAAACGCTGCGGCAGGTGTACTGCCGTCTGTCCCATGTACTCTATTGAGCCGGCAGTCATTGTAAAGCGCACGCTCCACTCGGAAGGAGCAACCCCGGAACCGAAAGCGGTGAGGCGCGTTGAAACCATTGTTAAACAGACAACTGACATCGGGAAGTATTGCACTGGCTGCGGGACCTGTACCCTTGTCTGCCCCAACGAGGCGATAGAACCGGAGTACAACCCTCAGCACAAGTTCAACTTTCATAAAAACAGAGGCGGGCACCCCTACCGGAGAGGGGGAAGAAAGAATGACCCTTCACCGTCCACGCTGGACAGGCTGAAGTTTTCCAGAATATCAATGCTGACAGACCCGGCCCTCGATGCAGGACGGCATGAATTCAGAATAAGAACCTATCTCGGCAGGATCCTTCCTGCGGAGGATTTGCCCTTAAAGACAGTAAACGGCAAGCTTGAACTCAACGCAAAAACGGGTAAGTTCATTCCACCCGTCCGTGAGATATATCCTGTCATGATCGGCAGTATGTCCATTGGAGCGCTGTCTCCGAATATGTGGGAAGGGCTGGCAATGGGTATCACCTATCTCAACGAAGTAGAAGGTCTTCCGGTTGTGATGTGCTCCGGTGAAGGCGGAATGCCGCAGCGGCTCCTCAAATCCCGTTTTATCAAGTACTTTATTCCTCAGATCGCGTCAGGATACTTCGGATGGGACGAGATTGTCCGGACACTGCCCCATATGGTGGAAGACCCCTGCGCAATAGAAATTAAATACGGACAGGGAGCAAAACCCGGAGACGGCGGGCTTCTGATGGCACACAAGGTACTGAAACTCATCTCAGAGATCAGGGGTGTGCCCATGGGTGTTGACCTGCCCTCCCCTCCGACTCATCAGACTAAGTACTCAATTGAAGAGGCGGTTGCAAAGATGATACAGTCCATGTCCATGGCATGGGGATTCAGGGTCCCTGTATACCCGAAAATATCGGGCAGCCACACGGCAAAGGCAGTCCTGAATAATCTGATACGGAACCCCTACGCAGCGGCACTTTCGATTGACGGTGACGACGGCGGGACCGGGGCAGC
Source organism: Thermodesulfovibrionia bacterium (assembly GCA_945786855.1). Classification (GTDB taxonomy): domain Bacteria; phylum Nitrospirota; class Thermodesulfovibrionia; order UBA6902; family UBA6902; genus CALZGI01. The sequence continues at coordinate 1,211 of CALZGI010000273.1, read as the reverse complement.
CTATCAGGTTTCAATGGACAGCATGGGACATCCCATTGCCTCCAATGTGAGAGAGTGCTATCTCGACCTTGTTGCCCAGGGAAAACAAAATGAACTGCCGCTGATCGCAGCAGGCGGTGCGGGGAAAAAAGGAAACCTTGCAGCAAACGCAGCGGCACTTTTTATGCTGGGTGCGTCAGCGGTTTCCATCGGAAAATACATAATGCAGGCTGCGGCCCAGTGTTTCGGTGATGAATACAACCGATGCAATGTATGCAACCTCGGCAAGTGTCCGAGAGGTATTACCACGCAGGATCCAAGGCTCTACCGAAGACTCGATCCCGACAAGGTTGCGGAACGGGTTGTTGAAGTATACAAGTCACTTGACGTGGAACTGAAGAAAATATTCGCACCCATGGGCAGGAGCACCGAATTGCCCATCGGTATGTCCGACGGACTCAGTACTGATGATCCCGCAATTGCGGAAAGACTGAAAATAAATTTTGCATGTTAATAATTGTAGGGGCAGATCTTGTGTCTGCCCTTACATTGAACCCGCTTAATTAATATGAAAAAAGCAACAATAAAAGGGAACAATAAAGGGAAACGAACTCCTTCAAGGATCTTTGAGCAGGAGATTCAGGGGACCATTGAAAAGGGAGCCCGGAACCTCCATATTCTTGCCAATGGCCAGCACGGTATCGGCGGACGTATCTGGCCCAGAGGGGAAACGGTAAAGATTACCGTAGACGGACCTGTCGGCCAGAGGCTCGGAAGTATGGGCATGTTCGGGACCGAAATTATTGTCAATGGAAGCGCCTCCGATGATGTGGGCTGGATTAACTGCGGTGCAAACATAACCGTCCTCGGTGACGTTACAAACGGAGCTCACAATGCAGCTGCCCAGGGGAAGCTCTATGTGCAGGGCAGCGGCGGTGCCCGCTGTGAAACCATGACAAAGCACAACCCGAAATTTGACCCGCCCCAATCATGGTACTTCAGGGACGTAGGTGATACATTTGCAGAGTTCAAAGCCGGCGGTATTGCGGTTGTCTGCGGGGTAGAGCCCAGAAATCCTGACAACATTCTGGGGTACAGGCCCTGTGTGGGTATGGTTGGCGGAGTGATCTATTTCCGCGGGCCCATTCAGGGCTACAACGAGAAAGACGTCCAGCTCCATGACCTCACCGATCAGGACTGGCAATGGTTGACGAAAAATATGAAGCCCTATT
>CALZGI010000272.1 GCA_945786855.1 Thermodesulfovibrionia bacterium | reverse complement strand
GGGATACTCGATAAACAATGCCGGGATTGAATATCAAGAGGGCAGGCATTTCCATATCGAGGTTGAACCTCGATATAATGATTATCGATCCCCATTATTGCAGCATAATAGTTTCCCCGTGCTTGAGCACGAGAAATTCATTATCCCTGAGCCCCCTGTCTGTTTTCGCATGCATTAGTCGTGCGGGGGGCTCATCGAGTGGTTCATCGGTGAGGATAAATGTTCCCCAGTGAATGGCGATGGATTTTTTTGACGCGAGGTCAAGATGTGCCTGCACCGCTTCTTCAGGATTGATATGATGATTTTTCATGAACCATCGCGGCTCATAGGCCCCAATGGGAAGGGCTGCCAGATCAAAGGGGCCGTACCGTTTCCCTGTTTCCTGAAAATGGGGTGAATAGCCCGTGTCCCCGCCAAAGTAAAAACGGAAATCCCCTGACATGACAATCCAGCTTGCCCACAGATGGTTGTTTCGGGAAAAGGGACTTCTCTTTCCCCAGTGCTGCATCGGCGTTGCTATTATTTTCAGTGAATGGAATTCATATTCGTCCCACCAGTCCATCTCAATTGCATCGGGGATCCCGATGGTTTTAAACCATTTTTTCATCCCCAGCGGTACGAGGAACCTGGTATTCTTTCCATGTTCACGATGAAAGAGTTTCACGATTGACTGCTTGTCAAGGGAATCGTAATGATCATGAGAAATGATGACAATATGGATTGGGGGAAGGTCTTCAAGTGCAACCCCGGGCTGAACAACCCTCTGAGGACCGGCCCACTGCACAGGTGAGGAGCGATCAGAAAATTGAGGATCTGTAAGTATGTTTTTCCCTTCAATCTGCAAAAGGAGTGTTGCATGGCCAATCCATGTAAATGTCTTTTTTGTGGTGTTTGAACGGAGAAATGCCGGGTCGTTTTTTGCAAGGGGAAATTGATATGAATCAGCAGATGGAATGTCTTTCCATATGCGCTCCCAGCGCCACTTAAGGAATTCGAAAAAACCATGATCTTCCTCGAGATGGAGATTCCTGAATCCGGCGGGCGTGTGGTGCGGTTTGTCCGAGTTCATCGGCTGGACCGCACAGCTGGCAGCAGACATGGACAGAATGCTCATGCTTATTATGAAACATGCAAGCAGCGTTCGTCTGGTACAGTCATTGAAATATCCCCGTAATAATTTCATTGTACCATCATCCCTGTCCTGTTATCATGGGCGCCGGTTCTTGTGCCCTTCTGCTGGATGCTGTAATCGACAATGGGGATGCCGTCGTGAACGGACCATGTTGCGGCTGTTTTTTCAAAGACATCCCTTCTTACCTCTCCGCTGTTGTTGCAGGAGAAGTGGGGGGAGACTCCGGTTTATGCAGGGGCAGCCGATTTTCATTGAGCAGGCCTTTTGATAAGCTTCGATGTATCATAGTGCTGGATCTGGAGTCTTTTTAATATGTCATTGTATACCCTGTCGTCCATTGTCTTTGTTCTGCTCAGGACCCAGAGGTATTTTCGTGATGGATGACCGATTACGGCGTACTCGTACTCTTCTCCCAGGTCAATGATCCAGTAGTCGCCGGAAAAGGGCCAGAAAAAGGTGACCTTGAGTTTTGCATTTGTTTTCCTGTCCACCACCCGTGCAGTGCCTTCTGCAGTAGTTCTCCTGCCTTCGGGACCTCCTTTGAGGCATTCGTTCAGGACGCTTACTTTTCCCATTTCAAGAATCCTGTATGTTGCCTTACTCCCATAGCACCCCTTCTGAAAGCGGTGAGGAAAGCGGGCAATTTCAAACCATTCCCCTGCGTATTTGTTCAAGTCTACCTGTGACACCGTCTTGAGTTCCGGCAGTACAGGGCGCGTGGCCACTCCGCAGGAGATAAAAAGCAGGGCCGCAATTACAGCGCTGAAGTATTTCATGTGCTCCTCCTCTTTCTCATATCACAATCCTTCTGGATTGTACCTCCCTGTCTGCCCGAACGTTGAAGACATTGTAACTGATAACCTCCTGTTCGGCAAGGGAGAGACCGGGACTGAAGTATGATCTATATCATGTCAAAGGGAGAAATACGCAACTAAAATATTGTTAAACACTTCGAATAATGGTTTTGTGAAAATGAAGGGATGAAAAGGGGAAAGAGAGATGAGCAAGGTCATACGGTCATTACTGAATAACATGTACTCAGGGAGGAATGATATGAATGATACGCAGAGAGTGTCTGTTGAAGAAGCAAGAAAGAAAGTACAGTCAGATTCTGCACTTCTTGTCTGTGCCTATGACAGTGATGAAAAGTTTCAGAAGATGCATCTGGACGGTGCCCTTTCCCTCGGTGATTTCAGGGCCAGGCTTTCAACACTCTCAAAAGAACAGGAAATAATCTTTTATTGCGCCTGACCTGCCGAAGGGAGCGCAGCCGGTCAGGCTGACAAATACAGGCAGGAAGGTTTTATTCACACAGAGGCCCTTCTGGGAGGCGTTGAGGCCTGGAAGAACGCTGGATACTCTCTCCTTTAGCGGGTATCGATGCACTAGATAGGCGAGCTGATCACATAATCAGTGCCTCAAGACAGAGCGCTCAGATGGACTATGCCAAGCCTTGACAGTCATGCCTTCAAACAAACTCATTGAATTCAGCAACCGGTACTGCATCGGGAATGAAAGAATTTAAGTTGTGATATAATTCTGACACTTGATGAGACCTGAGAGTAAGCCTAAAATGATCATCTCTGTTGCCGGCGGGAAAGGCGGTGTTGGCAAGAGTATCTTTTCTGTTGCATTAGGTGCACAATTCGCCATGGAGGGCAACAGGGTAGTTCTTGCGGACCTCGATCTCGGCGCGGCAAACGTGCATACCTATCTGGGCATCATCAAAAAGACCCCCACGATTGCTGATTTTATCCTGAAAAAAGCCCCTTCTCTTGAGGATATTATGATCGACACCTCCCGGGAAAATCTGAAGATAATAAGCGGGGCGGAGTTTGTCCCCGGCATGGCAAACCCGGCCCACTGGATGAAACTGAAAATCATGCGCCATATTAAAGCCCTTCCGGCTGATATCGTTATTCTGGACCTCGGGGCAGGAGTTCATTTTAATACCCTTGACTTCTTTGGAATGTCTGACCGGGGAATTGTTGTCACAGCACCTGAACCGGGTGCGGTGATGAACGCATACAGTTTTATTAAAGGCGCTCTTTTTAGGAGGCTTCAGAATATTTTCAGGAAACATCCTGAGTTAGGCCCGATGATCGATGCAGAAACGAAGAAGACAGGTGAAGAAAGCACGTTCACCCTTGAAGCACTGAGTGAACAGATACGTGCTCTTGCACCGGACATGCTTCCGCTGATAAAGGAAATTGAGACAGATTTCAGCCCAGCTCTAGTGGTGAACAGAATTCCCGAGGGGGAGCTGCATGTACTCGTAAAGAACCTTATTATTCTCTCAAGGGAAAAACTGGGACTCATGGTGAACCATGCAGGAAATCTTCCTGATGTACCGGAAATAACGGGATACCTCCTGAGAATTCCTGCCTTCTTAAGCGCACCGGAAGGTCGTGCATATCTGAAGGCCGTACGGAACATATCGGGGAAGATAGGGAGACATCCCGGGCCTGCAATTGATGCGGTGAAGACAAAGGCTGATTTTTCTGATGATGACGTGGAAAAAATAGTTGCTCTCATGGACACCCTTGACGACAGTATTTTCAGTGACACAAGCAGAAAGGCCTGCAGGCTCAGGATGTATTTCAGACCTGCAGAGGTTGTCACATACCTCATAAACCACGGGGTGAAGAGCGGCCTGTTCCATGGTGAATGAAGAAGGCTCTTCTCCAATTGTAAGGAATCAAGTCTTTTTCTTTTTCGCAACAGAAACCAGGTAGAATCAGAGAAGGCGGGATGCAATCAGACTGCTCTTCTCTCAATAAATGGACCTCTTTTCTGCAACGGAATCAGGGTGAATCCAGGGAAGCATAAGGTGAGAATATCGTATCGTATACTATATAATTGACACAGAGATGACAAAAAAATTTGAAAACAACGTACTCATTCTTTTTGCCCACCCGGCATTGCAGAAGTCCCGGGTAAACAGCCGGCTCATAAAGTATGTCAGAGACATCGATGGAGTGACCTTTCATGATCTCTATGAGGCCTATCCTGATTTTCACATACAGCTGAGAAAGGAACAGTCCCTGCTGGTTAATAATGACATCATAGTTTTCCAGCATCCTCTTTTCTGGTTCAGCGTCCCGGCACTCCTGAAGGAGTGGATGGACCTCGTGCTGGAGCATATGTGGGCATACGGAAAAAAAGGGACAGCCCTGAGAGGGAAAAAGCTGCTGAGTGTCATCTCAACCGGGGGCAGGGAATCACTGTTCAGAAGAGAAGGTTTCAACAGGCATACTATGGGCGAATTCCTCAGTCCCGTTAAAACGTCTGCGCGTGTGTGCGGAATGGATTATCTCCCTCCCTTTGTTGTCCACGGCACGCACAAGGTGACGAAAGAGGAGATCGACAGTCACGGGGATGATTACCGGAAAATCATCATAGCCCTGCGCGATGGGAAGGTGGACTATGAAGCAGCGCGTACATTCCCGAGGCTTAATTCAGATATTGAAAAAATAATGAAGGGGCAGAGGAAATAGAATGCACGGAGAGGGATTCTTTTTTCAGGCCTTTGTCTATCTTGCTGCTGCGGTTATTTCGGTGCCGGTTGCAAAGCGTCTTGGGCTGGGATCGGTGCTTGGCTATCTCATTGCAGGTCTTGTCATCGGCCCCTTTGGTCTTCATTTGATCGGTACGGAGGGGCAGGATGTCATGCATTTTGCTGAATTCGGTGTGGTGATGATGCTGTTTCTGATAGGGCTTGAGCTTGAGCCCTCCCTCCTGTGGCGTCTGCGCGGTCCCATTCTCGGCATGGGCGGGTTGCAGGTCGGCCTGACGACGGTGATAATTATGTCACTGGGAATTATGCTCGGCCTTTCTTTTCAGGCTGCTCTGGCAGTGGGGATGGTGCTCGCCCTTTCTTCCACGGCAATTGTGCTCCAGACACTGAACGAGAAGGGCCTGATGAAAACCGATGGCGGCCAGAGTGCCTTTTCTGTGCTGCTGTTCCAGGACATTGCCGTTATCCCCATGCTCGCCGTAATGCCCCTTTTGGCGCTGGAAACTGCCGGTGTGGTGAATAAGACCCTGGAAGCTCACGAAAGTTCCTCGTGGGTTGAGGGGCTTCCCGGCTGGGGCCAGGCCCTTGCGGTGGTCTGTGTAATTGCCGCCATAATCGTTGGCGGGCTCTTTCTGGTAAGGCCTGTTTTCCGGACCGTTGCACGAACACGACTGAGGGAACTCTTTACAGCAGCGGCCCTCCTTCTCGTTATCGGGATTGCCCTTCTCATGTCAAAGGTGGGATTAAGTCCGGCACTAGGGACATTCCTGGCCGGTGTTGTGCTGGCAAACAGTGAAAACCGCCATGAACTCGAAGGGGACATCGAACCCTTTAAAGGCCTTCTCCTCGGATTGTTCTTCATTTCAGTGGGTGCTTCCATCGATTTAGGGATGATTTTTGACAATCCCGGCCTGATTGGAATGATATTGGGCGGGCTCATAATAATCAAGTTACTTGTTCTCCTTATAGTAGGGAGAGTGTTTAAAATGGGAATTGATCAGAATATCCTTTTTGCGCTTTCCCTTGCCCAGGGAGGTGAATTTGCGTTCGTGCTTTTTTCGTTTGCAGTGAGAAACCATGTGCTTGGCGAATCCATCGCCAATCCCCTTATTGGCGCTGTTGCCCTTTCAATGGCATTGACCCCCCTGCTTCTGATCCTGAATGATAAAGTCATTCAGCCCCGGTTCGGGACAAAGGAGCAGGAACAAAGAGAAGCTGACAGGATTGATGAAGAAAATCCGGTGATCATTGCTGGTTTCGGGAATTTCGGAAGCATTGTGGGACGACTGCTGAAGGCAAATCAAGTGGGGATCACCGTGCTGGAACATGATTCCGATAAAGTGGAACTGCTGCGCAAGCTCGGCCTCAAGGTATTTTACGGAGATGCCTCGCGCTATGACCTGCTTGTTACCGCTGGGGCCGCGAAGGCACAGGTACTGATCCTCGCAATTGATGATCAGGAAAGGGTTCTTCAGATGGTCCACATGGTAAATAAGCACTTTCCCCATTTGAAGCTTTTTGCCCGTGCATCGGGGAGGACCGGGGCCTATGAGCTTCTCGATGCGGGAGTCGATCATGTATATCGGGAAACACTCGATACATCGCTCAGGACGGGGATTGATGCGCTGCGGGCCTTGGGATTCAGGTCATATCAGGCACACCGTGCTACCAAAACCTTCAGACATCACGATGAGGATTCACTCAACGCCCTCCGCGATGTGCGTCATGACAGGAAAACATACATTAATGAGGCCCGCCAGAGAATTGAGGACCTGGAAGTTCTGCTGCTGACAGAACTTCGTGATACCGAAGAACATCATGATGCAGGCTGGGACACAGCTTCCATGATAGAGGAATACGGTAGCGATGATGAAAAAGACAGGCGATGACAAAAAACTGTGAAGCATAGCTTCCGGAAAGAGCCCGAAGTGCTCTTTATAAAATAAAGAGAGGGGCAGTAAATTGCTTCTGCCCCTCTCTCTTTATGTGTGATACCTGTTATGATCAGAACTATTCTACAATTAAAATATCTACACGCCGGTTCCAGTACTTGCCCCACTTTGTTTCATTTGACTTCAGGGGCCGGTATTCTCCGTAGCCGGTGGAATTGATTCTCGATGGGTCAATCCCCGCCTTGGAGACCAGATGCCTGCTGATGGCGTCTGCTCTTTTCAGGGAGAGATCGAGGTTGTAGTCCTCTTCACCGTCACTGTCTGTGTGCCCTTCGAGGACGATATTTGAATCAGGATATTTATTAATGAATGTTACTGCCTCGTTCAGCTTCGAGTAGTCATTTCTGTCCACTACTGCCGAGTTCTTGTAGAAATGAACATGGAGGCTCATCTTCTCAATAATTTTTGCTGCCGGTGTCGGCGGGGGAACCGTTGCCGGCATTGGTGCAGGTGGCGGCGGAGTCGCCATAGCGGCTCTCGGCGGACAGAGGCTGTCAGCTTTCTGTTTCGCATCCCGGGCTATTTTCCTTGCCTCGGGTGTATTACAGGCCAGGTGTGTTGTATAGGCAAAGTCCCGCAGGCCTGCCGCTTCAGCGTAGGCTGCCCGGCACTGGCTGTCTTTTCCCGCCATGCGTGCTGCTTCGATAGCCCTGTCAGCATCACGTAATTCAACGGGAACAAGCCCCACGCCCTGTTTGTATTCCATTCCCGCGCAGCCAAAAATAAGAACACTTGTTAGTAAAAGTATTGTTACCATGAAAAATCTTCCTGCTTTTGATGAACCCATAGTATCCTCCTTTAGTTATATTCCCCTGCTCATGAGGGGATTGTTTAGTTGGAATGTTATCAGATTGGTTTAATGATATCAACTGAAAAAAAGATTGAATATGATATAAATCATAGTAGGTTAGGCGAATCTGTGTGAATGTGTTTCATGGTCTCCCTTTCTGCAGGATATATAGTATGTCTTTGTTCATGCTGAATTTTAAGTAGCATTTATTCCAGGCATGGAATAAAATAGTCCGTGAAAGAGACAGGTTAATGCTCCATGAAATTCATCACTTTTATATTTTTGGCCCTCAGTCTTATTCTCTTT
>CALZGI010000271.1 GCA_945786855.1 Thermodesulfovibrionia bacterium | reverse complement strand
TGATATTCGCGAAACTGAAAGATGATGCTGACAGGGAAGAACTGAAGATGGCCCGGCATTAATGGAAAGAAAATTCATTGCTATTGTTCCGTCGGCCGGCCTTGGGAAGAGGTTTGATTCATCAAAAAGAAAAACCTATGTCAAGGTGCATGGCATCCCCCTCTTTATTTACACCCTGAAACGTCTCGAAAGAGAACGATCAATAGCTGAAATCATCCCTGTTCTCAGGCAGGAGGACATTGATAAGGGATATTCACTTGTCAGAGAATATAACATACGTAAGGTTACACGGATTGCGCCGGGAGGGAAGGAACGACAGGATTCTATCTACAATGCCTTGAAGATTATTGAAGAGGAAGGGACTGATTTCTGCAGAAAATGTTCTGTCTTTATTCACGACGGCGTCAGACCTTACATACCTGAAGGCATGATCGGGCAGCTTGCAGAAGAGATGAAAGGGGCCGATGGAGTTATCCCGGGCATTCCGGTCAAGGACACAATTAAAGAAATAGACAGCCAGGGGATAGTCCTCTCTACTTTAGACCGTGAAAAGGTCCGCGCTGTCCAGACCCCTCAGTTTTTCTCTTTCAAATCCATAAAAAAAGCCTACGACAAAGCCTATGATGACGGAATCTTTGCGACTGATGATGCGGCCCTTGTTGAAAGGGCCGGCGGCAGGGTGAAGATTATAAAGGGCAGTCCCTACAACATCAAAGTTACGACACCTGAGGACCTTCAAATGGTAGAATATATTCTTAAAATGGAGCAGAATGAAGCATGCGAATAGGTATAGGGTATGATTCTCACAGGCTGGTCGAGGGCAGGAAGCTCATCCTCGGAGGAGTCCATATCCCTTTTGAAAAAGGGCTGTCAGGGCACTCTGATGCAGACGTGCTGTGCCACGCAATAATAGATTCCATACTGGGGGCCCTCGGGCTCGGAGATATAGGGAAGCACTTCCCCGATACTGATAATGCATGGAAAGATGCGTCAAGCATTCATTTACTTGCGAGAACAATAAAGTTAATGAAACAGCAGAACCATGACGTTCAATGGATCGACTCAACGGTCATCGCGGAGAGGCCGAAACTTCAGGACCATATAGAAGAAATGAAAAAGATTATTTCCACAGCCGGAATTCCATCAACAGTGTTAAACATCAAGGCCAAAACCAATGAAGGCATGGGGCTCATAGGAAGCGGTGAAGGAATAACAGCCCAGGCAGCATGCCTGCTGAAACCCCTGTAGCTTCTGTGGAAGATTAAGCGCACGACATTAAGCTATAATAGCGAACGCTTTCACATTTTTTTCATATTTATTTTTTATACTTATTTGATTGAATTTGAAACATGCTTGATAAAGAATTCCTAAGAACGTGCAAGAAATATTTAATGACTGCAGCGGTGAGAACAGGAATTCTCAGCAGGTGGACCTTCAACAGATATTGTACGGATGAAGCGAAACAGCTTGGTTATAGAGAATCAAAGAAACTATTTTCCGAGAAGCGCACGTTCCACAATGCAATTTTAAGAGAAAGCGACCAGAGAAAGAGGGCTTTGCTTGCTGCCAGACACTACGATAAAATTTACCGGGACCTCATGGCCCATACACCGTCAAATCCTGACAATGAAAAACGCACCTATGGTTTTAACCCGGTTTTCATTGAAGAAAGAAAGGATTTATTCAGAGACAGGATTGTGATTGATATCGGCTGCGGTTCAGGAGCGTCGACAGAACACATCAGCAGATATGCTAAACATGTATACGGACTGGAGTATTCAAGCGTTATTATGGCAGAGGCAAATAAAGAGTTTGGCCCCCATGGGAATATTGAATTCCGCGAACTTGAAGACCTCACTCTTCCTTTCGAGGATGAAAGCATAGACGTAGCATACTCAAATGACGTAATAGAACATCTCCATCCCGACGATGCATTTATGCATTTGCAGGAAGTGAGAAGGGTCCTCAGGACTGGTGGTCAGTACTATTTCTGGACGCCGGGCAAAAAGAGCGGTCCCCATGATTTCACGAAGAATTTTTATCTTATGGGCTATGGCGTACCTGCCCAGGCTTCACATATTAAAGAGTACGACTTTGAAGAAATGATCGAGATACTGAAGCAGGCGAAATTCAGAGCTGCTGCGATACCAGACATAAAGCAGGAAGTTCTGTTGATTGCTGAGAAATAGATTTTTATAATTATTTAAAAAAACATCGGGGGTATGACCATGAATTATAAAGGACCTGTAATAGTCATTATCATTGCCATTGGAGCTGCTCTTTTGTTTCTTCTTCCCGAGACAAAAATCTATGAAGAAGTTGCCTCTATCGGCAAGCCGGCCCCTGATTTTGAATATCCTGACTCAGAAGGGAAGATATGGAAACTTGCCGACCTCCGGGGGAAAGTTGTGTTCATTAATTTCTGGGCCACCTGGTGCACCACATGCGAAGCGGAAATGCCCTCAAAGGAATCACTATCAAAAATCATGGAGGGGAAGCCCTTTCAAATGCTGGGCATGCTCTTCAGGGATGATCCCGCCAACCTGCCCGAATACTACAAAACACATGAGATAACACTTCCCACGCTCATTAGCCCCGACAACGAATCTGCCAAGAAGTACGGGATAACAGGCGTTCCCGAGACCTTCATTATTGACAAAGAGGGAATCATAAGGGAAAAGCTGGTGGGACCGAGGGTATGGGACTCTGATGAGCAGATGGCTGTCATAGAAAAGTGGTTGTAGCATCATGTACGACAAACTGAAGGAGATCGCGGCGGCAGAAGGAGCAACTGCATTCGGTACAGCACATGTGGAAGACTTAACTCGCACAAAGACTGGAACAGGGCGGCCTGTCTCGAAAAGCTGAAATACTTTGCAAAGGCCCACAATGTGGTGAGTATATATGCGGCGTGTGCGTGAAGGTGTGTAATCCCTATTAGCAAACAATTTCAAACAGCAATATTCAACTTCCATATAGTTTCCGAATAGTTTTCGATTACTCAAACAGGAAGCAGAAAACACTTTCTCATAAACAGGGACAGGCAAGAGAAAGACTCACCCTTTTTGGTATTTGCTTTTTGTAATTTGTTACATTAGAGCTATGGGGGAAATAACCGATCCCGGACCAGTCAAATTGTTTGTAGGAATGCTGTCTCAGGAAACCTCTCTCATGGAGGAACTGGAACACACTTTTTCTGACATTTTCGGGCCCCTGGACCTTGAAAGCCCCCTGTGGTCGTGGGAGCACACAAAATATTACCAGGATGAAATGGGCACAGGATTGAAACGAAAGTTTATTTTTATTAAGGAATTAATAAGTCCCGTTGATATAGCCGGTATTAAGCTCCTGTCGAATGAACTTGAAAACAACTACCTCAACGGTTCAGGGGGAAGACGAATAAACCTCGATCCCGGTTATTTAAATGCGGCAAAACTCGTACTCGTTTCCACAAAGGACTTTTCACACAGGGTTTATCTTGACAGGGGGATCTATGGGGAGGTGACTCTTCTGTATTCAGGAAACATGTTCCGTTCATTGCCCTATACATTCCCTGATTACAGGACAGAGGAGTATCTTCAGGTATTCAAACAGGCACGGGAGATTTTCAAGAAACAAGTTCAAGCGAAAGAACATGGCAACTGCAAAAAATAAAAAAATCGAGCTCAATGACCGGTTCCGTCATGCCCTGCACCTTATGGAAAACACAGGCAGAAATGTCTTTGTGACCGGTAGGGCAGGCACCGGAAAATCAACCCTCCTCGAGCATTTCAGGGACACCACGAAAAAGAACATCGCTGTACTGGCACCAACAGGAGTTGCCGCGGTGAATGTGAAAGGACAGACCATCCATTCTTTTTTCAATTTCAGACCCGACGTGACACCGGACACAGTAGGGAAGATACGCCCCCGGGATAAGGGCATGTATAAAAAACTCGATGCTGTTGTCATAGATGAAATTTCAATGGTCAGGGCAGATCTGCTCGATTGTGTAAGCCTTTTCCTGAAAAAGCATGGCAGAAAAAAATCAGGCCCCTTTGGCGGGATACAGATGATCTTCATAGGCGACCTTTACCAATTACCGCCCGTTGTGACATCGAGAGAAAAAGCCCTTTTTCAGGAACATTATAAAAGCCCCTATTTTTTCAGCGCCCGGGTATTTGATGAGGACCTGTTTTCAATGATTCCCGGCCAGAAGGCGGACTTTGAGATGGAACTTGTTGAACTCGAAAAAGTATACCGCCAGAAAGACGATGCGTTCCTCGGTATTCTGAACGGGATCAGAAACAATACAGTAACCGATGATGATATTGAAGTGATCAACAGCCGATACAAGCCTGACTT
>CALZGI010000270.1 GCA_945786855.1 Thermodesulfovibrionia bacterium | reverse complement strand
TATATAAATTGTTCATGTTATTTTTCAGCATGTTCATCGGAATTCTTCTTCATACAGGCAAAGTTGATGGACTCTTTAATAGTCCAAAACGCCATTTGCACAGTACGAAAAAACAATGAGTTACAACCTGTCCGCCGTCGGTGGCGAGGCTTTTTTCGACACCGACAATGTTCGCAGCTCAAGAATCCTAGGTCTCATTTTGTTGTTGGCCTGTGCACCCATCTTTCTTTCTCCTCTCATCGCTTCCGGTCAGTCTCTTCCCAACTTCACATTGCTGACAGAGGAATGGAAGCCCTATAACTATAGAGAAAATCAAACCGTTAAAGGCATAGCGGTAGACCTTCTTGTTACGATGCTGCACAAAACTGGCTCGAGGGTTTCAAAGGAAGACATAAAACTGCTCCCATGGCCTCGGGCATATGCAATCGCCTTGCATGAACCCAACACCGTTCTTTTTTCAACTACCAGAACTCGGGAACGGGAAAAATTATTCAAATGGGTCGGCCCGATAGATATCAATACAACCGAACTCATTGCCAAAAAAGAGCGTCATATCAAAATAACATCGGTTCAGGATCTTACGAACTACACTATCGGCACTATATACAACGACGTTGGGGAACAGCTGCTTCTGGACAAGGGAGTTCCACTGAACAATTTACAGCAAGTACCAAACAGGGATTCCAATCAGCATAAATTGCACTCCGACAGGATAGATCTGATTGTCGGAAGCCTCATAGGACATCAAAACTACTGCAAAGATGCAGGATACGACCCGAAAGATTACGAGAGTGTTTTTGTGTTAAACAAGGATGAACTTTTCTACGCTTTCCATTGCCAGACGCCGGATCCGACAATTCATCTACTGCAAAAAGCCCTGGATAACCTAAAAGCAGACGGCACCTACCAGGCAATCGTCGATTCATATCGGAAGTAATACATATTCCAGCGCCCCGCTCTCTGTCTCCACATTATTCAGAATTTTTCTTTGACAGGCCACAGGCAATAGCGACTTGGAGAATACTCGTTGACCTGTGCACACGAGTCGACACCCAGAAAATCGATCTGAAACGACCGTTAAACTGTTTTTAACCATTCCCCTGTGTAGTGGGTGACTTGACCAGTTTTTCTAAGCTGCTGTTTTGTGTAGGTTTCAATCCACGCCCTGCGTGGGGGGCGACGCAACCTTTACCACAGACGCGGCAGCTTGCGATGTTTCAATCTCTATTTTCACCCTCCGCTTTTTCTTTCCGTAGTAGAGCGCCCCTGCCGTCACCTCTTTATCCAACATCTCCTCCAGACACAGAGCCTGGGCACAGAGCTGAACCCGGTCGGAATCATCCTTTTTTGGACGACCGCGTTTGTATTCAACAGGGAACGGCAGCCAGGAGGCATCCTCATGTAAATGAAACTCCATAACATCGGCCCGACCTATCAGGCCAAGCCGGAGGGAGCGGATCGGCATATCAAACTCGACCTTAATCTTACGTCGGGATTCGCTGGCCGCAGAGTGCTCCCGTTCGTGAAGAATTCGACCTTCGGCTGTCAACCTGTTTTCCTTCCACAGCTATTCAATATGGATCAGTGCACATTGCCGTGGGCAGAACAACAGGTGCTGGAGGGCGGAAATCATGAGCTGATCGTCTTCAGTATACATTGCTGCTTCTCTACACCTTGACAATTGTTCTTAACTACCCTTTTGTTTTCTTACCTAATCTTACCCAAGGAGACAACTATGGCTACTACAGTGCTTTCAAGTAAAGGTCAAGTCATCATCCCAAACATCATCCGTACGGCTCACCACTGGGAACCGGGCCAGCGGTTCGAGGCCATTGATACCGGCGACGGTGTACTGCTCAAACCGGCAGGTCCTTTCAAAAAAACCTCGATTGAAGAGGTAGCCTCCTGTCTCCCTTACGATGGTCAGGAAAAATCGCTTGCCGATATGGACAACGCCATTCGTCAAGGCGCTGAGGAATCCAATCATGATCGGCGTTGATACCAATATCATTATCCGGTTATTGACCAAGGATAATGAACACCAGTTCCTGAAAGCCAAAGAGATCTTCACGGCTGAACAGATCTTCATCGCCGATACAGTCATTCTGGAAACCGAGTGGGTGCTCCGTTTTGCCTACAAGTTTAAACCAGAGGATATTCTACAAGCCCTTACCAAGCTGCTTGGCCTTCCAAATATTCATGTCAACAACCCGGAAAACCTGCACCGGGTTCTGCAACTCTATAAAACAGGGCTTGACTTCGCCGATGCTATGCACCTTGTGGCAAGCCAAAGCCATGAAACCTTTCTCACCTTTGACAAAACGTTCATTCATCGGGCAAAAGATTTGACAGCTTGCGAGATCAAGGAGCCGTAATGCTTTGCACATATTGCCCCCCTACCGCCCTTGAATCAAGGACTTGCAAATGTCGTTATTAAGGGTGCCCTGAAAAATTAGGATTTTCGTTCGAGATCAGGTAAGCGAAGACTCCGGGAGATCGGACGAAAATACAATTTTTCAAGGTAGCCTTAAGTCCGCTGTGGAAAGTATGTGCTATGAGTTTCCTCATCTTAAAAAAACTCAGTTAAAACAATTCCAATTATCGAGGCTGTCTCCATACAAACACATCTAATTCCTCAAGAATCCAGTCAGATAGAGAAATGAATCAAATTCATTGTTCTTTTCTAGAGACAGATATTGAGAAAATTGAAAGATACGTCTTCTGAACAATGATTCATTTTTATGCTTTAATTTGAAAATATACGTCTACCAGCCCTGCACTTCCAGGAATCAAAAATTAAAGACAACTACTTTTTCCCATATGATTATAGTCACATATGAGAAAAGAGGAAAATAAACCGGCAAGATATTCCACACAATAAAATGCAGTGAAACTTCATATTGGCACGGCTGATGCTATAGAGGTGTCCAAGTAGGATGTAGTTTCTTTTTTCATTTCATATTTTTTATTTTCCTAAGGAGGAGACACCATGAAAAAATTGATTATTGCAACAATCGCCTGTGCCTTTATTGCCGGTCCGGCCCTTGCCTCAGACTTTGCTGCAGAGCAGGCAAAAGTACTTGGTCAGATTATCGCGGCAATGGATAAGGAGAAGAACAATCCGGAAAAACTGAACGCACTGACCAATGAAAGAAATTGTGTAGAAACGGCTACCAACGCCGAAGCCCTACAGGCGTGTGTTGCAAAATTCAGCCATGAGCAAAAAGAGACAACAGCCAAGAAGTAAAGCTGTTAACAGATGATCGGGGTGAAATATTCACCCCGGTTTGGTCAACAGGCGGTCCGCCCCCCCTGGATCGCCTGTTGTTCACAACACTCCTAAGAGACTATTCACCGATAATTTTGACCAGCACCCGCTTTTTACGACGACCGTCGAATTCCCCATAGAAAATCTGCTCCCAGGTGCCGAAATGAAGTTTCCCTTCAGTGACGGCGACCACGACTTCCCGTCCCATGATCTGCCGCTTTAAATGGGCATCGGCGTTGTCTTCATAGCCATTATGACGGTACTGCTCCACAGGTGCATGGGGAGCAAGTTTTTCCAGCCACACCTCGTAATCATGATGCAGGCCTGATTCATCATCGTTGATAAAGACCGAGGCAGTGATATGCATGGCATTTATGAGCACCAGGCCTTCTTTGATCTTACTCTCCCGCAGACATTCATCCACCCTGGAGGTGATATTGATAAATGCCCGTCTTGTTGGAATGTCAAACCATAGTTCTTTGCGATAGGACTTCATTGTTCCTCCATCATTGAGCAGGATGTATTAAATCAAAAGACAGGTTTTTATTAAATTTTAGATTTCATCTTTAACTTTTTGACTCTGAACCATCATGATAATCTTCTCTGCTGCTTTCTCGGGAGATTCTTTTTCTGTATCAATGAGCAGTTCCGGTCTTTCAGGCTCTTCGTAGGGCACATTTATACCCGGCACAGGCCAGCCGGCACGGCCTTTGTCATAGATCTTTTCCGGTGCAGAATGAGTATCTATCCGTGTTTGTTCACGCTCCACGCAAATCCCTATGGGACACATGAGATACACTTCATAAAAATCGGGGATGAGTTCTCTTGCCAGACCTCTCCATTCTTTTTTATTCCCTGTTGCATCAATAATCACGCTGTGGCCAAGGCCATAGAGAGTTTTTGCGGTGTATACAAGTGCCCTGTAAACATGATCCCTTTCTGAATCAGAATAGTCAGGGGTGGGAGTCACGATCTTCCGCATCTCGTCCATCCTGAGCATTACCGCACCGGCAGCCTTCTCTTGCACACTAGATGCAACAGTGCTTTTCCCGCTTCCCGGCAAACCTGTTATCCATATCACCCATGACATGCCCCTATTATACAGATGCATGCACTGTGATGCACGAGGTAACTCAGTTCTGGTGTTGCCTTTAATGCACAGGTGAGAAGAATGTTTTCATGCAGTTTTATGAGAAGAAACTCCTTTTCAAAAAAACAATCTTCTGGTAGAATGAGCTATGAATGATAACAGCGCTTTAAGCAAAAGACTCCCCCTTATCCAGGAAGCAGACCTCAACGGGAAAGTAGTCCTTGTCCGGTTCGATCACAATGTTGTTAAAAATGGCGTCATTAGAGACCCCTTCAGAATCGATAAAACGCTCGGCACTCTGTATAACATTGTAGACCGCGGAGGCAGGCCCATTCTTATGACCCACATTGGCAGGCCGAAGGACAAGAAGACCGGGAAGATCAGCTGCAAGCCCTATGATTCCGTAGATCCTATCGTCGAATACCTGGAACGCAAACTTCACACAAAGCTGGTCATTCCTGAATGCGAAATCGACCCTGACCTGGGGATATCCGGGATCGGCAATTCAGTCTACCGCGCGATCGGTGATTTGAAAGACAGAAAGATCGGCGGCATCTACCTTCCCAATACACGCTGGTTCCGCGGCGAAGAGGGAGAGGGTTTTTTCAGGGACAATTTTGCCGTCATGCTTTCCGATCTTGCCGATGTGTACATTAACGATGCCTTTGGTTCCTGGCAGCCCCACGTCTCAACCTATGACATAACAAAATTTCTTCCCTCATATGCAGGATTTCTCATGCAGCAGGAGATATCAAGCCTGAATAACGTCATTAACCCGGAAAAACCCTTCCTCGCAGTCATTGCAGGGTCCAAGTATGACACGAAGATAGGGCCTTTATATGCTATATACGAAAAGGCAGACCACCTGATCCTCGGCGGAATCTTATATAACGGTTATCTCTGCGCCAAGTACGGCATCACGATAAAGGGCATATCCGACGAAGATATTGAAGCTGCCAGGGACCTGGTAAAGATAGACAGTGAAAAGAAGAAGATCGTTGAGCTCCCCTTACTAGTTGAATCAGACACACTGGACGGAAAGATAGAAGGCAAGTACAGAACGATTTCCATACATGACTTTAAGGAGGGTAACCAGTACGGATATATCCTGGACATCGATCCCAATTCATTTTCAGACGAAAAAGTATTTACTGTTATCTACAATGCAAACACTATTTTTGTTAATGCCGTTATGGGATTCACTCCCCACTTTCCGGAAGGATCGAAGGCCCTTGATGAAACAATAGACAGGAACTTCCAGGCCTTCAAGATGTACGGCGGCGGAGACACACTTCAGGAGTTCAAGAACCTCTGTCCCGGGTTGTACCTCTCTGTCCTGGATGATACGAGGTACTATTTCTTCACTGGCGGAGGCACAGTCCTCAAGGCCATTGAACAGGGCAGCCCCTATGGACTGAAATCTGTCCAGGCTTTAATGGAAAACAAGGAGAGGTCTGGAAAAAG
>CALZGI010000269.1 GCA_945786855.1 Thermodesulfovibrionia bacterium | reverse complement strand
TGACCGCTGACCGCTTATGTACCGCATGTCCATATTTCGTAACAACAGCCCCTTCTGATAGTGCATCTTCCCCGAATGACTCTTCCACCGCTCTTGCCATCTGGTACGCGGCCTTTCCAAAACCGACAACAACAAGCTTTGTAAAGTGCTTCATTGCAAAATAAGAACGTATTTTCTCAGCGTACCCCTTTACAATCTGCAGAGGAGCTACACTTTCAAGTGCACTGAAAAATATTTTTTCAGCAATTTCTTTTTTTCCCATGCTTTGTTTCCCCCTCCGTTTATCTTGACCACTTGATCTATACCATTTATACTTATCATTATTAAATTATGATGATTAATCAATATGGTTCATAGAGTTAATCTCATACTATATTAATATAAAAGAAAGGCAAATATGGCTGATTTTCATCAAGGCGGCATTCTACCAACATTTCACAAACTTGGTGAACCCAATCTCGAGAAAATCGAATCTGAACTGACCTGGTATTCGCAGGAGCGGCCCATTGCCCTCGTCCTGCCCTCGCTTTATTCCGAACTGGAGGGAGAGGCTTTAAAGATCATAATCGGAGAGCTGCAGAACGTAGAATATTTAAAAGAAGTCATTGTCACCCTCGGACCCTGCACAAGGAAAGAGTTCAACCATGCGCGAAAGTTCTTTTCTGTCCTGCCCCAGACGACAAAACTCATCTGGAACAACGGAAAAAAGATCAGCGGGGTGTACAAAACCATTCAGTCAGCCGGGCTTCAACTGGGAGATACCGGCAAAGGACAGTCAGCATGGATAGCCTATGGGTACATCATCGCCCAAAAGAACATCAGTGTCATTGCCCTTCACGATTGTGATATCCTCACCTACAGCCGGGAGATGCTTGCACGTCTCTGCTATCCTGTCACCAATCCCAACCTTGACTATGAGTTCTGTAAAGGGTTTTACAGCCGGGTTACTGACAGAATGCACGGCAGGGTGACCCGGCTTCTCGTAACACCATTGATCCGTTCACTAAAAAAGATCCACGGTTACCTGCCGCTCCTCGAATTTCTTGACAGCTTCCGGTATCCCCTTGCAGGTGAATTTTCCATGGATGTTGATCTTGCCCGCGTCAATAAAATACCCGGTGACTGGGGTCTCGAAGTTGGAGTACTCGCCGAGGTGTACAGAAACTGCTCGGTGCGAAGAGTATGCCAGATCGATATTGCCGAAAACTATGAGCATAAACATCAGGAACTCTCTGCCGATGATGAATCGAAGGGACTGCTCAAAATGTGTATAGATATCAGCAAATCACTGTTCAGGACACTCGCGTCTGACGGCATCGTTTTTTCTGACGGACTCTTCAAGACCCTCTTCGCAACGTACGTGAGAACGGCACAGGATATGCTCAAACGCTACGAAGATGATGCAGCGGTAAACGGTCTGTATTTTGACCGCCATGATGAGAGCCGGGCTGTGGAAACCTTTACGGAGGGAATTAAGGTCGCCTCCGACATAATTATGAAGGACCCCCTTGGCGTCCCCTTAATATCGAGTTGGGACAGGGTAACATCGGCTCTGCCCGGGATACTTGACGAGGTAAAGAACGCTGTGGAAGAGGACAATAAATGAAATCTGCTTCATTCAATGCAACGCATCACAGGTTATAAAAAGGAGGGATTATGAGTTTCTGGGAGAAAATTCAGCAAGACTTAAAAGAGAATCTTCAGGAAGGACTCGAGATATTCAAAGAGGGAAGTTCTGTTGTAACCGAAAAAATTGAAAAGTTGACCTCTGAAGGAAAAAAGAAGTACACAGTCTTCAATTCAAACATGAAGCTGCAGGAAGAGTTCGCAAAGCTTGGCGGCGAAATTTATGAACTTGTTTCAAAAAAGTCCAAAAACCCCCTCGCCAGCAGCAAAGTAAAATCAATTATTGCCGGCATAAACAAACTGGAATCCCAGATTTACACTGCGAAATCAACAGATGAGGATAAACCTGTAAAAACTGCCGGGAAGAAAAGTGCTGCAAAAAAAACTACGAGAAAAAGCACCGGAAAAACAACGGCAAAAACAACCAGGAAGACAACCAGAAAATCAGCAGCTAAAACAGTCAGAAAAAAAGCAGGAAGACCGGCCAAGAAAAAATCAGCAGCCAGGCCTGCTGAAGTTGATGAAGGGAAAGACATCAAGGAATGAGGCACCTTCTTTTAAGCATAGTATGCGTACCGCTCCTGATGGTCATCTTCATGAGTTTCAGGGCAGCTCCCCCCCCCGTTGATGACGTGGTGGTAATAAATGAGAGCAAATATACCACCATAACAGGAGTGGTAGAGGCCAATGAGACCCTTGAGTCAATCTTCAATAAAAACAACCTCGACAGGTCGGACATGCACAAAATATATACACAGTCCAGGGATCAGTATAATCTTTCAAAAATATCGGTTGGAAATATGTATTCCTTTACCTTGAGCAAAGAAGGGAACATCCTCGAAGGGATGGAGTACGCTATTGACGATATGTCATTTCTGAGTGTTCTGAGGAATCCCGAGGGATTCAGCGCAGAAAAAGTTATTCTGCCTGTCACAAGAAGAGCGGGATCGTTCTACATACAGATCAAAGGCAATCTTATGTCATCCATGCCTGGCACTCACCGGGAATACATGAAACTGGCCCTTGCCCTTGCTGACATATATGCCTGGGACATTGACTTATCCAGTGACATCAGGGAGGGCGATTCAGTGAAATTGCTCGTTGAGGAATTATGGACAGAAGATGTTTTCCGGGGATATGGAAACATTCTGGCGGCTGAGTTTATCAATAACGGGACATCCCATCGTGCATACAGGTTTGATCATGACGGATATGTTGATTATTATGATGAGAAAGGAAGGTCTCTGCGAAAATCATTGTTACGATCACCGCTTCGATTCAAATATATAAGCTCGGGATTTACCAGGAAACGGTTCCATCCCATACTGAGAAAGTACAGGCCCCACCTTGGTATCGATTATGCCGCTCCGACGGGGACCCCTGTATCAGCGGCAGGAAGCGGGACCGTAATGTATTCGGGATACAAGGGGCAGTACGGGAG
>CALZGI010000268.1 GCA_945786855.1 Thermodesulfovibrionia bacterium | reverse complement strand
CTTTGATGTTTTATTTGCCTTTTTCATTATTACTCCTCTTGCTGCTTTATTAATATCTCAAAATCGAACGCAATATGATACCCATTGTTAAAATATTTTTGCAATCTTCTTAATTTGACATCAGAATACTTCGTGGATTCAGGTTAAGTCTGCACATTAAACATGACTGCCCCTGGATACTCAGAAAGGGTTACATCCAGATAAGTGGCTATATATCAGAACCTGCAGTATGGACTTGCAAGAATAAAATCTGCCAATTACAGTTTTATATCTTCAGTCATTTATTAATAACTGTTTGAAATCTTCACTTTCCGCCGTAATGATCCATGCTTAATTGTTCGCTTTGTATCAATGATTTTGTTACACTCTGGAAATCGTTGACTGTTTGCCATTATCAACGATTTCAATCATGCTCTACAGGGCTTAACTTCTTACTGCTATCCTCGATCTTAATCTTTTCTTTGTTTGCAAAGTATTCTGTTGTACTCACCAGCGGTTTCTTTTTTCCCCCACGCTGAAAAACTTTAATTAAGTACCGAAAAAGCATACCCGTACCGAAAATTAATATTCGTTACAAACTAGAAAGAAGCATTAAATCGTTGGAAATTAGATGGTTATATATCTGGCAAGAGAATTGCGATGAGATAAAGTAAATATCAAAAACTTTTACCTTAGCAACCTTGAGGGTAATCAGGGCTGGTGGGAGGGCCACCGTAAGAGTCAGGATGCACCTGATTTATTAAAGAAACAATGGAGAATAATATGAACGTGTTAAAAGTTGAACATAAAAATACTAAAAGTATAGAGGCAATAGATCCGTTGACTATTGATTGTCAATGCTCAGGCAATTTCCGGTGCTTATCAGAGGATCAGAAAAATCGAATTCTCATAATTGAAGATAATAGGAATCTGGCAGAGGTAGTAGCAATGATTTTTGAAGATGACGAAAATGTGGAAGTTGCGGACAATGGCAGTATAGGCCTGAGCAAAGTCAGCAGTACTCATTTCGATGTTATTATTGCGGACATTGAAATGCCCGTAATGAATGGAATTGAATTCTTTTATCAGGCATTGAAAATTTATCCTAATATTAGAGAAAGAATGGTTTTTTGCAGTGGTTCATCTAAAGAAAGTCACCAACGTTTTATCCAAAAATACTGTCTGCGATATTTATCCAAGCCATATGACTTAGAAGAACTAAGGGGCATTGTTTATGAAATAATTAGTGAAGCATCACCATAATCCTGATCAGTAGAATCCAACCCACACAAGTAAATCAACGCTACAATTCTGCTACACTGCAAAATAGAAGATGTTTAACTTACAGTAGAAATACCTATTAATCAATAACGTATATCAAGCTCAACAGAAAGGATTGTCGGACTTCAAGTCCGGGGTAAGGATATCTTCATAATAATGTCCGCTTTTTACTAATAACGCATATAAATCGTCACCATTGTATACATATTGGCAACATTAATACTTCGCTTTTATACAGTTTTTAGATTGACCTTGATTTCATTAACAATCCCCTCTTATCAATGAGTATGAATCAGTCTGGATTCCGTTAACTATTGGCATATATCGTTGACTCCAAATCTGTCTCAAATAGAAAGAAGACTTTTTGTTATCTGTATGCAATTGTGCTTCAACATGTATCCCAGATTTGAAAGAGCAATGAAGACGCAGTTGTAAATCTGCTGTATAATTTTACCCTGTTTTTGTTCTCATTATTTACATGTTATGTTTTCTCACATGCTACCTTGCACATATTTGCACATTGCTTGAACGTGTCACACTGTCCCTCACCATATGATATGAATCAATAATTGTTTTTATTCCCGTGCTAACTATCGATAAAACCACGAGAATTAAGAATTAAAATTTAATATTGGAACTGGCCTCCAATTTGCGAGTATAAATATTAAAACATTTAATTACAAAGCCGACGGGGGGGCATAGATTATGATTACATCTCTTGGAAAGTTAATTTTGTTAGTAGCATCTTTCATTTTTTTATTCATGATTATTCCTCTTTCTGCTCATGCACAATATACATTTTATATTGATGAATTTTCCGTCGACAAAAACGGAAATCCGATGTTCTTCGATTCATTTGATGATGGAATGCCACCACCCAATGCCCCGAATTTTGAAGGTGGAAATCCCGCCGAATATCTTATGAGTGGAACCATGGGACCGGAAACAGGAGGAAAACTTACGCTTGACAGCTCCGGCGTCATATCTGTTACGACACCAGGGGGCGATCCATTCTTTCATCAGAGGGCCAGACTGAGAACAAATATTAATGAAAGTGATCTCGCTCTCGGGCTAAAAATTGATGACACTTTCTCTGTGACCGGAATATTTGATCTGATTGCACCACCTGTTCCCAAAGATGCCTATGGAGTCCGATTCAACGACTTCACGTCCACGAATACCGGTAATGACATTGTGGAAGTGGTGGTACGACGTACACCCAACAATAATCTGACAGTACAATTTCGAGAACTTGATTTTGTTCTTGGAACAGTTACAACTATCGAATCAGTACCACTGGAGATGACGCATGATCAGATCTGGTTAAATTTGATGAGAGATGATGTATCCTCGAACGCAATTACAGCATCCATTGCCTACATAGACGGGGGAGTCATGGGGACTGTCATGACATCTCCAAATACAATAGATATATTTGACGGAGAGAACTTCACTAGGGCTGAATTTATTGCCCGCACAGTTGTACCGGAACCGATATCCTCTACTCTTTTCATTGTTGGAGGAGCAACACTGGGATACAGGCAGTGGAGAAGGAAAAGAAGAACTGCTTTAATTTGAAATATACACATGTACGAATAAGGGGCTTGGATATTTCTGAGCCTCTTATTTTTTGTTGACTTAAACTGGCAATCCTTGATTTCATGACCATCACAGATTGTTGACTTTTAGATGTTCTCTTCAGGAATGGATATATCCTGAAATTATAGACTTGCAGGTAAAAGCATCATTCCTGACAATAAAAAAATTTAATGAAAACAGGTTCGAATCCTCATTGGACAAAGTCACATCTTGTAACATGAAATTGTAATGCATCAGCAAATATCCCCTGTTAAAAGCAGCCCCCACCTTTAATTCAACCCCTCAATCCATGGCAGTGAATACAACTTGTATATAGGGGCAAATACGGCCATCTTAAAAAATCAGTCGACATACAAAGATTGACATATTGTAGTAATAATACTACAATTAAATTATGCTTACATTTGGCGATAACATCCTTCTGTGGAGATTGCACAGGTCGCTTTCTCAAGAGAGGCTGGCCGCTTTGGCCAACCTTCCCCGACCTAATCTGTCAGACATCGAGAAAGGAAAGCGGGACGTTACTCTATCTACTGTTCGGTCGCTGGCAAACGCCCTGAATGTATCGCCGGGGACACTTGTGAACGCTGAACCACCAAGACCTGATCAGTGGAAAGAAAATTTAACAAGAGAATCCATGGAACGAATAGCAGCCGCAGCTGCCCGGGGCACATATCCCAAAGACCCTGCAGAGCGTCATATATCCACTTTGTTAAAAGAAGTCCTCCATTGCAGTCTTCAATCTGTACTACCCCGTAAAAAGCATCTTCCTTTGCCTGGCAGAAAGAGTGAACGGGCGTGGCTTCTTTTACGTGCGCTGTATCCGGCAGTAACTCTTACCAGTCTTATTATGAGAACATTAGAACATGCAGAATTATTATGGACATCCGACAAATAGAACAATTCTTTAAAATCATAGATGCCGAGCTGACTCAGGATGCCAGAGCCATATTGACCGGAGCTGCTGCCGGAACTATATGGGGCAGCACAAGGCCCAGCATGGACATAGATTTTGCTATTGAAGTTAAGAATCAAAGTGAAGCAGGTTGGCAGGAACTGGAATCTGCTATCGGAAAGGCAATAGACAAAACAGGAATACAGGCCAACTACGCTGAAGATATTGACAGGTGGGGCATGGTAACTTTGCTTAACTATAAAAGCAACGCGAAACTATACAAAAAATATGGCAACCTTACCCTTTTGGTTCTTGACCCGGCCTTTTGGTCCATTGGTAAAATGACACGTTTTATAGATCCTGATATTCAGGACATGATTCAGGTTTTTCGTAAAAAAAAGTGTTCACCAACAAATCTGGCTGAGGTTTGGGGAAAAGCCCTAAAAGAAAGTCCACGCTCAACAACTCTCATACGGTTCCGCCGCCAGGTTGAAAGCTTTTTTGAGTCATATGGTACAAAGATTTGGGGTCGCAAGTTCAACTTATCGAAAGCTATCAAACAATTTCATACATCAGCCGGCATTGGGAAGCAGGCTTAAATCAATTACGAATTATTAATTATATCCACAGATTCACATCGTGAATCTTAGACGTGGGGACTAGGGCGAATTACGAAAACCGCTATTAGCTCCCCCGATCATGATATATTAAGCCCGGCCGTATGACCTTCAGCCTTTCCTGTACGCCTTTCCCACGGACTATCTTTGGGAAAGTCCATATTTGAAATGAAATGTTCGGTAAAATCTTTCCGGCAGGAGAGTTCGACGTGCTCGATGAAATCTATGAGTTCATTGGACCACTGCCAGTAAGCTTTTGATAAAAGAACCATTGTTGCTCCTGTGCTGGCGGCATTTCCGAGTGATTTGATAATCCCGGGGTCTACCTTCGGCAAGAGGCCGATGCTCATTGCGCTGTAAGGATTAATATAATTTCCAAGGGCCCCGGCCAGATATATTCGGTTTATGTCTTTAAGCCCGATACCCATATCATCCAGGAGTGTCTGTATGCCAGCTGCTATTGCCGACTTTGCGAGCTGGAGTTCGCGGACATCTTTCTGGGTCAGATATATGGGTTTTCCATTATGACTTTCCTCTTCAGTGGCAACAAGAAAATTGTAAACTCCCCCTTTTTCAATTACCCTTGATTCCAGGCCGTATTCAGGCCCTTTTCCAGGCGGCCGGATCAGACCTTCATTGTCAATGATGCCACAGTTTAAGAGTACGGCAATCAGGTCGACCAGTCCGCTTCCGCAGATCCCCAGGGGCTTTATATTTCCTATCTCCTTATAGTAAAGCTTGCCGTTTATGAATCTCACGCCTTCTATTGCCCCTGCCTTGGCAATCGTCCCATGGGTAATTTTAGCTCCCTCAAGCGCCGGCCCTGCAGCTGCCGAGCAGGTCAGCATTCTTTTGCGGTTGCCGAGGAAGATCTCACCATTGGTGCCGAGATCAATTCCGAGTATCATTTCATCATCCTGTTCCGCGGCCTCTGATGCAAGAATCACACTGATCAGATCGCCTCCGATATATCCGGATTTTGTAGGCATAACATAAAGTACGGCCTCCTGGTTCAACACAAGACCTGCGTCGTTTGCCTTGACGATTACTCCATCGGTCAGTACAGGGGAAAAGGGTGCTTCGGCAATACCGGAGGGGTCAAGTGAAAGCAGAAAATGCTGCATGGTTGTGTTTCCGGCAGCAACAGCAACGAATATTTCCTCCGGCTTAAGCTTGCCCACCTCCAGGAGACGTTTAACAATTAAATTCAGGTCCTGCATGAGCGACTCGTGCATATGATTGAGCCCTTCCGGATCTTCTTTTATATGCTGAATACGGCTGATCACATCAGTGCCGTATTTGATCTGCCTGTTCAGGCGGGAAATAGCGGCAATCTGCCGGCCGTCAAGCAGGCTGATGAGTTTACCCACAAGTGTGCTCGTCCCCAGGTCAAAGACCAGCCCGTAACAGCGAGATGTTTCCTCGTACCTCTGCCATCCCAGCAGGCGTTTGTTATGAAGAACTGCTGCCCCATAATTGCCTGTTGTCTTTAACATAGCAGGCAGCTTCTGAAGAACATTGAGCGAGGCTTTCAGTCCCTTGTATTCAGGCCCGAGCTCAAGCCCTATACGGTCCAAGTCCGACAATCCGTCATTTTGACTGCCCGGAGTAAGGTCGACCAGCTGTTTTTCCACAATAGGATCAAGCTGTATAATGGGCGTTTCACCTGCCTTGAGTATCTGGAAATACTCCTGATGTGTATCCACTTCGCCGATATAAACAGCGAGGTCCTTTGTTATCTTTGTACTGCAGGCGAGGCGTATCCCTTGATTTATTTCATCTTCATCGAGAAGTTCATGCACTTCGCTCTCCGAGGGTAAATCAATAGACGTGAGCACCTTGACCTTGCATTTGCCGCACTTCACAAGCCCGCCGCAATCGCCTTCCAGTTCAATTTTCGCCTTTTGAAGAGCGTGCAGAATCGTCTCTCCACGCGGTACTTCCAGCCACAGGTCATGGGGAAGGACATTAAGCCAGTAACTGGTTTTTTTTGGCTTCCCTGATCTAGGAGATCCAATGCCGCGTTTTTTCTTTTTAGTTTTCTTATTTTTTACTTTTTTCATTATTAGTCGGAACTGATCAAATCTATTAGCGTCTTTTCAAAATTTAAATAGTCAGCCTCGCGGACTATTATAGACAATTCGAGAAAATCAGCGATCTTATTTACTATGGGCATGAGGTCAGGATCTGCCGGCTGTCGTACATAGACCAGCCTTTCGTAATTTTTAAAAAACAATTTCTTCATTTCCTCATCGTATAGTTCAAGCGGCTTGACGCAGTACTCATCAAAATTAAGAATGAGGTCCTTTTCAAGAAAGTAGGTTTTAGCACTATCATCCATTATTTCCCGGAAGTTGCCCCTTCCAAGAAAAATCTCATAGCAGTGATGACCCTCCATTTTAATAACTCCATACTGCTTGCATAGAATCTCAATGTCAGGAAAGCACTCTCCATAAAGACATATGATGCGCTCATTAATTTTTTGTGAAGCAATGATTTCCTTCAACAGATACTTCTTGAGTTCAAGGGGATTAATATGGAGGTTAGACGGAAGATATGTTGCAGTTAGTCCCGGAAATTTCTCCTCCAACCTTAACTGCTCAAGTGCAAACTGAAATACTCCGCAGGAAATTATACGGATGGGCCGAATGGGCTTGTCCTCTCTGTTATCCTCACGATATGTCATAGCAGACTCTGTTAAGTAATAAGGGGCAAAGGCACAGAGGCACAAAGGCACAGAGTATAGAAACTTTTTGTCTTTGCCACTTTGTGCC
Source organism: Thermodesulfovibrionia bacterium (assembly GCA_945786855.1). Classification (GTDB taxonomy): domain Bacteria; phylum Nitrospirota; class Thermodesulfovibrionia; order UBA6902; family UBA6902; genus CALZGI01. The sequence goes on along the minus strand of CALZGI010000268.1, from coordinate 2,019 downwards.
TTTGTGCCTCTGCATCTTTGTGCCTGTTTTTAAATTCCCACAATATCCGGAAAAGCCTTTTTAATGGCGGAAATAAGATTGATGTCCAGGAGTCCGTCTTTTTCCTCTTCCAGGATTTCCTTGACCATACTGTTTGCCCTGCTCATCATGCTGGGCCTTCCCTCTTTTTCCCAGACATCGAAGATGCTCCGCACCGACAGTTCAGGATAAAAGAACTCTTCCATCATGTGGTCAACGGTATGTTCTTCCATTATATAGTTGCCGCCGGGCCCGACTTTTTCGATTACGTCAAGTCCTATGGTATCATCGTCTACCTTTATCCCCGCAAGCAGCCTTCGGATCATGCCAATGATCTCATTGTCAATGACATACTGCTCATAGGATATTGAGTTCCCTGAATCAAGCATGCCTGCCGCAAGGTGAATTAAATCAGCACCGGCCATGGCCGTCATCAGGCTTGAAAAAGTTTTTTCAGTACCTGCCTGGATATCAGGCCTCTTTGCCTCGGTGACACCCCCGGAACCGTAGATGGGTAATTTGTAGAGCTTTGCGAGCTGAACCGCGGCCGCATTCATCAGCGCCATCTCCACAGAACCTATGGTAAATTCAACTTTCCTTAAATCCATGACTGTCGGCACAGCCCCGTAGAGCACCTTTGCCCCCGGAGCAAACACCTGGGCTATAGCCACACCCGCAAGCGACTCGGCATGCATCTGAGTAAGAGTGCCTGCAAGGGTAGCAGGTGCTGTAGCACCGGCAATCGGCGCAGGAGCGCAGGTAACCGGTATTCCATTGGTACAGCAAAAATGAAGGATACTAAGTGTTTTATTCTCTATAGTCAACGGACTTATGGCGTTTGTAATAACCGACACAAATGGCTTTTCTCTAAGGTTGTCCTTACCACCCGCAATAATGCATGCGAGCTGCCACATCTGCTTTGCGCCGTCTATGTTTTCACACCCTCCCATAACGTGTTTATAGGTATGATTGAGTGCATGGTAGAAATCATTCAGATGATAGTGCTCCGGCCCGACATCATGGGCCTGGCATGCGACGATATAGAATTGAATATATTTCAGTTTGTCCACCAGTTTAGCAGTGTGAACAATGTCCCTGAGCATAGTGGGCCTGTAGCCTCTAGTACCCATATCGAGTATCTGAAACACCCTGCCGCCGTTGGCAAAATTTACTTTTCCTTCTCCGAGGTGAATATCATTGTTCCCGTCCCTCGAGTAAAGGACAAATCCCGATGGTGCATGGCCGAGTTTTTCATCCAGCCACTCACCATCAAATCGGACTATCTCTTTTTCAGCATCCACATGGGCCCCGGCATCTTTAAGCATATCAAGCACATCAGCATCGTGGATCCTGATCCCGATCTTATTTAATATGTGCCGTCCGGCCTGATCAATCTTTTTCAGGTCATCAGTACCAAGTGGTGCAAAAAACGGTAAACTAAATCCCATAATATGCCTTTGAAATTACGAATTATTAATTACGAATTACGAGTGATTAATAATTTGCAATTATCTTTTCGCAATTCGTAATTAGTTGTTTGTCATTTGCCCCAGTCCCCGCGACTTAGATTCACGGCGTGAATCTGTGGGGATCTCAATTCGTAATTTGTCATTTGTAATTCGTAATTATCTGTTCTATTTCTTTAAGTACCTCATCCGATTTCACTTCAACCTCATGTTCTGCAAGAATCCTCTTTGCCTCAGCATTGCACCGTTTGTACATGTCCATGGAGCCTGCGCTTTCCCAGGCATCATAACGGGAACGGTCGATCAGGCTGGGCAGGAAATTTGCCGTCTCATAATTTTCAAATGTGTGGTCTTCTGTAAGAAAGATAGAGCCCGGTCCGCCGGTCCCCACCTTTTCTATTACCTTGAGCGCAAGGGTATTTTCATCTACAGGTATGCCGCCTGTAAAAAAGCGGCTCATGGCTATAAGTTCGTTGGCCATTGTCACCATTTCGAGCGAAGAGGTTGTACCGAACTCCATATAACCCACATCATG
>CALZGI010000267.1 GCA_945786855.1 Thermodesulfovibrionia bacterium | reverse complement strand
ATGTTTTCTCCGCGGGAAAATTCCTTCTCCTCTAATATCCGTGCAAGCATGTGGAGCGCTTTTTCGGAAAGACTATTGAATATGGGTATTTTCGCTATGAGCGGCAGCTGGCCGGGCGATTTTTTATTCATTATGAATAGGTTCTACCACCATTTAGGCATCGTGTCGAAAATGATAATTATTTTTGACATAAGTCAAGGACTTCCCGAGTACCCTCAAGTATGATAATATCAGATTATGAATAATAATTTACTCTGATAACCATTGAAAAGGAGGTTTATCATGTTTTGTAACCAGTGTGAACAGGTATCAAAGAACGGGGGATGCACGAAAGTCGGTGTGTGCGGCAAACAGGCCGATGTTGCCGACCTTCAGGATGAGCTTATTTACGCGCTTCAGGGGATCTCCCTGTATGCGGTGGAGGGGAGAAAGCTCGGTATAAAAGATACCGTAGTGGACGAATTTTCAGTGAGCGCCCTATTTTCTACCTTAACAAATGTCAATTTTGATCCCGGGCGGTTTGAAACGCTCATTAACAGGGCCGTATCACTGAGGGAAACTCTCAGGGGAAAAGTGAAAGCTGCAGGGGGAAAGAGTGATTTTAAAGATGCTCCTGCATCATTTCAGCCTGAAAAAACAGCGGACAAAGAAGGGGAGAAGAGTCTTTTCCCAACGGGGATCAGTGAGGACATTGTCTCTTTGATGCAGACAACTCTCTATGGCTTGAAAGGCATTGCCGCATATGCCTATCACGCGCAGGTACTCGGCCAGAAAGATGACGCAGTGTATAGTTATGTACATGAAGCACTGAGTTCAATGCTAAAAAAGGATCTTGCACTTGAAGACTGGGTTGCTATTGCGCTGAAGTGCGGTGAGGTGAATCTGAAAGTCATGGAACTGCTCGACACTGCCCATACCGGGAAATATGGCCATCCGGTGCCTACGGAAGTACCACTGGGAGCCAAAAAAGGAAAGGCACTCCTGGTATCCGGCCATGATCTCTACGATCTTGAGTACATACTGAAGCAGACGGAAGGGAAGGGCATTAACGTTTATACCCACGGTGAAATGCTCCCTACCCACGGCTATCCTGAGCTGAAAAAATATCCTCATTTCTATGGACATTACGGGACGGCCTGGCAGAACCAGCATAAGGAGTTTGCAGAGTTCCCCGGTTCGATAGTCATGACAACAAACTGCCTGCAGAAGCCCAGTGATTCATATAAGGACAATGTCTTTACTTGTGGACTGGTCGGCTGGCCTGGTATAGCCCACATTGACAATTACGACTACACTGCAGCAATTGAGAGAGCGCTCGAGCTCCCCGGCTTTGCAGAAGATGTTCCCGGCAAGACTGTTATGACCGGTTTTGCGCGGAATGCTGTCATGGGTGTTGCAGACAAGGTAATTGAAGGCGTGAAGGCCGGTGCAATTAAGCACTTCTTTCTTGTTGCCGGTTGTGACGGCGCAAAACCGGGAAGGAATTACTATACGGAATTTGTTGAAAAGGTACCCGAAAACTGTATCGTCCTTACCCTTGCCTGCGGTAAATTCAGGTTCTTTGACAAGGACCTTGGCAACATCGGCGGTATCCCCCGTCTGCTTGACATAGGGCAGTGCAACGATGCCTATTCAGCAATTCAGATCGCGCTTGCACTTTCAAAGGCATTCGGTGTTGGAGTAAATGATCTCCCGCTGTCAATGGTGCTTTCATGGTACGAGCAGAAGGCGGTTGCAATACTGCTCACACTGTTGCACCTGGGCATCAAGGACATAAGGCTTGGGCCGACACTCCCTGTATTCCTGACACCGAACGTGCTTGATTTTCTCGTGCAGAACTACGATATCAAGCCTATTACCACACCTGATGAGGATCTGGCAGCAATCCTGAAAGAGGAGGCAGTCGGAGCATAAAGATAGTTACAGGCGCAAAAAAGGGGAGAAGATTTTTCTCCCCTTTTTTTATGCCCGATAGTTGTATTTCAATCCTTCTATAACGTGATGAATATATCCTTTACTGTTTTAATAAACTTTCGTTTTTTTTCATCCAATACTCCCAAAATATCATCTTACGAAAATTTGAATTTTCATTGAATAAGACAAAGTGCCTTGAAAGAAAGGTATGAACATGTTATTATGCACATATGTGCATAAAGCGAAAAGTGAAATAATGAGGCCTAAAAAAACAAGATTTGTAAAATGTGAACCCGGGGAAAAATGTTTCAGACCGCAGTGCAAACCCTTGAGTGAGTTGGAAGGGGTTATTTTGACCATAGATGAGTATGAAGCGGTTCGTCTTTCTGATCTGGAAGGGTTACCCCAGGATGAAACAGCTAAAAGGATGAAGGTTCACCGATCTACAATTTCCAGAATTCTCACTTCTGCACATCTGAAAATAGCAGATGCCCTTGTGAACGTAAAGGCAATACGTATAGAGGGAGGCAGTTGCAGGATTATCCAAAGGGGCAAGAAATGAAAGAAACGTGGAAATTCCTCTTGATGATTTTCGCATTTCTTACGTGTTTTTATTTCCCCCTTGAAATGCTGCCCTTTAGAAATCCTGTGTTTGAAGCATTCGCCCTTGTTCAATGGTATGCACGTGAGCATGTACTCCTGTGTCTCGTTCCTGCGTTTCTTATTGCTGGTGCCATTTCGGTATTTCTCAGTCAGGCGTCTATTATTAAATATTTTGGTTCACAGGCCAATAAATTCCTTGCATATGGAGTTGCATCTGTCTCCGGAACCATCCTTGCCGTTTGTTCCTGTACGGTGCTTCCGTTATTTTCAGGAATTTATAGAAGAGGCGCGGGTCTCGGCCCGGCCACGGCTTTCCTCTATTCAGGTCCTGCCATAAATGTGCTTGCTATTATATTGACCGCGCGCATACTTGGGTGGGAGTTGGGAATTGCCCGGGTACTCGGCTCTGTCGTGTTCAGTATTGCTGTGGGACTTTTAATGCATCTGATTTATATAAAAGAAGAACGCTCAAGAAAAAATACCGGGGCATTGCTGGCAGGGGAACAGGACTCATCTCGTCCATTGTATCAGGATGTTCTGTACTTTACAACGATGATTGCATTTCTCATATTTGCTAATTGGACAAAACCTCAGGCAGGAGAGTATGGCATTTGGGAATTGATGTACCGTGCTAAATGGTATCTTGCAACCGGGATGTTTGGCTTAACAGGGGTGATGCTTATCTCATGGTTTCAAAAGAAAGAGCGTACTGAGTGGATTTCGTCATCATGGGGATTTGCAAAACAGATTATGCCATTGCTGTTTTTTGGGGTTCTTATAGCAGGTCTTTTACTGGGAAGGCCGGGGGGAGAAGGATTAATACCATCATGGTTTATAGAAAACTCAGTTGGTGGTAACTCTCTAGAAGCAAATTTATTCGCTTCTGTTGCAGGAGCATTTATGTATTTCGCAACATTGACTGAAGTACCGATTTTAGAGGGCCTTATCAGTTCCGGAATGGGCAAGGGTCCTGCATTGGCCCTGTTGCTGGCAGGGCCGGCTCTAAGTCTGCCGAATATGCTGGTAATAAGAGGCGTCATTGGAACAAAAAAAACTCTCGTATATGTAAGTCTGGTTGTTGTAATGGCAACAATCAGTGGAATACTTTTCGGCACTATAGCCGATTAACACAGGAGGTCATTATGAAGATAGAAATTTTGGGCCCGGGATGTGAAAATTGCACAAAACTATACGAAAATGTACAGGAAGCATTAAGAGCTGCCGGCAAGGACGCTGAAATTACCAAAGTCACAGACATCAAAAAGATAACGGAATACGGTGTCATGCTCACACCATCACTTGTAGTTGATGGAGAAGTAAAGACGGTCGGGAAAGTGTTATCTCCCGAAGAAATAAAAAGGATTATATCGGGCTAAAGCGGACATTTAATATTAGAAAAGTCTGCATTACTGAAGGAAAATAAATTTAGGATAAGCGTTTGAGGGTATCAGTGCAAATCCGCCGCCAATAAACTATATGCGCCTTTCTTATATAATAAAAATTAATAACAATATAAGTAAATTGCAAATCTTGGCTTAGTTGTGATATAAATAGCTGGGCAATATATTCATCTTTATTTATGTACATACACGTAATCAGTTTATGGGTATCTTACACATCATAGGAGGTTGATTATGAAAGTAAGAATCGCAAAATTTTCAATTGTAGCTATATTTGTTCTTTGTATGTCTTTCGTACTTCCAATATCATCCCATGCCATTACATTTGGATTTGCGGATGTAGTACTGGATTATTTTGATAGTGGAGCAGGCCCAATAGCAGGACCTTACGGGGGGACGTGGAACGGTTCCACTGGTTCATTCCCCATTCCTGTATCTCTTGATGTAGTTATGGATGACGATCCAGGCTACCCTCCTGGAGTTGCTGATTTTCTTTCATTGCCAACAGGATCCTTTGTAACCTTAGGATTTCTGGATGAAACAGTTATTGATGGGGCAGGTGATGATATCTTTATTTCTGAAGTGGGTCCTAATGGGGAGCAAGCTGATGTATTTGTTAGTTCAGATTCAATAAATTTTATTTTTTTAGGAACAGCAATAGATGATGTAACAACGTCTTTAGATTTGTCATCTATTAGCTTTTCAGACCCTGTTCAGGCAATTAAAATAGTGGGGCTTGATAATTTTGGTGGTTCTCCAGGATTTGATGTAATCAATGTTGAGGTTTTACCTGGCAGTATAGGTCCCGCCGCTATTCCCGAACCATCAACAATGCTACTACTGGGTAGCGGTCTTTTTGGACTGGTTGCAATCAGAAGGCGATTAAAATAATAGAGCTATACCTTACTTAGGTTATTCCTCTTGTTCATTTTGTATGTTAAGAGCTATATCCCATAAGAATACAGGCAGGGTCATCTCGGCTCTGCCTTTTTTAATGACTTAAACAGGCAATCTTCAATTTCCACATCTCATCATATATTTGAAAGCTGCAACTCATCACACAATCGCAGACTCTGAATATTTCGCTTAACTCATTGAATCTGACAGGTGAGAATTACGGCTGACAATTCCTAATAGCAATCAAGCCAGACCGTAAGATTCCCGCTTGAAATTAAGGGGATGAGTATTGCAATCCATTCTCATTTTTTCGCGTGCATCCTTTTTTATAAGACAGTCTGGGTATTGTTGACTATACCGGCGTATCTTCATCAAGTTCAGATGAAAATATACATATATGGTTGCTGCATGACAAGGAGATGGTTGAAATGGGTCTTAAAGAGAGCCTCTTAACCAATATTTCGGTGTAATAGTACAAAGTCCTTTATAATAGTATGGAATTCAGGCATTGAAATGATTTATTCTGAATAGTTTTTTGATTGTTTAAAAAATTAAGCACAAATAGGCGATGTAGACATAACTTCAGGTTGAAAAAGTAGACCCGGAAAAAATGTATTTCCCGATTGCAGACATAGAAATAAATCCTTTCATCCCTCCGGCGGTAGCCTTTGTCATTTCCTTCTTTACATCAATGGGAGGAGTATCGGGTGCTTTTCTGCTTTTACCTTTTCAGGTAAGTATACTCGGTTTTCATAGCCCGGCGGTCAGTGCCACAAATCAGCTTTTTAATATAGTGGCGATTCCGAGCGGAGTATATCGATATATTAAAGAAGGGCGTATGGTATGGCCATTAATGTGGGTCGTCATTATCGGCACACTGCCAGGTGTTTTTGTAGGCGCTATAATTCGAATTCAATATCTTCCTGACCCTCGAAACTTTAAAATGTTTGTGGGACTCATTCTCCTTTACATAGGTTCAAGATTACTCAAAGACATAGGAACAAAAAAGAGAATGAATACAGGGAACCTGTCTGTGGAGGAACAATTCCAGCAACTGATGAAAAAATTCAAGTCAAAGCATGGTAAAAACAAGCCGTCACCAAAAGTTATTGTAACAGAATTTAGTCTGGCTCGAATATCGTATGATTTCTACGGACAAAATTTTAAAATTAATACCTTCGGAATAATGGCTCTCAGTGCGCTTGTCGGAATCATAGGCGGTGCCTATGGGATAGGGGGAGGTGCCATAATCGCCCCGTTTTTTATTAGTTATTTCGGGCTTCCCGTTTATACTGTTGCCGGTGCCGCACTGATGGGTACCTTTGTCACTTCAATAGCAGGAGTAACATTTTATCAATTAATAGCCCCTTATTATCCTGATACGGCGATCTCCCCCGACTGGTTACTGGGCATTCTCTTTGGACTCGGTGGATTTGGAGGTATGTATTGTGGTGCGAGAGTTCAAAAGTTTGTTCCGGCAAAAACAATTAAATGGATTTTAGCGGGGTGCATATTATTTACTTCTTCAAAATATATAATCTCTTATTTTCTCGAATAACAAAAAATTAAAGCCTTTCCGATCCATCGTATTACTGCAAGAAACAGTACCGTGGTCAGCAACATGTAGTCTGCAAGATATTTATTGTTCCCAATCGGGTTCATTCTCCATGTTTCGTCAGACAACCCGCTGTGCGAACGTCAATCGTCAATATTATGACTATAATTTATTGAAATTTCTTCATTTGTACGTTGAGACGACATTCGCCTGTATCTATATTTAATCATTAAATTCAATGTGTTAAAAGTTTTTTGTCGGAAGTTGAAGATAAATGGCACGCAAGTTGCTTTTTAGTGATCATGGAGAGGAGAGCACATGAAAGAATTGATACAAGCCTGCCGGTAAAGTGTATCTTTGACGAAATATTATATTCGGGGACAATTGATAATCTTTCAGAACAGGGAATGTTTATCAGTACAGGTAACTTTCTTCCCTGTGGTGACAGTCTTGAAGTGATAATTCCTCTGGAGGACGAAATCTCGAAGTTCCATGCAAATATCAAGCGGATAGAAAAAATTGATGATTTCAACTACAGTATGGGAATTGAAATACATGATGCTCCAGATAACTATAAACAGTTCGTCTGCAATCTCAGGATGCCGGCCAGAACATGAGGTTAACCGGGCGTGCAGTATTCTCGAGAAATACTATCTGTTGAAAAACACAGGCCTTCCCAAATCAGGACTTCCAATTGAAAGAGCGCAATCTTGATGCAGCGTTTCGCTACTTTATGCGGGCGGCGAGTTTGTTCAGGGCATTGATATAGGCTTTTGCAGAAGCGACAATAACATCGGTGTCAGCACCGTGACCGCTGACAGACTTATCACCCTCCTCAAGTGAACAGACAACTTCACCAAGAGCATCAGTGCCTCCGGTAATTGCCTTGACTTCATACTTGAGTAATTTGCTCTGTGACTCCGTAATTGAGGTAATTGCCTTGAATATGGCATCTACGGGCCCGTCGCCCTGTTCCGTCTTTTCGATCTCTTCCCCGTTGACACTGAGCTTGAGGGTTGCCACAGGCTGCTGATTCATTCCTGATGAAAAACTCATATCAATGAGGCTGTAAATTTCAGGAACCATGGCGTATTCTACTGAAACGAGGGCCTCCAGGTCTTCATCATAAATTTCTTTTTTCTGGTCAGCAAGTTTCTTGAAGCGTTCAAAGGCATTGTTGATTTCTTCATCATTCAAGGAATGGCCCAGTTCCACCAGCCTAGTTCTGAATGCATGACGGCCTGAGTGTTTGCCGAGAACAAATTTTGTTTTATGGAGGCCCACTGATTCAGGCCTTATAATTTCGTAGGTGGACTTATCTTTCAGAAGGCCGTCCTGGTGGATCCCCGATTCATGGGCAAAGGCATTGGCACCGACGATTGCCTTGTTGGGCTGAACGGACATGCCCGTAATCTTGGTAACCAGTTTACTGCTTCGCATTATTTCTTCTGTAATTATATTCGTGTCTGCATTGAACATGTCCCGTCTGGTCCTCAATGCCATGGCGACTTCTTCCATGGAACAGTTTCCGGCCCGCTCACCAATGCCGTTAATTGTGCATTCGATCTGTCCCGCCCCGTTTAAAACTGCTGAAAGGGAATTGGATGTGGCAAGTCCGAGGTCATTATGGCAGTGCACTGAGATCACGGCCTTATCGATATTATTTACCCTGTCACGAACGGCTTTAATCATGGCCCCGAATTCACTGGGAATACTGTAACCAACCGTATCTGGAATATTAACGGTCAGTGCGCCTGCATCTATCACTGCTTCAATTACTTCGCAGAGGTACCCCATGTCGGTCCGGGTGGCATCCATGGGAGAGAACTCAACATCATCGACATAGGTCCTGGCGAGCTGCACCATCTGTACAGACCTTTTTAATGCTTCATCCCGGTCAATACGGAACTGATATTTGAGGTGAATGTCAGATGTCGAATGAAATGTGTGTATTCTCCTTTTCGGAGCATCTTTCAGCGCTTCCCATGCTCTCTTAATATCCGCTTCCTTTGCCCGTGCAAGACTGCAGACAACAGGCCCCTCCAATTCACTGCCAATAGTTTTGATTGCCTCAAAATCACCAGGCGATGCTATTGCGAACCCGGCTTCGATAATATCCACTCCGAGTCGGGCGAGCTGTTTGGCGAGCTGGAGTTTTTCGGCAACGTTCATTGAAGCTCCCGGTGACTGCTCTCCGTCTCTCAGTGTTGTATCAAATATTTTAATTGTTCTCATTCAGAAACACCTTTTCGTTTTCTTTTCTTGTGAATAATGTATGTACCTTCCACAATTCCCCAAGAAACATATATAATGGCAAAAAGAAAGATCACTATTTCAGGATACATAAATATAAGAACAAATGCTACAACGATGACAACAAGGAGCCAGAAGGGCTTCCTCTTTTTAAAATCAAATTCTTTCATCCCGTGGAACCGAAGAGTGCTCACCATCAGGACTGCGAGTAAAAAAGTCAGAAAAAGAATTTCATGTGTTTTTCCGGACTGAGTGCCCCATGCTTCAGAATAAAACAGTACCATTGAAGCTATTACTATCCCTGCAGCGGGGATGGGAAGACCGGTAAATGCCTTGCTCTCGGTGCTTCCCATTTGTACATTGTAACGGGCGAGACGCAGGGCACCGCATATGACGTAGAGAAATGCAGCTCCCCAGCCAACCCGGCCGAAGGGCTGCAAGGCCCAGCTGTACACCAGAACTGCCGGGGCAACGCCAAAGGCTACGAGGTCGGAGAGAGAATCAAGTTCAATGCCGAATTTCGTGGTGGTGTTCGTTAATCGTGCAACCCAGCCGTCGAGCCCGTCAAAGATGAGGGCAATGAGAATCGCCCATGCGCTGAATATGAAGTGACCTTTAAATGCTGCAAGAATGGCATAGAATCCGCAGAACATTCCACCAAGGGTGAGGGAATTTGGCAGTAT
>CALZGI010000266.1 GCA_945786855.1 Thermodesulfovibrionia bacterium | reverse complement strand
GAGATAATAATCACTCTTTCCGATTGTCTTATTCTTTGACAGGTAAAATTTAGTGTAGGATTTTTTCGCCTTACTTTTGCCCTTGTTTTTGATCCTTGAAGTGATTTTGATCTTTGAGCCTGCTTCTGTAGAGGATGGTGCCGACAGCGTTCTTACTATAAAATCACATCTGTCTTTCTTCTTTATTGCATATAAACTATCTGAGCCTGCCAGACTTAAGATTACCGTCAGTATTACTATTAATATCGCTTTGGTTTTCATTATCCCCCCTTTAGTAATGAACTGATAAAACGCATCAATTTTGCAGAGTTTGAAGAAATATTTAGCTAGCTATTTATAAAAAAGGTGTTACTGAATTTATATATTGAATTATCGAGAAAAGTAAATAATATTAACATAATTATGTTTTTTTGTTAAGAAAAAAATAGCAGTAAAAAATAGCAGTAATGTTGAGTGCTCAACGTGACAGGCTTGACGGTAATAAGGAATTATCAGCAACAATTCTCACTTCTCAGTTTCAATGACTTAAGCGAATTGTCGAGAATCGTCGACTATGCTGTCACCTGCTGATTTTACACGGAAATCAATGAAAATCTAAAAATCATCGGTTCAGCTGGACATCCTCATTTTCAGAAAGTCACCTGAAATGCAAATTCTGTCCGGTAATCTCCAGTTTTACTATAGACAAGTTCCTTTTAATATTTACATTCCCTAATACTGCCCTATACCCTTCGGGACATAAATAGATCGGCTGTCGTACTATTTGTAAGGTGCATTTATAAATAGCATAAAATCTGTGTCCTTTATAACATGCTTATCAGGTGTCATGCGAAATTCATTGATTTTGTACACCCGCAGATCTTATAATTCATGATCATCTTCAAAATTAATTTATGAAAAATAGATGACTCAGGAGCCAATTCTTTCCCCTGTTTTTTATCATGAAAGGCTACAAAAAGAAGAAAGTCACAAAAATCACCGAATTCCACAATAATGTTGTTGAGGACGCTGTTGCCGAGGAGAAGAGACTCAGGATTCTTATCAATGGCAGGGAAACGCTGAAAATGTACTGCAGCCCTGTCATGATCAGGGAACTCGTAGCGGGTTTCCTCATGACTGAGGGCATAGTGAACGGAGGGTGGTGTGCTGAACGCATGTCCATTCAGTATGGTGATGATATTGTTGTTGATGTGCCTGTTGAAGGGGAGGTTTCTCTTGAGGGCGGTGCCATAACATCAGGATGCGTCGGAGGGGTGACATTCGAGAGGCCTCTGCCTGATGACAGGATTCGGGACAATATCACAATTGAAACAGATACACTGAGGGAATTCTTTCAGCAATATCAGAAAAGGTCTGACCTTTATAACCTTACGGGCTGCATACACAGCGCCAGTATTATTGACGGAGAGGAAATAATTGTATGTGCAGAAGATATCGGCAGGCACAATGCGGTTGATAAGGCCATCGGCTACTGTGTACTTGAAAACATCTCTCTGCAGGATAAAATCATACTGGTCAGTGGAAGACTTTCCTCGGAGATGGCCACAAAATGCGCTCGATGGGGAATCCCTATAGTTGTCAGCCGTGCCGCCCCTACAGCACTCGCCATAGATATTGCGAATAAACGGGGGATTACCATGGTGGGTTTTCTGAGAGGGAAGAGGCTGAATATTTATACCCATCCGGAAAGGATTATAAGATAGATTTAAGTAAGGCGAGGGGCAATGGGCGAGGGGCAAGAGAAAAGAATACACCGCCCATAGCCCCTTGCCCATTGCCCCTCGCCTTCTTTTTTTCACTATTGCACTGAATTTATGAGTTCACTTATCACCCTGAGAAAATTATCTCTTCCCTCTCCCACAGAGGACGATAAACGTGCCGATGATCAGCGGATCAGAGACGCCCTCGGTCTCGAACTTCTTGAGATTCCTCTTGCAGTCCTGAAGAAAATTTCCTCAATAGGGGAAAGCGAAATTTCCTGCGCTGTCGGAAGAAACGGAAAGGGAAATAAACTGATTGATATATCAGTCCCCTCATCATATTCTGTCGCAATCGATCTTGGCACAACGAACCTTGTTGCTGAATTGTATGACAACCGTTCTCATCGTGTGGTCTCCAAAGTCAAAATGGAAAATCCACAAATTGCCTATGGAAGCGATATCCTGACCCGCATGCACCATGCCATGCTGGATAAAGCTGATGAGATAAGCCAGTGTTTGATACAAGGCATTAATGCTGGAGTACGGAGGCTTTGTGATCAGGCCGGCATTGAAGCAGGGGACATCCATGCTCTTGTTGCTGCGGGCAATACGGTTATGAGCCATTTTTTTCTGGGCCTTGACGTCAGCAGGATTCCCGTTGCACCCTTCGTTCCCGTGGTCCGGAAGCCCGGGTTTTTTAAATCATCGGACGTGAACATTGATATCCACTCTGAAGCACTTGTCTATGTATTGCCCAACGCAGGGAGCTATGTGGGAGGAGATATTGTTGCCGGAATCCTCGCATCGGGGATGCATGAAGATGATGAAGTCTCTGTCCTTATCGACGTGGGCACAAATGCAGAGGTTGTTATCGGCAACAGGGACTGGATGCTCGTTGGCGCCGGTGCTGCGGGCCCTGCCCTTGAAGAAGGGATAGCGGGAATCGGGAAGAGGGCCGAGAGAGGCATAATCTACGATGTTGAAATGAAAGACAGCGGCGTGAAGTGCAGTACTTTTGACAATGCCCCTCCTGAAGGCATATGCGGATCCGGAATGGTCAGCCTTATTTATGAAATGTACGCCGCTGGAATAATCGGGAATGACGGGATCCTGAACCCTGATCATGAAAATGTTAACATGCTGAGAAGTCAGAGGTCATTTGTCCTCTCCTGTGATCGAGGTGAAGGGCTTGTCATAAAACAGACCGAGATTGATAATTTTCTGCGTTCAAAGGCGGCAATGTTTACTCTCCTGCTTGTGCTTCTCAGATCTGTGGGACTGGAATTCTCCGACGTCCGGAAGGTCTATGTTGCAGGTGCACTCGGAAACGGGATAGATGTGAAAAAGGCAGTCGGCATCGGAATGCTTCCCGACTGGCCTGCTGAGAGGATCGTCCCCATCGGCAATGCATCCCTGAAGGGGGCACAGATGATTTTGAATGACAGCACCCTTCTAGAGCAGGAAGACAGTATAATTGACGGCATTACTTACAAGCACATGCACGACGATCCTGAGTTCATGAAAGAATTCAGGGGGGCCATATTTATTCCTCACACAAATCCTGAAATGTTGAGAGTCCAATTGTAGCGTATCTAAGAAGTGCCGTAGAACTGCAGAGCAATTGGATGGTCCCTTGCCATATCGAGGTTCAACCTCGATATGGCAAGGGATTATAGTCCATCTCTTCCTGTTTATACCGTTATAAAAAAAACTAAAGAAATTTTTAACTCATCCGATATAAACAATTAAAAGGTTGTTAGATTATTCAATGAACAGGTAGTACATATGAATAATGATTTTAACAACAGGTTTAATGAAGAGATAAACAGGTACAGTAAGTCGCTCCTTTTTTATGCCCGAAAGTGTGACTGGGACACCTTCAAGGAGAATGCCGGACGGTTGTTTGATTATTGCGAATCTATTGAAGCATCGGCGATCGAACACAAATTTTTTAAAATTAGCAAAATAATAGTCGGAGTTTTGTTATTCATGGTCATCGTTATCGTCAAGATGAATCCTGATATGTATCCCAGACTTGCCCGGATTAATGATCTGATGACATTATCAGCAATAGCGATCTGTTGTTTTGAAGTGTATTTCTTTTATAACTTCAGGATGTTTATGAAAGGTAAAACGCTCTACTACAAAAAAAGACGGGAAAAATTTATCAGGAACATTGAGCAGGACTTCAAGGAGAATTCTGTTCGGGTCGCAGCGTAATAAATTAGAAAAAAGTTCCTATCCCTCGTTGTGTATGGCCCTCACAGCATCCTTAAACCAAAGGGGCCTCTGAAGTATAACGTATATGAGGATGATCCCGAGAATCGGGATGGGAATGACAATATCCACGAGACTTAACAGTATTACATTGATCAGGTACTTTGTCTTTAAGCGCATTTTCTCACTATGTAAGGGATGTTAAAAGCAGCCGAGTTCGCAGCTTTTTATTTTTATCTTAAGATCATCAGTTACTGTGCCGGCTAATTCATAGGAGACCCCGGTCTCCTCGGCAATTCGCCTGAGTGCACTGCAGGTAATGCTTCCTTCTTTTGCCGCTTTCCTGATTTGTTCTTCCAATATTTTATTTTTTGGCATTAATGAATAGTATCAAAAGAGTCTTGAAAAATCCAATAAGCGGCCATATTGGTGTTGTTGACCTGCTGAAGCAGACTTTCTATAATGTCTTGAAACAGCGTGAGCAATTCTTTGTGATAACCGGGGGCCAATGAAAAAATTTATTGATAAAATATCACCCTTTATTGTGATGGATATCCTTGCAAAGGCCCGGACCATGCCTGATGCCGTCCACATGGAGGTCGGGGAGCCGGACCTTGCTCCCTTTGAAAAGGTCACCGAAGCCTATGTTAAGGCCATTAAAGACGGAAAATCTCATTACACGCCTGCGCGGGGTCTCACGGAGCTTCGTGAGACAATAGCACATTATTATCAGAAAAAATACGGTGTCTCTGTTTCACCGGACCGGGTCATTGTTACCCCGGGGACATCGGGCGCATTCATGGTGGTTTTTGCGTTGCTTGCCGATCCCGGGAAGAGGCTTCTTCTTTCTGATCCGTCCTATCCCTGCTATAGGAATTTTGCCTACTTCCTGGGAGCTGAACCGCTCTTTCAGAAAATCAGCAGGGACACTCATTATGAAATACTGCCCGATGCAGTCAAATCCATGCAGGACATCGGCGCAATGGTCATTTCATCACCGGCAAATCCTGTCGGCAATGTATACAGAGAAAGCACAATGAAAGACCTGATCAGACTTTCAGAAGAAAAGGGATTCCGCTTTGTGTCCGATGAAATATATCACGGACTTGTCTATGACGAGCAGGAGCACACCGCCCTCGAGTTCTCTGACAGTGTTATTGTGGTAAACAGTTTTTCAAAGTATTTCTGCATGCCCGGTTACCGGCTGGGGTGGATGATACTTCCGGAAGAACTCGTGAGGAAAGCGGAAATTATCATACAGAATATATTTATTGCTGCTAATACTCCTGCCCAGTATGCTGCGCTTGAAGCATTCGATGATGCCTATTTGCAGAATGTGAGAGATACCTTCAGAAAGCGGAGAGACTTTCTTTATGGCGAACTGAAGAATTTGTTCACTATAGACGCAGCGCCTGACGGTGCCTTCTACATCTGGGCTGATGTGAGCCGCTATTCGGATAATTCGATGGAATTCTGCAAAGAACTTCTCGAGCAAAAAGCGGTTGCGGTGACTCCGGGGATTGATTTTGGCAGCAACCAAACGGAGCATTATGTCAGATTTGCCTATACGCAGGATATTGCAACGTTGAAGGCGGGAGTTGAGCGGCTGAAAGAGTTTTTGAAGGAAGGATAACAGACATTGAGGACTATCCCGAGAAAGAGCAGGGCTTAAAAAAGATGCCTGTCACTTTATTTCAGAAAGTATTTAATCCAGACAGTTATATAACAAGTAAAACCTATCAAAACTGCTATTGAAAACGCAACTGAAAACTGCAATGATTGCATTGCCAGGAATGCGGATATCTCTGTTTTGTAAATCAGGAATAATAGAAAGACTGCCCACAGGCAGAGCGGAATAAGGTAGTTTTTATAGGAGAAACTAACCAGGTCCCTTCCTCCAT
>CALZGI010000265.1 GCA_945786855.1 Thermodesulfovibrionia bacterium | reverse complement strand
AAATTACAAACTCCAAATTCCATGGTTTGAAATGCTGGTATTTGGTGATTTTTGAAATTGATATTTATTTGGGATTTGTAATTTGATTATTGAAATTTTTTGCATCATATGATGTTCCGGATAGATATTCGGGAAGAAGAGATAGTCCTGAAAAGGGGGATAAATATGGATATGTCAATTGTCGCGACAATAGGTTTTACTGTCATAGCAGCAATCGGGATAGTCATTATATTTTTTGCTTCCTGTAAAAAGGGAAAACCTAAATAATGCAGACATTGAAAAATACTTAGTTAACTCGATAGGATTATTAAATTATGCATATGACTTTGAATTGGAATATACACGCTCGTGAGTGAGCGTTGCGTTTAAGGTATCGAAAACTAACTTATTTTCCAACGTCTGCATTATTATTGCATTTTCGGGATTAATAGAATGGGTAAGGAATTGAAAGACCTTCATGTTGAGGGATGAATTATGAACGATCCATCTATTGCGTACGTTACGTTCGGGGTTACGCTGGTGATCATTTTTGCGGTCATCATCGCTTACTACTATTCAAAGAAGAGGCACAAAAAAGTGGAAGAACCAAAGTACACGATGCTTGATGACGACGACTAGAGAGATACAGCCGTGGAGGCAGCTTGCCGGGATTGTTCAGGCCCTTGTCATCATCGGCCTCCCCTTCATCAGGACAGGGGGAGAAAGTCTTCTCAGATTTGATGTGCCGACCCTGCAGTTTCATTTTTTCGGATTGTCCCTCTGGATGGACGAGTTCTTTATTGTCCTGATCGCTTTGATCTTTGTTGCGTTTCTGATTCTTTTTATCACACTGGTTCTGGGAAGGGTGTGGTGCGGGTGGGTCTGCCCCCAGACGGTCATTGCAGACTTTACCTCCTTCGTGGAAAAAGTAAAGAACAGAGAGTTTTATCACAAGCTGATTGCCTGTTCAGCAACATTCATGATCAGCCTTGTGGTTGCGGCAAATCTCATATGGTATTTTGTCTCTCCCTATGAGTTTATCCCCCGATTGATTGAAGGGAGTCTTGGAAAGGTTGTGTGGAGTTTCTGGGGTATTATGACAGGGATTCTTTTTCTGAATTTTATTCTGCTGAGACAGAAGTTTTGTGCGACAGTATGCCCCTATGCCAGACTCCAGAGCACACTCTTTGACGACAGGACCCTTACCGTTGCTTTTGATCCCCGGAGAAAAGATGAGTGTATTGACTGCATGGCCTGTGTGAAAACCTGTCCCGTCGGTATTGATATACGGGACGGTATGAATGGGGCCTGCATACACTGCGCTCAGTGTGTCGATAAATGTGCAAAGGTGATGGAGGGACGGGAAAGAAAATCCCTCGTCGGATATTTTTTCGGCCTGCCCGGTCAAGGGGGGAGGCTGGTCCGTCAGAATGCCGTGCTGCTCGGGTCGGTTACTGCAGCATTCCTTGTGTTTTTTATGTACCTGCTGATAACCCGCCCTCCCGTTGAGATCATGGTCTTCTCCGACTATAGGGAAATTCCGAGATTGAATGCAAAGGGTGAACTCAGCAACTCCTTCGTCCTCACTGTGAAGAACAGGGGCAGAGAAGACATGGATTTTGTAGTTAAGGCCGGTGGAGAGAATATGACAGCCGAAATAATTCAGGACAAAATTCTGCATATAAAAGCGGGTGAAATGAAAAGATATCCTGTATCCATTAAAATCAGGGGGCTTGATAGAGGACAACCTGGCCATGAGATAATGATCACTGTTGAGCCTTTACGGGGTGGCGGGGGAATGCTGACAGAAAAAGCCTACTTGATTGTGCCGGAGGATTCATGAAGATATTCATGGCAATAGCCGTTCTATTCGCCCTTTCCGCGGTTGGAGGATCTGTTTTTGTGGGCATGAAAAATTTTGACGGCACCGTAACTGACCATCCCTATGAAGAGGGTCTGCAATGGGATGAAAGGGAGAAGAAAAAAAGACAGTTAGGATGGCAGATTGAATTCACGAACAGGGACTTGCGCACCGGGGACAATGCGGTCGAACTTTCGATTCTGGACAAACAGGGGAAACACCTGGCTGCCGATGAAGTTCGCGTCCTGATAAGCAGGCCTGCCACACCGGCATACGACAAATATTTTGATACTATAAAAGTGAGCGGGGGGCGGTACAGGGCGACGGTCCATTTTCCGCTCTACGGTTACTGGGATGTGGGGGTAAAAGTATCAGAAGGAGGAGAGAGTCTCTTCATCAATAAAAAAATTTATGTCAACCCCGGAATCGAGGTCCATTGATGGAGTCGGGCTATATTGTCGCCTTTACAACGGGTTTTCTTGGAGGGTTCGGCCACTGCATCGGCATGTGCGGGCCGCTCGTTACTTCCTATACCCTTTACGACTCTTCTTCAGCCAATCGTTACAGCACAATACTCCCCCACATTTTTTATAACACAGGCCGCATTACAACCTATGCATTTATAGGGGCCGTCATGGGACTTGCCGGTTCTTTTGTCAATGTAGCCGGGCGGATTTCGGGCTTCCAGAATTCTGTTGCCATCATAGCCGGTCTGATAATGATATACATGGGATTCAGCATATCCGGAATTTTCGGGAACACGAGCTGGCTGGAGAAGCATGGCAGATTCATTCTGAATGCCGCAAAATGGTTTTCACAGGAAAAAACTGTCTGGAGATATTATCCACTTGGTGCACTTCTCGGGTTCCTTCCCTGCGGCCTTTCATATAGCGTGTTCATGGCGGCGGCGGGCACGGGCAGTATAGCATCGGGATTTCTTATGGCCCTTTCTTTTGGTATTGGAACGGTTCCTGCCCTGCTGTTGTTCGGAGTCACTGCATCCTTTATAAGCAGCCGGGTGAAAGGATTCATGTACAGAGCCGCCGGTATAATTATAGCCCTGATGGGGATATGGTTTATTGTGAAGGGGATCCAACTTTATGCCTGAGTGTGATCATTGTCTTCTTCATGTTTCAGAGGCCCGTGCTATCCGGGACAGGATCAATGGCCTGGAAAAGGTCTTTTGCTGTAACGGATGCAGGGGCATCGCACATCTTATACGTGAAGAGGGTCTGGAAGGTTTCTATCGGCAGAGAAACAGTTCCTGGATACCCGGTCCTCCGGAGGAGAACTCGATTGATCTGACAGCATTTGAAACGACGGTGAAGCAAGAGGGCGCCCTATGTGAGGCCGACATAATCCTCGATGGAATCAGGTGTGCTTCCTGCATATGGCTGATAGAAAAAATTCTGCTGAGAACAAACGGGGTAATCAGTGCCAGGGCTAATTATGCTACTCACCGGGCAAAGGTGAGGTGGGAGCCTTCATTGACCGACATCGGCAGTATTGCCGAAAGAGTTCGATCTGTGGGCTATACGCCAAAGCCGTTTATTGCAAAGGCCCATGAGGAGGAGCTGAAGAGGCAGAAGAGGGACCTGCTCACCAGGTTCGGGACGGCGGCTTTCTTTTCCATGCAGCTCATGATGTATTCCATTGCCCTTTATGCGGGCTATTTCGAGGGGATTCCTTCAGGAACGAGAAAAGTGCTCCAGCTGGTTGCCCTCTGTCTCGCAACTCCTGTTCTATTTTATTCAGGGATGCCTCTTATAAAAGGTGCGGTCAGGGGGCTGCGAAACCATGCGCTGAACATGGATGTTCTGATAGTCACCGGTGCCGGCGCAGCATACGTTTACAGTATACATCAGATTTTTTACGGAGGAGACGTTTACTTTGACACATCGGCAATGATTATTACTCTTATCCTGCTCGGACGATATATTGAAATGGGCGCGAAGGGGAAGGCATCGGAAGTGATAACGAGACTTCTTTCTTTAAATCCGGGAGAGGCAAAGGCGGTCAGGGGCGAGGGGCAAGGGGCGAGGGGGGAACTGGGTAATGAAGAAATGCAGCGCAGGAAATTTGAGGCTGTTCCGGTATCGTCAATTAAAAAAGGAGACTTTGTGCAGGTGTCACCGGGGGAGAGGGTTCCTCTTGACGGATACGTTATTGACGGCTCTTCCGAGGTAGACGAGTCCATGCTTACCGGTGAGTCGCAGCCCGTTTCAAAAGCTCCGGGCAGTGAGGTCTACTGTGGAACGCAAAATCTTTATGGGAGTTTTATATTTGAGGTACAGCGGACAGGTGAAGACACTGTTCTGTCGAAGATCATACGGGCTGTGGAAGACGCCCAGGCACGGCGTGCCCCTGTTCAGGCCCTTGCCGACAGGGTTGTCGGTCTGTTTGTCCCGGCCGTATTGTTCCTGAGTATCGGAACGGGCCTGTTCTGGTTTTTTTATGGCAGCAGCGGAACGCAGGCATTCATGAATGCCGTGTCTGTGCTGGTGATAGCCTGCCCCTGTGCGCTGGGTCTTGCTACTCCCCTGGCCATACTTATGGGAACCGGCAGAGGGGCCCTGAAGGGTGTCCTGATAAAAGGGGGTGATATCATAGAGCGGGCGAAGGGCATAGATACAGTCTTTCTCGACAAAACAGGGACAGTGACAGAAGGCAGGCAGGTGCTCGTTTCCTACCGGGGAATAGGCATCCCCGACAAAGCAGCACTCCACATTGCAGCATCCATAGAGCGACTGTCGGAGCACTCAATTTCACAGGCAATTGTTGACGGCTGCCGGGAACCGGAACTTCTCAATGTATCCGGTTTTGCTGCGTTTCCGGGCAGGGGAGTCAAGGGGACCATCGGGGGAAAAGAAGTCCGCATTGGCAGCAGGAAATTTATTAAATCAGAGGAAGGTCATAAATGTGCTTTGACCGATAAACAACTGCAATGGATGGACGACCATGATCAATCGGGCGCAACGGTTGTTTATCTCTCAATTGAACATGAGCTGTCCGGCATCTTCGTTATTACAGACAAAGTGAGACACGAGGCACGGGAAGCCGTTGAAACTCTGAGAGAGATGAAGCTGGATGTATTTATGGTAACAGGAGACGGCACTGCGGCGGCCGCTAAAGTTGCCGGGGAATTGAACATCGATAAAAACAGGGTAAGGTCGGAGTGCTCCCCGGAGGAAAAAGCCGAAATTATACAGAACTGGCAGAAAGATGGAAGAAGTGCGATCATGGTGGGCGACGGTATAAACGATGCCCCTGCCCTTATTCGTGCAGATGTCGGGATGGCGATGGGAAGGGCAACTGACGCAGCCCTCGAAAGCGCCGATATGGTGCTTATGAAGAATGATCTCAGACTCATTCCCTACGGGATACAATTATCGAAAAAAATATATACCATTATCAGACAGAACCTCTTATGGGCATTTATTTATAATCTTCTCGCCCTGCCGCTTGCGGTAATGGGTATTCTGCACCCAATTGTGGCAGCAGTATCGATGACATTAAGTTCCCTGAGTGTGGTTGCGAACTCGATGAGGTTAAAAAGGGCCTGACATGTGGACTATTTTTCTGCTCATATTTATAGCACTGGTTGTAGGTCTCGGTGCATGGATGCTCTTTCTCTGGGCAGTGAAGAGCGGTCAGTACGATGATGTGGAAGGGCCCAAATACAGAATGCTTGATGATGAGGACAAAGGTGAAAAGTGAATGCAGCCCGATGACGTATAATAGAAGTAAGATAATAAGACGTCTCGAGACGCATTAAAGGGGAGGATGATGTGCCAATAGTGCACGCGAAGACAGAACTCAGAACAGTTCTTGAAAATATTCATGACGGTGTTCTCTTCCTTGATAACAGAGGCACGATTATAGTCATGAACCGGGCACTTCAGGAAATGCTCTCGCTTCATGAAGATATAACAGGAACATGCGTGTTTTCCTTGCCGATGAAGAACTCTTTGAGAGAAGGAATTTTCAGAACAGACAAGGAGTTTGGGGGGCTGTCCTGCTGGGAACGGAATAACTGTCTGACCCATAAGGACTGTCCTGTAAAGAAATCCAATTGTTGCAGGTGCTGGGTTTTTCAGTGCTGCGGCACTCATGCAAGAAGTAATAGGTCATGCATCAACTGTGCCCAATACAAAAGTGTCAGGCCCTATCTTGAGAAACCGAAGGAACTGGCAATTGGGGAGAAAATTATATCAGTCCTGTCTTCATTTATAGAGTATGGTGACAAAGAGGAGATATGGGAAGTTATCGTTTTCCGTGATGTAACCTATGAAAAACTTGATGCCGTGTGCAAACTTGCAGGTGCGACGGCCCATGAGCTGAGACAGCCCCTTCAGGTGATATCAAATTGCCTTGCAATACTGAATACTAAACTTTCCGGCAGCAGGACGGCTGAAGTAGAGCTCGACGCAATTAAGGATAATGTACGCAGGATGGACCTTATCATAGAAAAGATCAATCATCTAACCCGGTATAAAACAAAGCCCTATATTATGAATGAAAGGATCCTCGATATAGAGGAGTCTACGGACAGAAGTGAAGCGGGTCACTGACTGTACCGTGCTTCGAGTTAATCTTGCGGCCGGTTATGAACAGTAACCGTTTTCTTTTGTAAGATCATAGCTTCTGCACCGCCCCAGATCACAGGCCCGTTTCCAGTCAGCGCAGGCCTTTTCTTTCTTATCGGTCAGGCGGTAGGCAACACCCCTGTTATCGTAGGCCTCGGCAAAATCAGGATCTGTCTCGATCGCCTTCGAGAAATCGGCGATTGCATGATCGTAGTTCTTTACTCCTCTCGCGTAGACAAGCCCCCTGTTATGGAAAGCATGGGAATCCTGAGGGTTGAGTTCAATGGTCTTTGTATAATCGGAGACAGCCTGATCGTACATCTTCATGCGGCTGTTCACTAATGCCCTCTCATAGTATGCATCGGCAAAGTCCGGTGCGGCGTTCAGGGCTTTGCTCAAAGAGGAGAATGCCTGCAGCGTCTCGTTCCTGTTTGCATACCGGACTCCCTTGAAAAAATAAACAGCGGCCTCTGAATCAAGTTCCTGAGATAATACTCTTTCGACCACGTTCATACTTCCCTCTGCCGGGTTGTTGTCTCTCTCTGACTTCAAGGCTTCCCTGAAGGCGGTCAATGCCTTTTTGAATTCTCCATCAGCCGCGAATGATAACCCCTGCTCATAAGGGTCTTCAGCTACCCGGGCAGTATCGTCCCGGCATCCGATTATGGGCAGGCATACTATTGTGAGAATAATGACGCAGTGTTTCATCATAAAATTTTTTATCCTCAGGTTTTATGAAGCATTCAATAGGGTACTCATATTATGCAGGCAGGAGCCGACAGGTTGCAACAGCATAAAAAAAGGCCTGGCAGCACCAGGCCTCTCATATGACTTTTGTTTACAGGGATTATTTTTTTCTCTTCAGAAACCGTCTGCCTGCCAAAAACACTCCGCCGACAATAAACAGTGATGAGCTTACCGGTTCAGGAACCACGGCCACAGTATCAGGGACAAGAATATGGTTTGCGATCGATCCATCGCTGGCAGCTGCGACAGGATCAGTGATTGTAAAACCGGTATTCCATGCACCGTTCCAGTCTGATGTACCATTTTGATGTTCGTTCCGGAAACCGCACCGTGCGTAAAAGTCGCCCCACTCGGGCATGCGGGTGCTGTCAAATTCAATAGTTGCCGTTGTTACTTCACCTGTATCAAACTTAATACCATACAGATCACCGGGCATTGTATTGTGAGGTGCAGCACCACCAGTATATGTATTAATGTCCCCGGAACCAGAATTTCCATTGATGGTTACGTTGGAAATATCATTAGAGGTGAAGTTGTCAGAGAGCTCAAGGGTAAAATGGCTGATATCGTGCTGGTTCACAGAGAAGGTATAGGAATAGTGCACTAAACTGCTGACATTCCCATCCCATGAAACATCCCAGCTCAGGGAAGTAGGGCCCGTGGAACCCCAGCTTCCAGATCCTTCTAAATATCCATCCGCATTTCCGTTCAGATCAATACTCCCTGAATAATTAAACTGGGCAAAAGCTGTTGATGTAGATAGAAACAATGCAAGGCTGGCAGCTATGAGTGCTATTTTTCTCGTCATCATGATCGATATTCCTCCCTAAGATAGCAGTTTCTATATTTATGAAAAGTCTGTTTACAGTATTAGGATACATGTGTAGCACTGTATAGTAGAATGATACTAAAGTGGGAGGAAATACACAATTAAAAAATTCTTATAAGGGTTATAAATCCTTTATATAGGCGAAGTTGCGCAACTATACCCATCAAGAGAGAATCTCTTGTGCTTTGCTTGAGGGACAAAGTACGTATAAAAATGCAATATCAATGCCACATTGATCATGCATGGTGTCACTATAAAATTATAAATAATTCAATGTGTTACGAGGAGGGGATGCTGGGAGCTCTTGTGTCATGGCACGGTTATGTGCCGCCCGCTTATGTGTCAGCGAGGGGGGTAGGGGCGTATTACAATACGCCCCTACAGGTGAAATAAGTTAGTCAATCTTCTTGAACATCGTTTTCTTTGCCTTGCAGACCGGACACTGCTCCGGGGCTTCTCCCTCGGCGGTATATCCGCAAATATCGCAGACATAGTAATCGGTCTCTTCATTCTTGCCGAGGTCCTGAATTGCTTTCTGGTAAAGGTCGTGGTGGACCTTCTCCACTGCATTTGCAAAATTGAAGCTGCGGAGTGCGCCTTTGTTGCCTTCTTCTTCAGCATCCTTAATCATCTGGGGATACATTTCATTGAACTCGAAGGCTTCCCCTCCGGCGGCTTCCTCCAGGTTTTCCTTTGTACTTTTAATGCCATTCAACTGCTTCAGATGGCTGTGGGCATGTACCGTTTCTGCTGCAGCTGCAGCCCGGAACAGTTTTGCTACCTGGGTAAATCCTTCCTTTTCCGCCTGTTTTGCAAAGGCCAGATATTTCCTGTTTGCCTGCGATTCTCCGGCAAAGGCCTCCTGAAGATGCTTCTCTGACTTTGACATTACTATTGCTCCTCCTTTTGATCTGTTGTTGAATTAGTATTAAAGTTATCTTTAATTACGATACTGCAATCTCTTTTGTTGCTTCCCACTGCCCGTGGAGGTTGCACCGTTCAACGACTCTCAATGTGGAAGATTTATGTTTGCTGTGCCTCTCGAGGGTCAGGGTGATTTCGGGCCGTGTGAATTTCGGTGTCAATTCAACTCTGGCAAAAAAATTCTGCTTAAAATAAACATCTATCCACTGAATGAAGTGCCCCTCCTCCATAACATGAGGTATTTCCCCCACGTTAATTTTTACCTGAAAAGGTTCTCCGGCCGTTACCGTATCTGGGCATTCGATGACAGGCATATGTTTTTTTTCCGTCTCCGACATGTTCGCCGGATCTTTTGGTGTGTTCATTCCGCAAAAAAGGCCTTTGTCTGACATTTGTATTCTCCTTTATCCTGTTTATTATTAAATTGTTTCAGCCTTCAAGAATTCCGTGTTCTTCCCACATGACCCAGTCTCCTGTATCTTCAAGAAACCGGTACGTGTTTTCGAGCAGCTCATAATGCCGCTTCTCTTCAACAGTCAGAATTTCGAAGAGTTTTTTCTCTTTTTCTTCGCCCGCCCCTTCGGCAGCCTTCTCATAAAACCGGTATCCCTCTTTCTCAAAATCAAGGGCTACCTTTACGGCATCTTTTTCGTCTGATGTCGCTGTTATTCTCTCCATCATCTGGTCCTTCAGCTCAGAAAATACAGTTTTCAGATCCTGCTTAGGGTGAACTGCGGTCACTTCTATGTCCATATCGTTCATAATGTCCTGGAGCATCTTCAGGTGCCTCATTTCATCCACGACAAAACCCTCAAATATTCTCTTGCCGAGAGGGTGGGATGTCTTGCTGACTGCCTCACGGTAAAACTTCATTGCATCAGTTTCCATCTTTATAGCGGTCTCTATTGCTTTGTTCAATGACATTTTGGAATTCACCTCCTGTTATGAGAAACTGTTTTTATTTTAATAGTACCACAATGCCGGAGAGGGCATTGAACAAAATGAAACTTTTTTGCAACCGGAACGTGTTTCAACCACTTTAAGAGGGGCTGTCAAAAATACACTATGTCAGCGGAAGACTATCTCGATGTCCGGCACGCGTTCTTTCAGGGCATCTTCGATGCATTTGTTCTCACAATCACTGCACTGACCGCCGCAATGAATGACGACCCTGTTGCCCTTTATTTCACCCATCTCTACATACCCTTTGTGGGCTTCTACAAGGCAATGCATGGAATCCAGCGCTTCCCGTATCAGTTCCTCTGTTTTGTCCATTGATTTATACTATGTTAAATCCCTCCCGAAGCTTCCTTTTCTTCATAGATCTCATCTTCACCGAGTTCGTCCATAAGTACCATCCCCTTGCCGCAGCACAGCGGGACCTGCTCATCAT
Source organism: Thermodesulfovibrionia bacterium (assembly GCA_945786855.1). Lineage (GTDB taxonomy): Bacteria > Nitrospirota > Thermodesulfovibrionia > UBA6902 > UBA6902 > CALZGI01. The sequence goes on along the minus strand of CALZGI010000265.1, from coordinate 2,157 downwards.
AATCTTTTGTCATATATGCGTTGCAGACTTTGCAGGCATATACTTTTTTCTTTTTATCTGATGACATGTTCTCCTCTCCTTTCTTACGAGGGTATATTTTTTAAAATCAGGGCCCCACAGTTTTCACAGGAAACTTCTGATTCATCGCTCCAGATCTCGAGGTCCGCTTTGCATTCAGGACATGTCAATGCCTCCGGGGCCGGCATCGAAGTTGTTGAACAGGCCGGCTTTTCTTCCAGGGGCCTATCCCTCATGTGCCTTCCTCCATCCATCATCCTTTAACCTGGTCATTCTTTCAATGGCCCAGGTCTTCATTTCGGTAAAGTATTTTTTCGGATTTACCTTGGCCAGTGTGGCAAGTTCCTCTCTCTCCCGGGCACTGTCAATGTGGTCTCCCGGGTAGACCCCTCTCCACGTTATGTAGCCTTCATCAAAAAGAAGTTCAGGTGAAAGCTTTTCTTTTTCACTTGCCGGCAGTCTGCTGCTGTAAAGACCGGCAACTTCCATGTCGTATTTGATGAGCCAGCCGTTATCCACAATCATGGTTTTGTGATCGAACAGGGTTCCCTCTGAGCATTCCGGACAATAGAGAGCCTCTATTGTCTCGGGAGGCATGACCTCGTTTCTGAAATTAAAACTTGCATCACGCCTGCCGCACTTGCATACAACTGAATGATCCATGCACATCTTACTATTCCTCCACGTTGAATGAATTAACTCTTGCAGCTACAGCTACAGCCGCAGGCTTCTTCTTTCTTCATTGTATTCTGTTCACCGCATTCCGGACATTTCTTTGGTTTGCACCTTCCTTCTTTTGTTGCTCCACAACTGTCACACTTAAATGTTGCCATTGTTTACTCCTCCTTTTTTTTGCATTCCGGGCATATTCCGTAAAATTCAATATGGTTGCCTACCATTTCAAATGAATCCATTCTGTCTTCTTCCATGTCTATCTGAAAATCAGTGTAGATATCGATGATTTTTTTGCAGTCGACACAAATAAGGTGGTGATGATGTTTTGTTTCAGGATCATATCGCCGTCTGGCAGGATCGATCGTGAGTTCAAGCAGATCACCGCGTTTTTTTAACATTTCAAGGGTCTTGTATACCGTTGCAAAGGATGTCATGGGATATTTCCTTTGGATCTCCCTGTAAATGTCTTCTGCCGACGGGTGCCCGCTGTTCCCATCGAGAAATTCAAAAATAGCGAGCCTCTGGGGTGTTAGCTTTAGTCCTTTATCTTTGTATTTTTCCATAATTTAAAGGATAATGATTATCCTAAGAAAAATCTTATCATAGGATAATCGTTATTGTCAACCCTCAAAACTATGAAAGATCATTTTTTAAAATTTCTATTTTCAGCATTGAAGATATTGTAATTAAAAGAAACATTGGATTATATGACATTATGCCTGAACGGAAGGGAGAAAAATTTCTGATCAGCACTGATTTTATTAACATGGCGTTTTGATTCTAAACAGAAAAATGATACTATGTCAGTCAGGAGGTTTACTATGAAATTGAAAGTAATTCCATTCATCATCCTTTGTGTATTGGTCTTTGGATTAGCCTGTGCTATCCATAAGAAACCGCTCCCCGCTCCAAACGGGATTATTATGCCGGAGGGCTACAAGAACTGGAAGCTCATCGCATCTTCAAACCGTTCGGACAATAATACTATGCGGGTTATACTGGGCAATGCAACCGCTGCATCTGCCGCCCGATCGGGCAGAACGAATCCATGGGCCGAGGGATCTATTCTTGCAAAGCTTGTATGGAAGAATGAATCGCACGAAAAATGGCCCTCTGCGATCGTTCCGGGGGAGTTTGTCCATGTTGAATTCATGATAAAGAATTCAGCTAAATATGCATCAACCGGAGGGTGGGGCTTTGCCCGCTGGAAAGGATTGAAACAAAATGTATACGGAGAAGATGCTGAATTTGTTCAGGAGTGCTTTGGCTGTCATACTCCAATGAAGGACAATGATTATGTCTTTACTCGTCCGGCGATTATTCCATGAATGAGCGGTCAGCTTTCAGCAATCGGTCTGGGGCCTGCAGGGGCGAACGGCCGTTCGCCCCTGCGTATACGAATCAGGATTACATTTCCTCACAGAGGATTTTTATTCTCTGCATGATATTGTCTGCATCAGTTTT
>CALZGI010000264.1 GCA_945786855.1 Thermodesulfovibrionia bacterium | reverse complement strand
TCTTTAATCTCGTTTGCTTTAATAATGGCTTTGACAGATGAGTTGTATAACTTTGCAATGGTCGAAAGGTTTTGCCCAAATTTTACACGATGCAGTTTTGTAACATCGATGGTGCTTCTCTTTTCTGCTGCAGCTATCAGAGAATACTCATGAGCGAGCTGCCCTCTCATGCCTGCAGGGATTCTTAAGGGATAATGTTTTGGCAAAAATCTGCGAGATTCCAGCACCGATTCATTTAATTCCGGATTTAACCGGGCGATGACCTTTCTGTCTAAAGAACAATAGTCGAGAAGGGTTTCTATTTTGACATAATCCTTCAGAATAAATTCATCATATTCATCGGGAAGGGCAAATTCAATTTCACCGAGATATTGCCTGTAGTTCTCTGTTACCTCAAGGATTGCCAGGAATTCAGCATAAAAGTTTCTGGATGAAAAACCGAAAGAGCGGCTTTTGTATTTCGTTATGATTGTCTCAATATTTCGGCTTTTCGTCTGCCTTGCCGCGTTTTTCATTCCATACGCGCCGTGGTTATAGGCTGTGATCGCAAGAGGCCATGATTCAAGCTGATTGTAATATGATGTCAGCAGTTTGGCAGCAGCTTCCGTTGATTTGAGAGGGTCTCTTCTTTCGTCTACATATTCGTTAATTTTTAAATAGGCTTTACCAGTGGGACGGGTGAGCTGCCATATGCCGGCAGCGCCTGCCGTCGAATATGCATTTACATTAAAAGAAGACTCTACAAAGGGAATGAGGATTAATTCTACCGGCAGGCCATATTGAACGAAGATCTGCTCCATGTCCTTTAAATAGCGGGATGAGTTTCCCATTGCTATGAGAAAGCTGTCTTTCATGCCAGACTGGGACCTGAAATTTCTTATGGCCCTGTCAAAGCTGTAATCTCCGGGAACCTCGCTGATCATGCGGAAGACCGCCTTTTCCTCTTCGTTCAATGCAGACAGGTCCGCCGGATTTGTGCTTTTAAGTTTCCGCACTATGCGCTTATATTTATTGATGGCTGACCGAATTACTTTTCTCCGTGCCTTCCCGGAATAGCGTTGATTTTTCGTCAGATCAATTACTGAGTAAACGATTTCTACATGCCTGCGATCATGAATAATCGCCTGCCCCGTGGTGTACTCTGTAAAAATTTTCTTCCAAAACTCTACCTGAGGCCTGAGCCCGTCAGGATACTGAAAATAGGTTGGATTTAAAGGGCGGGCAAAGAATGAATCAAGAGTGCCGGGGGATTGAGTTGAATGAATATCTTTACCGTCAGGCTCTTTGTCACGGCTGGATAGATGAGAAAACAGGAAGAAAAGAATCCCTGAAAGAAAGAAAAGTAAGAGTAAGATATACCCGGTTCTTTTTGTTGAATGAATATTCTTTACCATAAGTGAATTGACGCTCTCACAAGCAGTGATCGTCTGTGCTCAGAAAGGTCGATCTTATATTGTTCTAAGATATTCGCAACACAGTTGAAATTCCGTAACATGCATCACAATTACCTTTGAAGTATGCCTGTTGATCCTAATACGGTATTTTACCTCATTCACTGAAATTCTTCCTCTCAACGTGGTTCAGCATTATTCATACATTAATAGTAAAATTCTTTTACCTGTAGGTCATCCATAATTCAGACTGAAATTTTATCCCTTTTGGGAAATAATGAAGCTGGACATTATGCTGTGAAGTTGTAGATATAATTGATTTTCCGTTTCTAAAAAGCCGTTATTTGCAGCTGGTAATGGACTCTTATATCAGCGGTTCCCTCCGGATCGTCTTCTTTATTGTGAAGAGGAAAACCAAAGACAAGTCTTCCAGAGACATGCTTTGAAAAGTCGAAAAGGAACCCAAAACCCGTGCTGGTGAGGAAGTCCTCGCTGTCTATCGATTCATCTTCTCCTTTAAAAGGAAATGCCCCGCCATGATCAACAAAGATAACACCTTTCACCATATTGCTTAAGGGAGTATTGAATACCGCGGCTTTGTTAAAGGGCAACGGGAAATTAAGCTCCGCACTCAACAGGTATCCGTTATCACCAATCAACAGACCTTCAGAGTAACCTCGCACCGTGGCCAGGCCGCCTATTTGAAACTGCTCGGACTGCGGCAGCACATCAGTGTCTGCCAATTGAGCACTTCCACGGACAATGGCAATGAAGTCTTTTTTCAATATATGCAGCCTGCTTATATCAATATTGTATTTGAAAAATCTTTTATCCCCTCCAAAGTCATCAAACCCATTCGTGAATGTATGGAGCGAGTACCAGACACCTTTCTCGTCAATGAACTGCATATCTGCTCCGAACTCAAGGCTCCGCACGTTGGTCTCAGTCAACCGTACATCTTCAAAATCAGTAGTCGATGTTTTCCAGTGAAATCCTCCGATTCCGTTTAATGTATATCGAGAGGTGACAAGAAAGGGGTGAGTTATATTAATGCTGGTGCCGGAGTATTCTCCGCTGATATCAAGTTCTTCAAAATCACCGGAAATTATTTCAATCTGATTGAAGTTATAGGTACCGCTTAAGCGTGTTCCCCTGTATGAGACGGGAATATTATACGATGCGAATCCGGACGTAGTGCCCTCAGTCCAGTGTCCGCCAAGGGTCAGGGCATCCCTGTATCCGAGGAGGCTTCTTATTTGTGCATATATCCCAATCCGGTCTCGTCCTACATCCTTTCGACCCGTATTGTCGGAAAATAATGATATGTTATAGTTCCGGGGCTCTTCAACGTTAAGGACAGCATCCGTGGTACCGAATTTTTCCCCCGGCTTCAGTTCGGCTTTCACTTTCACATCGTTCGTTCCGTTAAAAAAGAAGATCTTTTCCTCCAGCTCATCAAGCTGGACAAGCTCACCCTCATGGAGAGAAATCCGGTCTTTAATGAATGAGTCCCTGGTATATTTATTATTTTCCACTAATGTTTTTCCGGTCCGGCCCTCAATGAGCATGATCCTTATAATCCCGTCCTCGACTTTTTGCGGAGGCAGGACTGCCTTTGCGGTTATATAGTTTTTTGCTTTATAGAGGTCATTTAATTTCTCAATAATCTCAAAGATCTCATTAATGCTCGCTCTTGTGCCTTCATATGTGCGGGTTATCTCCTGTACCTCCCCGATGGAAAGAATCTCTGATGCATTCGTTTCTATTTTTTTGATAAATATAACTGCCTCTCCTGCCTGCTCTGCCGGGGCCGGCGTAGGTTCATCTTTTACGCTGACCTCTTTTTCCGGAGGCTTTTTCTCTTCTTTCAATTTCTTTTCCAGCCTGAAATACCTCAGTGTCTCTGCTTCCCGCTTCTGTACTGCACCGGGCGCTAAACTACGGATATCTTCAGCCGGGCCGTTTGAGGCTGCAGCAAGTATTATGGATAAAACAAGAATCAGTATCTTTATTTTCATATTAGAAGCAGCCTTTCTCTTTTTGTATGCATGAATTATTCCGCGACAATTTCCGCATCATCCTCACCGTCAATGAAGTATTTCATGTCTATTGACAGTGCGTCCTCATATTCAGTGACTGTGTATTTTTCTTGCGATTCTTTGTAATCCCAAAGCATACCGGCAACATGGGGTACATGGTGACTGTCAATTGGTTTTTCGGGATGCCTGGTAACATAATCAAGCTTGGTGTCGATTCGCACCATGCTGTTTTCCGTACTGAATTCATTTATAATGAAATCATCATTATAGTTGGTGACATAGGCGTTCGTATACAGCTTTTTATCCTTCGAGAAAAACAGGTAAAATGACCTGTCTGGAGCGTAAAGCTGGGCATCGCTGTCATGTAATCTTTCATTCTCGTTGTCGACAACTACCGTATAAAGACTATTATTAATCTCAGCCTTAGTTCCGACAGATGTATTCAGCAGTATCAGATCATCCACCTGTGCATCAAGGGAGGCATAGTCGGATTTTAAATTATCAACAATGATAGCAGCGCTGGAGTTTGCATGGATGTCTATCAGATCGGCCATTTTTCCATCTGCTCCGCTGACATCAAAGTGTAGCGGGCGGTCAGAGGCAGTATGTGTCACATTTTCAAGATACATGTTGTCGGCTTCAATGGTCACGCTGTCAGATATATTCGCCTTAACAATATTGAGAGTTCCGTTCCGCGCCTGGACTTTAAAATCAAGTGCAGCGGCATCAATCCTGTGAATGGAAATCCCATCTTTTACCTGCATTGTCATATTCTTTGCGGCTGATATATGTTTGATATCAGCCTTCCCGTCAGGAACGACCAGGTCAATAGATCCGTTTCGGCTCACTGTCCTGTCCGAAATAAAGTCGCCTGTGCGTTCTTCCACGTAAATACTTTTGTTCGCAAGCATGTTGAACGTACCATCGGAATCAGCCTCAAGGCGGTTGCCGCTTGTGCCGATACTGCCTTTCCGTGATTCCAGAGTGATATTCTTCCCTGACAGGTTTACCCTGCTGTCATTATTTCCGTCCAGGATCGAGCCGTCGGCAATGATACCGATATCCCCGTCGGCAGCGGTCACCCGGTCTACGTTCAGGGGACCGTCGACTTCATGTACATATACGCCTTGTACCGATGATGCTGTCAATCTGCCGGGCGATGCATTTGATGAGTCAACATCGAGATAGTTGTCAGCAGCGCCGATACTGCCCGTCTGAACTGTCATATTGATATTAACTGCATTGATATTGCTTTCATCATTATTCGCTGCATCCAGAATCGAATCAGCAGCGGTCAGTGTTACATCTCCTGATGTTGAAGAAATGAATTTCGTATCAATGTTGCCCGAAGACGCGGTTATGTCTATATCATGATTTTCGGTGCCTCCGTTTTCGGCAACAACGTTCGTGGCAGTTACGCTATCACCGGCATCAATGTTAATTGAACCATCCGAGGTGCGAGCATTCACTACATTAATCGTGTCTGTTTCATCAATATCAATATTTCCTGTTCTGCTTACCTCTGTATCCAGTTGAGTTACTGTTGTATCCAGTGCATTTGCTGAGCCAACTCCCGTAGCTGCATGGATTACCAGTTTTGCATTTAATGCATAGATGTCAACTCCGCCCGTATCTCCGTTGTCCACAACCCCGCCGCTTCTGCTTGTAAGAGAAACGTCTACTGCACCGGAGGTCTTCAGTTGAGCGACATTAATGTCACCGTCAGAGCTCATGGTTA
>CALZGI010000263.1 GCA_945786855.1 Thermodesulfovibrionia bacterium | reverse complement strand
TCAGGGTCGGCCTCTGAAGCCGTACGGAAAGAACGGTTTCACCAATTGACTTGATCAGTTCAGGTATACATGCATCCCCTTTGAGAGCTGTCAGGAATAACTCATCGTTTTTTTCATGAACATGTAGATCAAAAAGGTTTTCAATTTCTTTTTTTGCACTCTTGTTATCCGATGTTCTGACATAAATGACATCTCCTCCCAGTGTCTTTTTTAATTCAGCGGGAGAGCCAGTGGCTATAATGGTTCCGTTGTCTATAATTGCGATATCATTACATACCTCTGCTTCCTCCATATAGTGCGTTGTCATAAAGACACTGACATTGTGCTTTCTGGGGAGTTCAACGATAAATTCCCAGAGCAGGGCACGTGATTGCGGGTCAAGCCCCAGTGTAGGCTCATCGAGAAAAAGGACTTGCGGCCTGTGTACAAGGCCCCGGGCAACTTCAAGCCTCCTTTTCATCCCCCCGGAGAACTTCTTGACCAGGTCGTCCTTTCTGTCATAGAGACCGATAAAATGGAGTAAATCATGGATGCGGTCTTTCATCTCTTTTTTCTGTACATTGTAAAGATAGGCATGAAACATCAGATTTTCATATGCAGTGAGGTCCTTGTCCAATGTTGTATCCTGAAATACAATCCCTATTGATTTCCTGACTTTCGAGGGTTCTCGTGAACAGTCATGGCCGGCAATAAAGGCGGTTCCTGATGAGGGGGAAAGTAGTGTACAGAGAATGCTGATAGTTGTTGTTTTTCCCGCACCATTGGGGCCAAGAAAACCAAAAATCGTCCCCTCAGGTATTTCCAGGGATATATTATCGACCGCGGTTGTGGCCCCGAATTTTTTTGAAAGGTTTTTAACGTTTATCGCCAGCATATCACAAGGTTGTTAACTGTCTGAACAGGGTTTTATAAGGTGAGCTCCCGGAAAATTTTCGCTACCTTCTTTTCGGTTTTCTTAATGTCTTCACTATTATCAATGACATAATCACCACGTTTTATCTTTCTCGTGATCGGCATCTGAGCATCTAATCTCTTCAGCGCATCGTCTCTTGAGACCCCTTTTTTAGCAAGTCTTTCAAGGACGATATCGCGCTTACAGTAAACAACAATGACTTTCTCAAAATATTTATCATAGCCTGCTTCATACAACAGCGGCACTTCAAACATGATCAATGCTGACGGGTTTTCCCTTGAAATCCGTGACTCAGTCTCGACGACCATACGCATTACTGCAGGGTGAATTATTTTTTCCACAGCCCTTCGTTTTTCCGGGTCGTTGAAAATAATTTCGGCAATTCTCTTTTTGTCTGTACACGGGCCCTTTGGCCCCTCATGCAGAATAGAGTCTCCCAGAATCTCTGTCATTGTACTAATAGTCTCAGGCTTTGTGTGGATCTCATGGACAAAACAATCAATATTAAAAGTATATGCACCCAGTTTTTGAAACAGTTCTAAAACCGAGGTTTTGCCGGTCCCAAAATTACCGGTCAACGCTATAGTTGGCATATCGGAATTATAACAGAGTGCGGTTAACGCTGCTTGTACATAGAGAAAACAAGCAGAAGACCCTCTACCGCTTTCCCTGATCTATCCTTGACTTAGATTTGCAAGGTTGATAAGATAATTTACCTTATTTTAATGGATCCCGATCAGAATGAGCTGGAGCAGTAAAGCGACACTGTATCATAGGCTGTGTGTAATCAATTAACGGGAGGATACATGAAGATAGCTGTTGGTTGTGATCATGCCGGCCTTGAGATGAAAAACAAGATTCTTCCCCTTCTGAAAGACATGAATATTGCATGGGAAGACTACGGCACTAAAAGCGAAAACTCCTGTGACTACCCGGATTTTGGCCAGAAGGTTTCTGAAGAGGTCTCAAAGGGCAGTGTTGAACGAGGCGTGCTTATCTGCGGTTCTGGGATCGGCATGTCAATAGTGGCAAATAAATTCCCCGGGGTCAGGGCTGCGCTCTGTAATGAAGAGTATTCCGCGAAAATGAGCCGTTTGCATAATGATGCAAATGTGCTTGTAATAGCCGGAAGGATCATAGATGCTGACTTGGCAAGGAAAATTATTAAGGTATGGTTTGAAACTGAATTCGAGGGTGGGCGGCATCAGCGACGACTTGACAAGATAGCGGAAATCGAAAAAAGGTTGTGTAAATAGGAAATGGGTCTGAGTGATATAAAAAAGAGTGATCCTGAAGTCTATAATGCGATTGTTGATGAGGTGAAGCGCGAGCAGTAAAAGATAGTGCTCATCGCATCGGAAAACTATGCAAGCATGGCGGTCCTTGAAGCTCAGGGTTCCGTGTTTACGAACAAGTATGCCGAAGGATATCCTCACCGGCGGTACTATGGTGGTTGCGAATATGCCGATATTGTTGAAAACCTTGCCATAGAGAGGGCAAAAGAGCTTTTCGGGGCTGAGCATGTTAATGTCCAGCCGCACTCCGGAACACAGGCAAACATGGCGGTATACCTTTCCATGTTAAAGCCCGGGGACAGGATTCTTGGCCTGAGTTTAAATCATGGCGGACACCTCTCACACGGTTTTTCTGTTAATTTTTCGGGAATGCTCTACAACCCCCGTTCCTACGGAGTTGAAAAGAAGTCAGGTCTGATTAACTACGATGAAGTCCGCAAAATCGCCAAAGATCACAAGCCCAGGATGATACTAGCGGGAGCAAGCGCCTATTCACGGATAATTGATTTTAAAGCGCTTTCTGATATTGCAAAAGAAGTTGGGGCCTATCTCCTTGCTGACATAGCTCACATCGCAGGCCTGATCGCTACAGGCAACCATCCTTCTCCTGTGCCGTATGCTGATTTCGTTACCTCGACGACGCACAAAACGCTCAGAGGGCCGCGGGGCGGCATGGTCATGTGTAAAGCCGAATATGCGAAGGCCATAGACAAGATGGTCTTCCCCGGAATGCAGGGAGGTCCTTTGGTTCATGTGATCGCGGCAAAAGCCGTGGCATTTAAGGAAGCGCTGACCCAGGAATTTTCCCAATACCAGCTGCAGATCATCAGAAACGCAAAAGAACTCTCTGACGCCCTTATCAGCAGGGGCTTAAAAGTGATTTCCGGTGGAACTGATACGCATCTCATGCTTATAGATTTAACAGGAAAAAAATTGACAGGAAAAGTTGCTGAATCTGCCCTTGATCTGGCAGGTATTACTGTTAATAAAAATTCGATTCCGTACGATGATCAGCCTGCTACAGTTACCAGTGGTATCAGGCTTGGCACACCTATTGTA
>CALZGI010000262.1 GCA_945786855.1 Thermodesulfovibrionia bacterium | reverse complement strand
CGCTTTGCAAATTCAGGATCTTTTTTGATCCGGTTTATCAGGTAATCTTCCACTACGCGTTTTGTGATATGTTTTTTTGCATAAAGGGCGTCCACCTGTTTTTTTGTGCGCTTCAGCCACGAATCATCAGCATATTCATCCTCATACACTGTCTCGCGGCTCATCCACTCCCAGTCTACTCTCTGAAGCCACAGTTTCTCACCGCTGTACACAGAATTAACATTAATGCAGCAGTCGTCAGACACCCAGTCATAGGTATTCCTGTCAACAAACATGCCTCCATCTACCGCGTTGGGAAGATCGACATGCCATCCGGAAAATGTCCTAATATTGGCGTTTGCATTTGCTGTTGTCCTGTATGCAATGGAAAGCTGCAGATACAGACCCTCTCTTTCATACTTGTCTTTCCTGGGTAATAGATGATGAAAGGACAGGGCCGGGCCCGCATCGTACACCTCTATCAGGTCGTGTTCCCTGTCATGGTACCAGTTGGGGCCGTAAATCACTGCGTCAGTCGCTTTTGCCGAACCGGACTGGGAAAGCACATCTGTTTCCTCAATGACAACAGGCCTTGGAACGCAGGTCTTTCTTACCTTTGAGAAAAATTCCCGTTTAAGTTTCATTTATGTACCTCCTCAATATTAGTAGAATACATATGTGAATGTGTGTGGTCAAACCTTTATTTCATTATACGGTATTTGCTCACCTTACAATACCGGTCTGACCCCATCTGCGCAATTTATCATTACTCATGCGTATTTCTTAATTCTTAATCTGTAATTCATAATTGTATTTGTGATACTTTTGTGAAATTTCTCTGCTATTAATATAAAGAGTAACGGGGTAATAAAGGAGGCAACTATGAACATACCATTTAATACACGTACTCTTTGTACCGTCCTGTTTATTCTTTTCACTATTATGACAGGGCAGGGCGTGTTTGCCGATGAAGCACAGGTCATTTTCGGTGTGGGCTGATACGATGTGGGCAAAGAGGCCCTGGAGGGGCGCAACGGTATCAGCAGGGTAACAAAAGGCTGGAAGGGCATGAGGGAAATCAATACAGTGTATTACGATCCTTCGGAGATAACCATCGAGGAGATGGAGAAGGCTCTTAAAAAAGCCGGAACGTATAAAGAAACGATTAATAATGAGTGAACACTTGCCACTGATCTCCCGGTCTTGCCGCTAAATTAAAAAAAGGGCACGGGCACCGTGCCCCTACATTTAACTTGTCATGTCTTGCCTCTGGCACCTGTTTGCTACCCAAACAATCTCCTGCAATGATTATCTGACTTTTGTAACCGTTCCGTTTGCGATTAATTCCTGAAGCTGAGCGAGAAGCGCGCGCTCCTGTGAATCAATCACATGATCCTCTGAGGCGAGAGCAATTATTTCATCATGTTCAGCCTGAGTCAGCTCACAGTCACTGATAGCTTTTTTTATTAAATCAGAGAGTTTTCCGCCGGTTTCGCCTGATTTCATTTCTTACCTCCAGGTTGATATTATAAGAGCAGTTTTTCAGATGGGAAGGATAATACAATAAAATGAATGATATTACAATCCGAGGGATTCGACTTTAACCAGGGGCTATACTACAGGGCTAAAGAGAGTTATAATATAAACAAAAGAAAGTGCGATACCCCGGGATGGATGAAGCTAAGAACCGGGTAGATCGGTTAGTGAGCGGTAGGAGACGGTGGACAGTCTGCCTTTTCAGGAAAGAAGAGGGGGAAACACCTTATCACTCGCAATATATATTCAGGGTTGAACCCTGCCGGGGTGTTGCACATCTTTAATAGAGCCATCTGAAGACAAGGAGCCACGCAGAAGAATGGTGGACGATGATGGACGATTCTTAAAGAGAAATGTCCATGGAAGCTGTCTTTAAGATGACTCTATTTTATGCCAACCCTTACTTCTGAGATTCCGCTCTGCATCCTTCTGTGCTTTTCCCTTCTGAAAAACCATACACACCTGGCAGGGGTAAATTATCGAAGTTGAACTTCGATAGGTTACATCTTAAGCATACAGCTTAATGCGTAACGCTTGTAGCTGAGGAAATGCGGAGACCTTATCTTATAGTCCTCTACAACAGGTGCAGATTGTCTTCCATGGTGACCGCCTTTTTCACTTCTCTGGCAAGATGGGCGGGAAGGCCTTTGATTTCAATATCCAGAAATCCTCTCACTATGGCTGATGTTGCTTCGTCACTGCTCAGGCCCCGTGCCATGAGATAGTGGATCTCCTCCTCAGCGATCTTGCCCACAGCGGCTTCGTGGGACATGTCGATATCATGCGCCCTGCCTTCAAGTTCGGGAATGGCATGGATCGTGCCTTTATCAGAGAGCATCAGGCCCCTGCATTCCAGATGCGCCTTGACTCCGGGGACTTCGCCGATGAGATGTCCGCGGGCAATGATGTCCCCGCCCCTGGTCAGGGCCCGTGATATGATCTCGGCCCTGCTGTTTTTTGCCCGCAAAAAAACACGTGAGCCGATATCCATGGTAGAACCCTCGTCTGCCAGGATCACCGTATTAAATCTCACCGTCGCATTTTCACCGGCACAGACTGCCGTTGGATACATTTGAAGGTCTTTTACCGGTTTCATGCAGATGTAATTGCTCATGAACAATCCATTCTCTTCGACGATTATGGCTGACCTGGGCCGTACGACCATCTGCTCTGACCAGTTATGAATCATGGTAAAAGTGATTTTGGCGTTCTTTTTTACATAAAACTCGGAAATGCCGATGTGAAGACCGGTGTGCACTGATGATGCCGTTGCACATCCTGTTATGATGTTCAGTTCTGATCCCTCTTCAGCAATGATGATATTATGAACATTCTGTGCCAGCCCGTCTTTACTCATAAAGAGACAGGCCTGCAGAGGAAAATCCACCTTTGCCCCGGCCAGTGCGCGAAGAAAATACCCGTGATGCTGCGCCTGATCAGCCTGTGCTGTAAACTGGTCAGCATCAGCATTCACCGCATTCCACCAGTATTTTGAGAGCCAGTCATATTTTTCACGGGCCCCGTTTATATCCATAACCTCCAAACCTTCTGCATATGCAGATGAAAGGAGCACGGAGTGATCAATCTGAAAAAAACTGCCTGACCTGCAACGCTCCTCAGCATCGATGCCCACACTGAGTGAT
>CALZGI010000261.1 GCA_945786855.1 Thermodesulfovibrionia bacterium | reverse complement strand
TTTCTTATTCTCGTAAGCATGTCTGCAATCGGGTCTGTCATCATAATTAAATTACCTCTACCAGCTGGATTTAGTCACGCCCGGGATCTGCCCCTTCAGGGCCAGCGTCCGGAAGCATATCCTGCAAATTCCAAATTTTCTTAAAACAGCTTTCGGTCTGCCGCATTGGTTGCATCTACTATATTCACGCACCTTGAACTTCTGCGGCCTTTTCTGTTTTGCTATTAAACTCTTTTTCGCCATTAATTAATCCTTAATTGATCTATTAATTTTTAAAAGGCATGCCAAAGTATTTAAGGAGTGCCTTTCCTTCTTCATTTGTCCTGGCCGAAGTAACAATGACAATGTCCATTCCGTGCATGCTGGCTATTTTGTCATAATTAATCTCAGGAAATATTATCTGTTCCTTGATTCCATAGGCAAAATTACCCCTGCCGTCAAAGGACTTTGCTGATATTCCCCTGAAGTCCCTGATTCTGGGCAGTGCCAGACTGATCAACTTGTCGAGAAAATCATACATCCGGTCTCCCCTTAACGTCACCTTACATCCTACAGGCGTGTTTTCCCGCAGTTTAAATCCTGCTATTGATTTCTTTGCCCGTGTGATAACGGCGCTCTGTCCGGAAATAGTTGCCAGCTCTTTAGCTGCAGACTCCAGCGGCTTAATGTCCTGGGTGGCCTCACCCATCCCAACATTAAGAACAATAGTCTTAATTTTCGGCACCTGCATAATACTCTTATATGAAAAGTCCTTCATCAGGTTCTGCACTATTTCGTTTTTATATTTTTCCTTCAGTCTGGCCATTTATTCAACAACCTCCCCGCACTTCTTACAGGATCTGATTTTTTTCCCGTTCTCTAACATGGTGTTCCCTATCCTCGTGGGCTTGCTGCACTTGGGACATACAAGCATCACCTTTGACAGGTGCACAGGCGCCTCTCTTTCTATGATTCCACCCTGTGAATACTTCTTGCTCGGCTTCATATGCCTTTTAATCATATTCAGGCTTTCAATAAGGATCCTGTCCTTTGACGGGAGAATACTCAATACCCTGCCTGATTTGCCCTTCTCATCACCAGAGATTAACATAACCGTATCATTTTTCTTGATTCCTAAACCCACTGTATCTCCTTAACCATCCTGTGCATAATTAAAGAACCTCCGGAGCAAGTGAAACAATTTTCATAAATTCTTTCCATCTCAGCTCTCTTGCTACAGGACCGAATATTCTCGTGCCGATCGGATCACCCTCAGCATTTATCAGAACAGCAGCATTTTGATCAAATTTTATATATGAACCGTCAGGTCTTTTTACTGCCTTCCTGGTTCTCACAACAACAGCTTTGGCAACCGTTCCCTTTTTAACATTGCTGTTCGGTTCTGCTTCTTTTACCGTAACAACTATCTTGTCGCCTATTCTGGCGTATCTCCGGTGGAAACCTCCTGACACCCTGATACATAAAACCTTTTTTGCTCCTGAGTTATCTGCTACTTCTAAAACTGTTTCCTGCTGAATCATTCGCTTCCTCTTCTCACGATTTTCAGGACTTTCCATCGTTTATCTTTGCTGAGAGGTCTGGATTCTATAAGAGAAACCGTATCGCCTTTTTTACATTCATCTGTTTCATCATGGGCCTTGAACTTTGAGATCTCCTTGATCGTCTTCTTGTAAACCGGGTGCTGTGTCAATCTCGTTACAGCAACTACGACGGTCTTGTTCATTTTGTCGCTGATGACCTGGCCTGTACTAATTTTTTTTGGCATTATCCCTTCCTGTTCTTCTCGTTTATTACCGTTAATATCCTGGCTATGTCTTTCCTTACCCGTCTTATCCTCAAGGGGTTCTCGATCTCACCGGTAACTTTCTGAAAGTTCAGGTTGAAGAGTTCCTTTTTAAGGTCCATGTGATCCTGCCTCAACTCATCAACAGTCATATTTCTCATATCAGATGGTTTTTTCATATTATCATATTCTCTTTACAAACCTGGTTGCTATGGCAAGCTTGTGGGAAGCCAGTCTTAACGCTTCTTTTGCAACAGTTTCATCTACACCGGACATTTCATATAATATCCTTCCGGGTTTTACAACTGCGACCCATGATTCCGGAGCGCCCTTACCTTTTCCCATTCTGGTTTCAGCAGGTTTCTTTGTCAGAGGCTTGTCAGGGAATATCCTGATCCAGACCTTACATCCTCTTTTTGCATGCCTGTTGATCGCGACCCTGGCCGCTTCAATCTGACGGTTTGATACCCAGCCCGGCTCCATCGCCTTCAGTCCATATTCGCCGAAAGAAACAGTTGATCCTCGATACGCCTTGCCGTTCATACGGCCCTTCTGCATTTTTCTGAATTTTACCTTCTTGGGCATTAACATAGTATTGTATCCTCTTAAACCGCAGTATCCCCGGCTGACTGCTGAATCGCCGGTTCCTGCAGAATATCACCTTTATAAATCCAGACCTTGACCCCGATCCTTCCGTAGGTCGTCTTTGCTTCGGCAACGCCATAGTCGATGTCAGACCTGAACGTATGGAGGGGGACCCTTCCTTCCCTGTACCATTCATCACGTGCAATTTCTGCTCCGGCAAGGCGTCCTGCGCAGGCCACCTTGATGCCAAGTGCACCAAACCTCATTGCAGAAACAACTGATTTTTTCATGGCCCTTCTGAATGCAATTCTCTTTTCTAGCTGCATCGCTATATTCTCGGCCACGAGTTGTGCGTCAAGCTCAGGCTTCCTTATTTCCTTGATATCAATCGAAAGCTCCTTGCCTGTCATAGCTTCCAGTTTCTTCTTGAGCTTTTCTACTTCAGCTCCTTTTTTCCCTATAATTATTCCGGGACGTGCTGTATGAATGGTCGTCCTTACTTTCTGACCGTTCCTTTCGATCTCGATTTTGGGTACACCTGCATGGAACAGGTTTGACTTTATAAATTTCTGAATAGCCAGATCTTCATAGAGCAGATCTTTATAGTTTTTTCTGGCATACCATTTTGAGTTCCATGTTTTAATGATTCCCAGCCTTACACCTATTGGATGTGTCTTTTGACCCAAAACCTAAACCTCCTGATTTATTCTTCCAAGATCACAGTTATGTGACTTGTTCTTTTTCTGATAACATCTGCCCTGCCCATGGCACGCGGCCTCATTCTCTTCATGGTCGGTCCCTGGTCCACA
>CALZGI010000260.1 GCA_945786855.1 Thermodesulfovibrionia bacterium | reverse complement strand
TCGCCTTTTTCCGGGAGCTCCTGGGATCGGGAAGACTCTTCGGGTATCCTGTGTTCCTCACACAGGTCGTGGGAGGCTGGTACCCGCCCAATGGCCTTTTCCTTCTTGCCCCCAGCGGGTTTATTATTGTGGGGCTCCTGATATGGGCACTGAGGACATGGAAGCCTGAACTGCAGGAGGAAGAGGAATGATTGAACACTATCTCAGCATCATCCTGAAAGCTGTCTTTGTTGAAAACCTTGCCCTCGCTTTCTTTCTCGGTATGTGCACGTTTATTGCCGTATCAAAAAAACTGGAAACAGCAATTGGTCTTGGATTCGCCGTCATCGCAGTGATGACCATTACGATCCCTGTCAACAACATCATATTTAATCATATCCTGAAGGAAGGGGCCCTGCGATGGGCCGGGATCCCCAGCGTAGATCTCACCTTTCTCGGCCTGATTATATACATAAGCGTGATTGCTGCATTAGTACAGATCCTTGAAATGGCACTCGACAGATATGTCCCGGTCCTCTATACATCACTGGGCATTTTTCTTCCCCTGATAACGGTAAACTGCGCAATTCTCGGGGGCTCTCTGTTCATGGTAGAGAGAGACTATGATTTTATGGAAAGTGTGATATACGGCTTTGGTGCAGGTGCGGGATGGGCACTGGCGATCATAGCCCTGGCCGGAATCAGGGAAAAGATGCAATACAGCAATGTTCCAAAGGGCCTGAGAGGGGCAGGAATCATTTTTATCGTATCAGGGCTCATGGCCATGGCCTTTATGCTCTTTTCAGGAATTCAGCTATAGAAAAATCATGACCGGAATCTCTCTCATAACGCTCGCTGTAGCCACATTCACCATTCTTATCCTTGGTCTCGTGCTCATTATCCTTGCTGCGAAGTCAAAACTGGTTGCGAGTGGCCCTGCAACACTGACAATCAATGATACCCCAGAACGCTCACTGACCGTAGCTGCCGGCGGGAAACTGTTAAATACACTGGCAGACAATAAAATCTATCTGGCTTCTGCATGCGGAGGCGGTGGTACCTGCGGGGAATGCAAGGTGGTAATACAGGAAGGTGCCGGCGATGTATTGCCTACAGAGAAATCAAAACTTTCCCGGCGGCAGGTTCATGACCATTTCCGTCTTTCCTGCCAGGTTCAGGTAAAGGAGAACATGAAGCTGGTCATTCCTCCGGAAATGCTCGAAACGAGGAAGTGGGAGTGTACAGTGAGATCTAACCGCAATGTGGCTTCATTCATAAAAGAACTGGTCCTCGAGCTGCCCCCCGGTGAAGAGGTGGCCTTTCGTGCGGGAGGCTATATCCAGGCAGAGGCGCCGCCCCATACTGTGCATTACCGGGATTTCATCATTGAGGATGACTATAAACCGGACTGGGACAGGTTCAATCTCTGGCAGTTCCAGTCCGTAGTTGATGAACCGGTTATCCGGGCCTATTCCATGGCCAATTATCCAGAAGAAAAAGGGGTAATTGTACTGAATGTCCGTATAGCAAGCCCTCCTCTCGATGAACCTGATATCCCTCCCGGTAAGATGTCTTCCTACCTGTTCAGCCTGAAACCGGGGGACAACATCACCATATCAGGTCCCTATGGCGAGTTTTTTGCGCAGGATAGCAGCAATGAAATGATAATAATAGGGGGAGGCGCGGGTATGGCCCCGCTCCGCTCTATTATATTTGATCAGCTGAAGCGGGTAAAAACCACCAGGAAGCTTTCCTTTTATTACGGAGCCAGAAGCATGAGAGAGGCATTCTATGTGGACCACTTTACAAAACTTGCAGAAGAACACGACAACTTTATCTTTCACCTTGCCCTCTCTCGCCCCCATCCGATGCAGAACTTGACAGGATACAAGGGATATGTTCAGCACTGCCTGAATGACACCTATTTAAAAGACCACCCTGCACCGGAAGACTGCGAGTACTATATCTGCGGCCCACCCGCACTTAACGCCTCGGTGATCATGTATCTGGACAGCATGGGCGTTGAGCCGGAAAATATTTTTTATGATGACTTTGGAGGATAATGAGAATCAGGAGCAATGAGGCAGTAGTAAGAAGCCAGGGATGAATGAAGCCTTCTTTCCCTGACTACGTACTCCCGGCTGCCAACTACTAATAAAAAAAGGAGGATATATGGTAAAAATAACAGCAGAAGAAATCATATCAGACATTGGAGAGGAGCCCCTGTGTGTCTCCCCGGAAACTGTAGTGTACGATGCTGTCAGGCTGATGCTTGAACATAACGGTCATGCCGTTCTCGTAAAAAAAGATGATGCGTATGTCGGGATATGGACAGAGCGGGACCTCATGAACAACACGGTCCTTGACGGGTATAATCCCAAAACAACCAGGGTCGGCGATCATGCATCATTCCCCTTAAAGAGCGCCCCTCACAGCGACACTGTATTCCAGCTTATCGACAAGTTTCTCGGCTATCAAACACGCCACCTCCTGATCGAAAAGGAAGGCGAATATATCGGCCTCCTCTACTCCCGCGACGTTATCAGGGTAGGCTTCACCGAAAGGACAAAACAGCTCCGGGAACTGGATGAAATGGTGAGCCTTGAGTTTTATGAAAACTGGAAGTGGAGGAAGAAGAACAAATAAACAGGAATGGGTATACGCAGAGTTACTTCGAAACATGTGTCATTCCC
>CALZGI010000259.1 GCA_945786855.1 Thermodesulfovibrionia bacterium | reverse complement strand
TTCCCCATATAACCGATGAGATCAAGAATGCAATCAGGGCAGTCAGCGGAGAGTATGATGTTGTCATCGTTGAAATCGGAGGTACGATCGGTGATATTGAAAGTTTGCCCTTTCTCGAAGCAATCAGACAGTTCAGGTATGATGCAGGCAGGGAGAACGTACTGTATGTTCATTTAACTCTGGTGCCCTATATCAGCACTGCCGGTGAACTGAAATCAAAGCCGACCCAGCACAGCGTTAAGGAACTGCGGGCCATCGGTATCCAGCCGGACATTCTGGTATGCCGGACAGACAGGGCACTTTCCCAGTCGGTCAAGAAGAAAATAGCTTTGCACTGCAACCTTGACATTGATGCAGTCATTGCCGCAGTCGATGTTGAGTCTATCTACGAAGTCCCGGTGGTCCTGCATGAGGAAGGGATTGATGACCTCGTTGTCAACAAACTCTCTTTAACAACGAAAAAGCCGGACCTGACAAAATGGGCCAGGGTAATAAAAAAATTCAAAGAGCCGGAAGATGTGGTAACCATCGCCATCGTGGGAAAATATGTGGGGTTAAAAGATTCCTATAAGAGCCTGATGGAGGCCCTTATACACGGCGGAATTGCCAACAGCGTAAAAGTTGATCTGCTCTGGGTTGATGCAGAAGAAATAGGACAGTCCGGAGCCGAGCGACATCTGGATGAAGTGGACGGGATACTCGTCCCCGGCGGTTTCGGAGAGAGGGGAATAGAAGGGAAAGTGGAAGCTGTCCGCTACGCGCGGGTCAAGAAGATTCCCTTCCTCGGCATTTGTCTTGGAATGCAGTGTGCCGTCATAGAATTTGCGCGCAATGTTGCGAAACTGAACGATGCGAACAGCAGTGAATTCGAGAAGGACACCCCCCATCCTGTTATCTACCTGATTGAAGAGTGGTATGATTTCAGGAACCAGACGGTGCAGACCAGAGATCTGAATTCTGACAAGGGCGGGACCATGCGGCTCGGGTCTTACCCCTGTGTCATCGAAGAAGGAACAAAGGCGTTCAGGGCATACGGTGAAAAGGAAATCAATGAAAGACACAGGCACCGTTATGAGTTTAATAATGAATATAAAGAAGTGCTCGAGGAGAAGGGGCTCAGAATAAGCGGGATGAGCCCTGATAAACAGCTGGTGGAGATCGTTGAAATAGAAGATCATCCGTGGTTTTTTGGATGCCAGTTTCATCCCGAATTCAAATCACGGCCACTGGAACCGCATCCCGTGTTCAAGGCATTTATAGGCGCTGCTTCCAGCGAAAAGAAGCTGCTCTTTCAAACCCCGTCGGAACAGAATATGGAGGTAATCAATGAGTGAAATAATTAGTGTTCATGGAAGAGAAATTATTGACAGCAGGGGAAATCCTACAGTAGAAGTTGATGTGCTGCTTGAAACAGGGGCCTTCGGACGTGCAGCAGTACCCTCGGGGGCTTCAACAGGACAGAGGGAAGCCCTTGAGCTCAGAGACAAGGACAAGCGCTATTCCGGGAAGGGAGTTCGGAAAGCGGTAAAAAACATAAATGAAAAAATTGCCCCTCAGATACTCGGACTTGAAGTAACGGAGCAGGTCATTATCGATAACCTTATGATCAAGCTTGACGGCACAAAAAATAAGGGAAAGCTCGGAGCAAATGCCATATTGGGAGTGTCCCTTGCTATTGCTAAAGCTGCTGCAATGGAATCGGAACTTACTCTCTACAGCTATATCGGCGGCGTGAGCGCCTGTGAACTGCCCGTTCCGATGATGAATATAGTAAACGGGGGAGCCCATGCCGACAATAATCTTGACATACAGGAATTTATGATCATGCCTGCAGGAGTTTCCAGCTTCAGCGAGGCCCTGAGGGCGGGAGCGGAAATTTTTCACAGCCTTAAGAGCCTTTTAAAATCGAAAGGGCTGAGCATATCCGTAGGCGACGAAGGCGGGTTTGCACCTGATCTGAAGTCCAATGAAGAAGCCCTTGTCCTGATAATGGAAGCAATCAAAAAGGCCGGGTACAAGCCGGGGAAAAATGTATTCCTTGCCCTTGATGTTGCGTCATCAGAGTTGTACAGCAACGGCAAATACACATTTGAGGGGAAAAAGGTCAGTTCCTCTTCAATGATAGATTTTTATGCGAAAATTATAAAGAAGTATCCTGTTCTTTCGATCGAAGACGGTCTTTCCGAAAATGACTGGAAGGGATGGAAGGCCATGACGGAAAAGATCGGCGATAAAGTACAGCTTGTGGGCGATGATATTTTTGTTACCAACCCGGAGATATTTGCCGAGGGAATTGAAAAGGGCATTGGCAATTCCATTCTGATAAAATTAAATCAGATAGGTTCGTTGACAGAAACGCTCGATGCCATCGAGATGGCGAAAAGGGCAGGGTATACGGCTGTTGTATCCCATCGGTCGGGAGAGACGGAGGACACGACAATAGCAGACCTTGCCGTTGCCATGAACACTGGTCAGATCAAAACAGGTTCTCTGTCAAGAACTGACAGGATAGCAAAATACAACAGGCTTCTGAGGATTGAGGAGGAGCTTGGGAGTGCGGCCAGGTATCGGGGAATGGATGTGTTTTATAATCTTAAGTAAGAGTTTTTTGAAATGACATATTCACAATGAGAAATGTAAGGCGCAAACAGGTGCAGGCGAACCGGAAAAAGAAGGGGATTGTGTACCTCACTTTCGGGACGATGCTTTTCATATATCTGACCCTGAACCTGATCATAGGTGACAATGGGCTGCTCAAGTACATGAAACTTAAATCCATGCAGAACAGGCTGCTGGCAGAAACAATGACACTTGAAAAACAGAACAATGATGCCCGAAATCACATTGAGGCCATAAGAAAAGACCCTGAGCGCGTTGAAGAACTTGCACGGGAATATGGACTTACAAAAGAAGGAGAATTGATTTTCAAGTTTGATGGTGAACGGTAGTTTCTTTGCGGGATGACCAGATCTCAATTATGGAATTCCGGATAAAACAGCAATTAAGCTTTAAAAACGGTTTAAGCCGTTTTTAATTTTTGGAGGTATCATGTTTGACCTGACAATCGAGGCACAGTTTTCATCGGCGCACCAGCTCAGGGGGTATAAGGGAAAGTGTGAAGCAATGCACGGACATAACTGGAGAGTTCAGGTTACCGTCTCTTCTGAGAAGCTCAATGATATAGGTATAGCAATTGATTTTCATGACTTAAAGGACATGACCGGAGAAGTAATTTCCTCTCTGGACCACTCTTTTTTAAATGAGGTCTTTCCCTTTACGGAGATAAACCCATCGTCGGAAAATATTGCCAAATGGATATTTGAAACACTGAAGAAGAAGCTCAAGAATGAGAGCTGTAATGTATCTTCTATTACGGTGTGGGAAAATGAAGGATCGTCCGCTACATACTATGAGTAATCTGGAAAGTGCAGTTGGAATAATGAATACGGCAGTTGAGGCCTGGGACAGATGATCTCTTACTCGGCTTTTTCCTGATTACCTACCACCGTGGTGACGGGCACAAGAATAGTAGATCCCTTATTGTCGGTGACAAGAACTTTTGCCTCGAACAGCCCCTTGTGATCAGGGGCAAGTTCCCATGTCATGATCCCGCGTGCCGGGTCTATGGTCATGCCTTCCGGGCCTTCCTGCAAACTGAAGGTGAGAGCGTCATTATCGGGGTCTGTCGCTGCGATCTGATATGTATAGTGTTTTCCGTCATAGGATGCGGTGCTTTCTGAAACAACAGGGGGAGAGTTGAAAACCCTGCTTTGCAGCGTAGTGCTCCGTCCTTCATCATCGCCATCAACGGGAGTGATGGTGACCGCTATAGCATCTCCCCGCTTGAGGTCTGTGTCAAGGTAACTTTCCTCCCCTGCAAACGTATTGTTCAGGGTCCACCGATACTTGTAGGTTATCACGTCATTGTCAATATCTGTGGCTTTCATGTCTACCGTCAGCCTGGATGAAACCAACGGCATAACAGGTAATAATGTGGCCTTCCGTATAACAGGTGGAGTATTTTTTATGGTGAGTTCATTGGAATAATATTCTTTGCCGTCCTTCGAAATGACAGCCTGAAGAATGTCTTCTTTTTTCAGATCATTGGGGACGAATCGAACTCCCTTGGAGGATGCATCGTTGTCGCCGTTTATATACCATTTGATTTCACCGCCGTTCATAAGTGAGTCGGGTGCCTTAAGTGTTATGATTGTCCCTGCGGTAGCGTGGGCGGGCCCGATGCTGACATCGGTATGCTGAGCGGGCTGTTGAGATTCGATTGCAGCCTGATTGACCTTCAGAATCTCGGTTTCTTGAGGATACTCGCTGCAATTGAACAAAGATACTGCCAGCATTGTCAGAATCAGAATTCTACACATAATCATTGGACCTGGTCACTCATCCAGCCCTTAATTCCGCTCCTGAGCGAGAAGGGGCTGGATGTTTCAATTGAAAGGATACTCCCGTTCTGTGATTGAACAAAACCCTTTATGGAACCACTTGATGTTACCTGGGCGCTGACCGCTGAGGGCATTCCGGGACCCAGTTTTCTTACACGTCCAACAACATCAGACGGATTCGCATCATTCTTCTGTTCATTAAAAACATATTTTTTATTGGCCGTGCCCGTCTTGTAATAGACTGCATACACGTTGCTTTCTCCTTCAAAAGCGCATTCATCAATGCCGGGGATATAGGTTGAAAAGGTAACGAGCCCCCCGAGCACAAGTGGCTTTGAAAGCATTCTTTCACCGGTATGAGAGAGGGCATCACCTGAAAAATCAACGCTTTCA
>CALZGI010000258.1 GCA_945786855.1 Thermodesulfovibrionia bacterium | reverse complement strand
GCCTTCTCAAGCATGTCCACCGATGGGTCGACCAGGGTAGACGATATATGATCGTCAATACTCAGCAGCTCTGATGTGACAATTCCGTCGCCGCAGCCAAGGTCAAGAACTTTTTTCTCATTCCCGTCAGCAAGGAAATGGCGGTAATAGGACTTCATGATTTCAAATAATCTCTCTCTCTCGACAATATATATGTCCGCATTGTCTCTGTACTCGCGGGCAAACTCGGCATTTGCCCATCTTGATTCGTTAAATTCCTTCACAGGGTTCTCCTTTTGCTCATAAAATGCCTCATCTCAGGCTCTTCTCCCCGCGTTCAGCAGACCTGCAAAAATTTCATTGAAAAGACATAAAAAAAGGCCGCGGTTGTATGCCGCGGCCTTTGAGTTTTCTATTCTGTCAATTATCAGCTAATAGAACCCCCTTCAGCTGCGACCGTACTAAGTCGTCCTGTCAGTTGCAGATCGAAAGCTGTAATGAGATTCATCATATGCATGACTGAATAATAAATAATGTCCTGACGGAAAGTCAACATTCCTTATTCTCTCCTGAATACCCTCCTCAAAAAGGGACGGATTTTTTCGACAAGTTCATATTCGACGGGAACGATCAGGAGCGTAAGAATTGTGGCACTCGAAAGTCCCGTACAGAATGCGGTCGCCATTGGCGCCCAGGCAATCGATTTGCTCGGAATTCCTATTGCCATCGGCAGAAGTCCGAAAATGGTTGTGACGGTGGTGATCAGCACCGGCCGCATTCTCAGGCTGCAGCCTTCTATGACGGCTTCCCGCATTTCCATCCCTTCTCTTCGCCTGACATTGATAAAGTCAATGAGAATGAGGGAGTCATTCACGGCGACACCTGCAAGCCCCACCACAGCAAGAAAACTTCCCACCGTAAAGGTGGACCTGCTGATGAACATGCCGAAAGAGACACCGATAATGGCAAAGGCAACAGCCGACAAAATAATCATGGGCTGGAAATAATCCCTGAATTGCGATGACAGAATGACATAGATTCCGAGAATGGCAATCAAGAAGGCAAAGGTAAGAGAGGTATAGGACCTGCTTGTAGATTCGAACTCCCCGCCAAAGCCGAGGGAAACTCCTGGATGGTGCTCCTGTTCCTGCTCAAAATAACTCTTTACCAGAAACTGGACCCTGCTTGGCGACAGCTGCGAACCTGCTTTAATATTTGAAGAGATGGTGACTGTCGGCTTGGTATTATATCTGGTTTTTATATCACGCTCATAGGCATATTCCATGTCTACTATGTCACGTAAAAAAACCGGGGAAGAACTGTGCTCGATGATGGGTATATCGAGGATGTCCGATGGTTCTGATATACCGGCTTTCCTGTAATTACCCTTATCGTATGTACGGGCAATCCGGACGAGGAGATCGATTTCCTCATCAGTGGTTCTGAACTCACCCGCGTATCGACCGTTCAGGGCCCCGGCAACAAGTGCCGTGACATTGCCCGGTGACAGACCGTACTCAAATGACTTTTCCTGCTGTGGTACATATTTTACTACCTTCTGATGTTTGGCCCTGTTGTCTTCCAGGTCTTTCATATCCTTAAATTCAGCATTGGATGTAAGATATTTCATGAGGGAATCCACAGCCCCTATGACCTGCTCCATTGTATTTCCGGAAACGCGGACATTGACTGCTTTCCCGACCGGCGGACCGGTGTTTTCAGGGAAAAGTTTAATGGACGGTTTGAGCGCCTGCCCTTCGTATTCCAGGTTAATGTAGCTTTCAATGGTGTCTCTCATGCGGTCAAGGTGCACCATTAAGTCATTTCCGGGGTTGTCCGGGAAATTCCAGTCTTTCTTCTCGGGAAGGGTAACTACCAGCTGAGCGTAATGATGGCCGTAATGTAATGCATAATCTTCATCCTCATATCTTCCTGCATGAGCGGAGACTGAAAGAGCCTGATCATCCCCCATGGACTTTACATGTCCCGCCATGTTTCTGATAAATGTATCTGTCTTTTCTATCGATGTACCTCTCGGCATAATAACAGGAACATGGTATCGGAAAAAACTGGTAGGGAAGAACTTTACCTTGATAAGAGGAACAATTCCGGTGACTGATAAAACAAGGATTGAGAGCGCGGTCAGAAAGACGAATATCAGGACCACCATGGTTTTGACCTTGTGAGCAAGAAAACGGTCAAGCAGTCCGCGGTAAATTTTCCAGAAAAAAGCAAATGCCCCGGAGTTCAAATGCCGGGCTGAGTGGCTGCCCTGTTCCGCAGAAGGCGCAACAGGTTTCGGGCCCCATTCAAGTACATGAACAGGCAGGACCAGCAGGGCTTCGAAGAGAGATGCCGCAAGGGCAAATGAAACGGACTTCGGGATAACGGAAAAAAATTCACCCGTACTTCCGGTCATGATGAGCATGGGAATAAAAGCGACGATCGTTGTTAAGGCGGCACTAAGCACAGGCACCATGACTTCAGATACTCCGTCAACGATGGAGTCCCAGGCTGCCTTGCCTGTCTGCATATGACGGTGGATGTTTTCCAGAATTATTACGGCATCATCAACAATGATTCCCGAAACAAGGACAAAGGAAAATATGCTGATCGTATTAACTGAGACGCCGGTGAATTTCATGATGATAGTTACACAGAGAAAAGAGAAGGGGAGGCCGATCGCGGTGAACATGGCATTTCTGATGCCCAGTGTCCACCACAACACGATAAAAACCAGTATGATGCCCACGACCATGTTCCCTGTAAGGGTCTTCATCGAGTCCCGGATTTCTATAGTCGAATCCCACGTAAAGGCAATAGATATTCCATCCTGTCTGTGGGATTGTTCAAATGCTCTTCCAAGGTCCTTGATGGCCTGGGAAATCTGGATTGAATTTCCGCTTTTTTCTTTTTTTACTCTGAGGCTGAGTGAATTTTTCCCGTTGACACTTGAAATGGTGTCAGGGTCCCGGTAACTTAATCGTGCCGTTGTTACAATATCCTTCACCCGAATAAAATTTCCATCACCGTCTCTGCGCACAACAATGTTCAATATCTCGTCCTGCGAGGAAAATCTGATGCCTGCATCGAGCATATATTCCGATACTTCCTGTCTGAACCGTCCTGTCGGAATGAGGGTATTTGCCGAGGAAATAGCTGATGCAGCCTGCTCGAAGGTGACGCCGTAACGTCTTAATAGTGACGGGTCCAGGGAGACATGGAACTCTTCTGTGTATTCGCCCAGCAGATCTACCTCTTTCACTCCTTCTACTTCGAGAATGCCTGCTTTTAATTCTTCTGCAAGGAGCTTTAAGCTCTTGTTCGGAACATTGCCCACAATATCCACCTGGATAACAGGCATCCATATCTGGGTGTCGATCTTGAAGAACCGGGGATCATCCACTTCCGGAGGCAGTTCGTCTTTAATATTCAGGACCCTGAACCGTAATTCGTCGTAAAGGGATTCATAATCGGAATCATCGATAAACTTTACGTCGATAGTTGAGTAGTTCCTGATTGATTTGGAGCGGATATACTCCACGTTTTCCATGCCGTCAAGAGCGTCTTCAAGCTTTTTTGTGACCAGTTTTTCAACATCTTCAGCCGAGGCCCCGAAATAAACGGTGCTGACAAAGACTCTTCCCATCTCTACGAGAGGCATGTTTTCAACGGGTGTTGCGAGGAAGCTGTAAATGCCGGAAACAATAAGGAGCACAAAAACGACATTGATGAAAACTCGCTGTTTAAGGGAGAAACGGACTACGGACTTCATCTTATTCCATCGTAAACATCATTTCGAAACTGCAAAGCACCTTTCTGTTGGGTACTGCCTGCGGGGATGAGTTCAGTTCCAGGAGTTAGGCGGTCGTCTTCCGCTGCGAGAAAATATCCGCCCTCGTTACCGAGTATGAGCAGCTGGACAACTTCACCAGAATCTTTCAGGGTGACAATGGAGTTTTCATATCGTCTGGATACTGCAGCCTCCGGAATATGAATGCCTTCTGTTTTTACTTTGACAGAAAAGGATACTTTTAATCCTCCTCTCTTCGGGCCCTCATAATCCTTTATAATCAGCTCAATATTGAGTTTTCTCGACTTTTCATCAAACTCGGGATTTATCCAGTTTATCGATGCCCCTGGAGAATCACTTTCGAGCTGAACGGGAAATATATTCGGTAAAGCCTGTATTGCCATCAGCTCCTCCGATGACACAGAGAGCGGTACTGCCATTTCACGGTAATCCGACACTTTTGCCAGCGGTAACCCCGGCCGTACTATTTCATTCTCTTCCACACCCCGGTCAGTAACTATCCATCCTTCAGGAGCATATATCCTGTGTCTTTTCCTTCTCTCTACTAATTCGCCGAGCCTGTTTTTTAAAGCGGCACGTTCCCGCAGGGATGATTCAAGTTCAAGTCCGGCCTGATCAAAATTCTGGACTATTGAATCTTTCTGAGATTCCGTTGCTAAATCCTGCTTATGGAGCTCCCCGATACGCTCGGACTCTTTTTCGAAGTAAGAAACTCTGGACCGTGCTTTCCTGATCGCGATATTGAGGCGTTCCATGGATTCAGTGGTGTTCTGAATTTGAAAGTTAATGAATGTAGGGTCGATTTTAATGAAAGATTTTTTTGAGATAGTATCGCCCCTGTCATAGTGTACTGACAATACTTTCCCCGGGACTTCAGAGGATATAATCTGGGTCTGAATAGTTCTTGTGAAGCCCGTTATTATAATCTCCTTTGTTGCAGCCTTAACCATCAGTGTATCTTCCGAGGCAACAGCGGAGGTCGTGATCAAAACACAGAGGAATAATAATTTTAAATATTTTACCATGAGCTCACGATGAGGTTCCTGGTTCAGGAACCTGTATATTATATTCGTAATATTATCATTATACATAAGTTGCTGTATCCTGTCTGTTCATATCGGTATATGTCCTATGGTATTGTTCTCTGTGAACGGTGATTGTGGCAATAGAGATCAGTTGAAATAAGGGGATCAAGGCGCATTGCGTAAATGAAAAACTGTGATATACTCGGAGTATGTGGCACGGTAGTAAGGGTACTGAATCGCCCCGGCGATATTTCCTCCGGATATGTCCGACTGAGCACGTGCCCTCAGCGTTTCTTCAAAAAAGTCAATTATTTAATCTGTTTGTGGAATGCCATGCAATATATTAATCCTCTGAGCCAGCAGGGGATTTCTTCTTGTACACCAGATATATGATCAATAAGTAACCGGGAGGTCCACATGAAAGTTAAAAAGCCTCTGACTTTGAATAAAAGAAAGAGTATCGATAAATCTGCTGATCCCTACCTCAATTCTTCTGGTTTGAGCGGAACAGCACTATGCACTAAGTGTCATGCCATTTTCAATAACAAGCGGTGGACCCTTGATGAGAAATTGTATGAAACACAATTGAAAAAGAGCGACACCAATCTGGTCCTTTGTCCTGCATGTAAAAAAGTAAAAGACAAGTTCCCCGGGGGTATTGTGAAGCTGAAGGGGGATTTTTTGGCAGACCATAAAAATGAAATATTAAATCTCGTCAGAAACGAAGAAGACAGGGCGAAAGGGTTTAATCCCCTTGAAAGAATTATGAGCATAGATGTGGTTGAAAGCGGCATCGAGATTACTACCACCAACGAGAAGCTTGCTCAGAGGATAGGGAGAAGCCTTCAGAAGGCATACCAGGGAAGGGTCCGCTATAAATGGTCTGATGACACGAAACTGCTGAGAGCTGAATGGGAAAGATAGGGCCATCCTGCCCGATATATATCAGAAACCTCAGAGCAGCACCGTCCCCTTGAACGTTCAATTGAATACCGGAAGATAGAAAATGCGTGCACTTGTATTTAACAGGAGACTTCAGATAAGAGATGACTACCCGGTGCCGGATCCCGGTGAAGATGAAGCATTAATCAGAATAACTCATGCAGGGATCTGCAAGACCGATGTTGAGATTACCCGTGGATATATGGGATTTCAGGGAGTGCCCGGACACGAGTTTGTCGGGATGGTGGAGCAATGCAGGGACGGTCAGTTGGTCGGAAAGAGGGTCGTCGGGGAAATTAATGCCGGATGTGAAAAATGTCCGCGCTGTCGCAGCAGGATGCAGAACCACTGTCCGGATCGTACAGTCCTTGGAATATTGAACAGGGACGGAGTCTTTGCGGAATATGCGGTACTTCCCGCCGGAAATCTTCATGTCATACCCGATTCTCTTTCAGATCTGGAAGCGGTATTTGTTGAGCCCCTGGCTGCCGGATTTGAAATACTGGAACAGGTATCCATACGCTCTTCAGACAGGGCGTGCGTTCTTGGTGACGGCAAGCTCGGCCTTCTTGCAGCGCAGGCAATAGCAACAACGGGGAGCAGCGTTACCCTTGTTGGCAAGCATGAGGAGAAACTTTCAGTCCTTGAGGGAACGGGAATAAAAACGATAGTGGTCAATAATTTTTCGGGGCGTGACTTTGACCTCGTTATTGACTGTACGGGTTCTCCTTCAGGGACAGATTCCGCCCTCCAGATTGTAAAGCCGAAAGGCACGGTGATTCTTAAAACGACGATCGCACAGAGGGGGCCCGTTGACCTGAATCATCTTGTCATAAATGAGATCAGCCTGATCGGCTCCCGGTGCGGACCTTTTCCCGCAGCCATTGATGCAATCAGGGCCGGACAGGTGAAAATTGAACCATTGATCAGCAGGGTGTTTCCCCTTGAAGAGGGCTTAGAAGCCTTTCGTTACGCAGAAGGGGAAAATGCAATCAAGGTTATTCTGAAGATACCTTAGCTCCCCAATGTATCTGATTTCCTCAGGACTTCCAGGAAGGCTTCTACGACGTGGTGATCAAATTGTGTCCCGCTGAATTTTTCAAGTTCGGAGAGAGCGTATTCAAGACCGGGCGCGGCCCTGTACGGCCGGTCTGAGGTCATGGAGTCAAAAGAGTCCGCCACATGCATTATTCGTGCGCCGAGGGGAATAGTCTCCCCTTTTAACTTATGAGGATATCCGTTACCGTCCAGTTTTTCATGGTGGTATTTTATATAGGGGATGATGTCACGGAGCTGTTTTATTTCCTTAAGGATTTCTCCTCCCTCTTCAGGATGTTTTTTCACAATGTCAAATTCCTCTTTTGTGAGTCTTCCCGGTTTGTCGAGGAGATAATCATAGGTGCCGATCTTTCCGATGTCGTGAAGCAGGCCTGCAAGTTTGATGTCCTTCACTTCATCGTCATCGAGTGACATTTCCTGCGCAATCTGTTCCGCGTACATTGACACCCGTTCAGAATGACCCTTGGTCCAGGGGCTTTTTGCATCAAGGACATTCACCATAACAACGACCATTTTCAGGAAGAGGTCTTCCAGGTCCCTGTAGGACTCGCTGAT
>CALZGI010000257.1 GCA_945786855.1 Thermodesulfovibrionia bacterium | reverse complement strand
TGCGCTTCACGTTATACGGGATATAAGCCACACAGACCACTGTTAGTATCCAGCTTACTGTACAGATCTCATGCTGACCAGTGAAATATCCGATAATCGCAAAAAAGGTCGCACTGATAGCTGTTGTTCCCACCGCTAAACCGTCCAGTCCATCCAGATAATTTACAGCATTTGTAATTCCGATAATCCATAAGAGTGATAATATAACTTCTCCGGTATTACCAAGCAGTGTATTTGGTAAAAAATCTATACGGGAACCGAAACCGATTACTGCAAACGCTGCAATGAGCTGTACTATCAGCCTGATTCGGGAGGACAAACCGTAAATATCATCAATGATGCCAACTATTAAAATTAATGTTCCGCCCAGTAATAAACCCGAAAACAGATGAAACGATGCTGGATCGAAAATCAGACCGGACACTACTCCTGCATAAATTGCTACTCCGCCCAAAAGCGGTACAGCATTCTTATGTGGCTTTCTCCTGTCAGGAAAGTCAAGTATCTGGTGATCTACAGCAAGTTTCCTGATGAGTGGGACAGAGAGAAAAACAATAATAAATGAAGTAACAATATACATTGAAATAATCAGATATTAAATAGATTTTAATATGCGCACGGCCTTAAACCCTTCTGCATACTTGACCCGTCCCTGGTAACCCCGGAAATTAGCACACGACGTGGCGCTCTCCAGGATCGTAAGATTCTCTACCTTTGTCCGATCAATTTGAGATGCGTGAGCTTCCAGGAGTTTTAATTTATTGTCCAATACATCATTAATATCTACAAATACATCAGGCTCAAAATTCCTGCTTGAGGGCACCTCAAAGAATAACACTTCCTGTATATACCTCGTTGCAGAGATGCATGCTTCGGCTGCAATCCTGTGGTCCTGGTGCGTATCATCGTAATAGTTGAACATGACTGTGTTAGGCCTAATTTCATTTATAACATTTTCGATAACAGTAATAACCGATTTGCTGTTCGGCACTTCCGTATCAGGGAAGTTGCCCCAGAAAACCTGCTCCGCTCCCATCAACTTTCCTGATTTTTCCTGTTCCCTTTGCCTGATAGTGGGCTCACCACCCACACTACCCTCAGTAAGTACGAGGAGAAATATTTTATATCCCTGTCGAGCGCATTTCAACAATGTGCCGCCGCAGCCGAATTCAATATCATCCGGATGTGCGCCTATAGCCAGGATATTCTTTCCATTCCTCTGGTATACCATTGTTTCTTTATCCTTTCAGGATTTTTTTACTCTTGCCGCCTTCATTAAACAGGAGATCTAAACTCGACATATACGGAAGGAAATCGCTGCTGTTTTTCATGTGCTGCTGCTGATATTCAGGGTGAGTAAATTCCTGATACTCCAGCCTTATGGTTGCCTCTGGAAATTTCTCTTCCTCCAGGTAATCTTTCCCCCCTGCTCCAGACAGGTAAATATCCGCTTTGAGCTTCCGGCATATATCGATAATCCGATCTGTTTTAGTTGTACTGACTCCCAAGTCCGATTCAAAATAAACCGGGGTCTCTATTTGCAGCTCTTGCAGCATATATCGAATTATATATATATTCAGGTCCTGGAGTTTATCCCATTGCTGCAAATACACATTTTCAAAAAAGGAGAAATAGGTATCGAAAAAAGGAGCTCTACTGTACCATGATTTCAAACTGTTGCAATGTTTTTTCCGCCAGCCATTGCTGTTGTCAATCCTTGTATCGCCTATCTTTTGTCTTCTCAGACCTCTCGATATTACCGGAACTGTCAGCCATTTCCAGCCATCATTTGTTCTGATTCTGTTCCTGTTCACATACTCCCTCTCCTTATACTGCACCCTGTCAAGGATTACAAAGCAGTCGCTTCTCACTATCTTGTCAAAGAAACCGATCCATGGAATATACTGAGGCTGATGTACAGACAGAATCATTTACACTATCTCCTCATTAGCTAACTATAGGTATTATCGACATTATTAGCCGAGACCTTTAGTGAGGCATTAAAATCTCCGTTGCTCTGCCTGCCCACTTCTTCATAGAGTGCAGCAAATTTCGATACCATTCTTTTGGCACTGAACTTGTCATCTACCCACATTTTTGCAGCTTCTCCCATCTCCTGCTTCTTTTTCTCATTTTCCAGCAGTGATGACAAGGCGTTCGCCAGAGCGTCAATATCCATTGGTGGAAAGAGCAGGCCGGTTTCACCATCCCTGACTACTTCAGGGATCCCGCCAACTTTCGCAGCCACCACCGGTTTACCGGAGGCCCCCGCTTCTATCAATACCCTGCCGACAGCCTCATTCAGTGACGGAAGGACAAGGACATCAAGAATTTTTAAAAGTTCAGGGATGTCTTCCCTCCATCCTGTAAATGTGACCCTGTCAGTTATGTTCAATTCCCTGCAGCGCGACTCTAGAGAATGTCTCAGGGACCCCTCCCCGATAATTAGGAATTCAGCCTCCGGGAATTTCTCCATAACCGGACGAACTGCCTCGATGAAATACTCCGGTCCCTTTACCG
The DNA here is from genome assembly GCA_945786855.1 of Thermodesulfovibrionia bacterium. Taxonomy (GTDB): domain Bacteria; phylum Nitrospirota; class Thermodesulfovibrionia; order UBA6902; family UBA6902; genus CALZGI01. Next base: position 134 of record CALZGI010000257.1, on the reverse strand, counting down.
TTTCTAATCTTCCAATCATACCCACAAGCATGGAATCCTTTTTGAGATTCAGTTCATTCCTTTTCTCATTTATATTTGCGTCAGCCTGTCTGTATCCCTCCAGTTCAATGCCACTGTTGACGACCACGACTTTG
>CALZGI010000256.1 GCA_945786855.1 Thermodesulfovibrionia bacterium | reverse complement strand
CCAGAACCTCAGCCAGAACCAGAACCGCCGGTAAGCAGTGGCGCTCCGGAAATAAATGTGAGGGATTCTGTGACCCCCCCGAAAGACCTTCGGGTGCCCTTTGGAGGTATCACGGCGTTTGTTTCATTTGATCACACTGTTACTGTAAAGAATTATGGTGATGCTGATCTTGAGATAGACAAAATTCTTCAGGATGACTCTTTGACGTCACCCTTCAGCATTTACAATGACAACTGTTCATGGCAGAGCATCGCACCGGCTGGAAGCTGCACCTTTACTGTAAGGTTCTCCCCTCTGACTATCGGCACTTTTGCAGAAAGTATACGCATTCCTTCGAATGACTCAGATGAAAGTGTTGTTACGGTGGCAGCTACAGGTACTGGACTTTCATCTGTTTCTAATAATTCTCCATCTGATCCCGTGCTTGTTTCTCCAAAAAATAACGGGAAAGGATCGGGTAAATTCAGGTGGAAAAAATCAGCTGACCCTGATGGCGACGCTGTGACCTACGATCTGGCTATCTGTGAAGACCCTGAGATGACGACCGGGTGTACAAGGGAAGCGGTCGTCGCTTCTGTGGCAAAACGGGAGATGTACTATGCCGGTATCGGCAGCCTCGGTACCGGTTTGATAGTGCCGGGGATATTTCTTTTCCTACCCTTTAGCAGAAAAAGGACCCTCTGGATCCGCCAGATCATAATACTCTCAATAATATCAGGAATGCTCTTGTTAACCGCCTGTGGTGGCGGTGGGAGCAGTGATGGAAGCACAAGTTCCAGTGGAAGCACCGAGACTGCAAGGACTGTTGAAGCGCCGGAAGAAAGTGTTGTTCCATCAGATGAAATCGTTAAAGAAGTGACTAATCTCGAGAACGGGACTACATACTACTGGCAGGTCATTGTTAAAGACGGTAGCGGTGGTGAAACATACAGCCCGGTATGGAGCTTTGAACATAGCCAGGAAAACTGACATACAGTGCTGATAAGTGCTAAAGGCCTGGGAAATCCGGGATTCATTGAGACTACATCAGGATGACACTTAAGGGACCCGTTAGACCGGATAACGTCTAACGGGGGGGGCTTATGCCAGTATTATATCGGCAAGCTTGTAACTGTTCATTATGCAGTCATTTATCCCGATCCCCCTGTATGCATTCCCAGTAAGATACAGGCCGGGATGATTGCTCAATTGTTTATCAACAGTATCCAGTATCCTGCTGTGCCCGAGAAGATACTGAGGAATTGCTTTATTCCACCGGTAAACCCTGATCATTTCAGGATCGGCTTTAAGACCCATGACCGGTCTCAGTTCATCGAGTACGGTTTTAATAAGCTCATTGTCATCCATGTCTGCCACTTCAGGGGCCTTTGCTCCGCCTGCCATTGTTCTTAAAAGAGCATGTCCATCAGGTGCCCTGTTCGGGAAAATACTTGAGTCCCAGAGGGTGCCGAGAATTTTTCGGTGTTCAATGTGGGGAACCAGGAATCCAAAACCATTTAAAGCATGGCTAATCTGCTCTTTCCGGTAGCCGAAGCAGACAACTGAAACATGAGGATAGGGGATTTCAGAGAGAGATTTTGAAAGTTCTTTATCAAAGTCCTGCAGTAATTCTGCAGCAGCATATGCCGGGGTTGCAAGAACCACTATATCTGCGGTGGAAGTACCCCTGGATGTCTGGAGTTGATATGAATCATTTTCCATGGATATGGCTTTAATGGCAGCACCCGGCATTACCCTGTCGGCAAGTTTGTCGGCAAGCGCATCAGTTATTGTCTGGGCCCCACTGTAGAATGATGTGAGTGTTCCTCCTGGCGCGGCAGACACTTTTGTCTCATCTCCATCTTTTGACGATCCTTTATGGGCAGCTTTTCTCTCTCTTTTGATTTTTATGAGGGCTCTGATAAGACTGCCGTAATCCTGTTCAAGTTCTTTTATGCGGGGGAAACAGTTCTTAATGCTCATAGTGGAAGGGTCACCGGCGAAGATGCCGGAGCACATAGGGTCTATAAGTTTTTCGAGTGCTTCTCTTCCGAGCCGCCTGGTGATAAAATCAGCGACTGTTTCATCAGCCGGGCCCCTGGGTGCTGTCAGTTCGCGGAGCAGCCTGAGTTTCCCGCCCCATGTGAGAAGATCAGATTTTATAAAGGAGACGGGTGATTCCGGCAGGGCCTTCAAACATCCGCCGGAGAAAATGAAACGTTTCTTTGAATTTTCATTGCTTCGTACTGGATCGATATTCAAGCTGTTGCACAGTTCCAGTGTTTTAGGTTTATTATCGAGAAACCCGTTGGGGCCTCTTTCGCAAAGATAACCGTCTACGTGCTCTGTCCATATTTTTCCTCCTGATCTGTTTTCAGATTCATAGACAGTAACTTCCAGATCACTGTTCCTGTTTACGAGCAGATATGCCAGTGTCAGTCCCGATATTCCTCCACCAATGATTGCTATTTTTTTCATTATTACTCACCTGTTGTTAACGTTTTTATAAAAGCTACCATAAGCTGCAGAAATGTTCAATCTTTGAGGCAATTATAATATGAGGTTTTTTGTTGATCTCAGTGTGTGTGCCCCGGTTCAGGCGCCAGATGAGGCAGTTGTTGAGAGAATCAGTTCCTTCACGGCTGTTATGAATTGAGCTGAAGTGTTTAACGCTGCACACCTCTTGAAATTTATGCCCTGTTTCTCAGCAAGTTCTTTGTACAGGATATCTATTTCATAGAGGGTTTCAATATGGTCAGAGATAAAACTGACAGGAACGACGAGCAGGTTTCTGCAGTTGCTGTTTCCAAGGCCGGTTATCATTTCTTCGGTTGACGGCTCAAGCCACTTGACGGGCCCTGTCTTGCTTTGGAAGGACAGGTGCCAGTCGAAATCTTTCATATTGAATGGCTCGGCAGATAGTCTCTCATTCAGTTTCTCAATAGTTAATTTAATGTGATCAAGATAGGGATCTCCTTCGTCGATAAAAGATTGAGGAAGACTATGAGCGCTGTAGAGGATATCACATTTGACACCTTTGAATTCCGATATGCCGTCAGCTATTAATCCAGCCAGGGAATCAATATAGGGCGGAAAGTCAGGCCACTGTTCAATATATTTAATATCAAAGTCTTTCCCCGTAATGCACTCTTTTAAGTCCGAAATTGAAGATCCTGTTGTTGCCTTTGAGTAATGGGGATAGAGACTGAGTACAATAAGGTTTTCAATACCGTCATCGCAGATCTTTTGAACGGTCTCTTTTATGAAAGGGTGCCAGTATCGCATTCCGATATATACCTTGAATCCATGTCTGATGTTCTGTTTTGCGGCGTCCTGATCTGCGGGGCCGGACACCGGAGGCCTGTTTAACGCCTCTTCAAGTGCCTGTGCCTGTGCGGTGGTAATATCCAGAATAGGGGACTTTCCGCCAATCTGTCTGTACATGGCTTCTGTTTTACTGGAGCGAAGGGTCGAGATGAGCCATGCAATGGGCTTCTGAAGAAAGGAAGGCCCCAGTCTGATAATGTCTCTGTCGGAAAATAGATTGAAGAGAAAAGGTCGAACGGCCTCAAGCGAGTCAGGACCACCAAGATTTAATAAAAGTATTCCAAACCTATGCATAGGGACCAGGGGTAATTCCTGTGTATATTTCTATTTCCTGCTGAGCCGGTGAACCATTTCAACAAGTGCTATTACATTCTCCGGAGGTGTCTGGGGGACAACACCGTGACCAAGATTGAAGATATGCCCCCGTGCCGAAGAAGCCCTTCCCAAGACATCTTTCACACGCTCTTCGATCTTATCCTGGGGGAGAAACATAGACAGAGGATCAAGGTTGCCCTGTACAATTACATCGCTACCCAGTCTTTTGATTGCGTCATCCAGATTGATCCTCCAGTCAACGCCGTAAACATCGGCCCCGGAGGTTCTGATTTCCTCGAGCAGACCTGCTGTTTCTCCGACGAAGTAGATGATCGGCACCCGTTCATTGCTTTCGGAATTCATCCAGCTTTTCAGTTCATCAATAATTCTGACAACATAGGGCAATACATATTCTCTGAAATCCATTGGCGAGAATATACCGCCCCAGGTATCAAATATCTGTACAGCCTGTGCCCCGGCACTGATCTGGGCCTTCAGGTATTCTGTGATGGTGGCGGTTATCTTATCCATAAATGAAGCATAGAGTGCGGGGGCTTCATAGATCATTCTTTTCGTGTTCAGGAAATTTTTTGAGGTACCCCCTTCAATCATATATGTTGCGGTAGTAAAGGGTGCGCCGGCGAACCCGATAAGGGGAACTCTGCCTTCAAGCTCTTTTCTCAGCAGCCTGATGGCATCCATAACGAATTTCATGCTGTCTTCAGGGTCAGGCACAAAAAGTTTATTGATTGTATCGGCATCACGGACTGCGGGGCTCAAAATGGGTCCCTTCCCTTCATGGAAATCAAGGCCCTGTCCCATTGCTTCGCAGGGGATAAGGATGTCGCAAAACAGGATCGCTGCATCTACGTTCAATATGTCGATAGGCTGCAGGGTCACTTCAGCAGCAAGTTCAGGTGTCTTGCACATGGTGAGGAAATCTGCCTTTCCCCGAATAGCGCGGTATTCGGGCAGATATCTTCCGGCCTGACGCATAATCCATATCGGTGTGTACGGGACTTCTTCTCCTCTGCACGCTTTCAGAAATGTGTCGTTCATGAATCCTCCGCTTTTGTGATTTATGTCTGGTTCTGGCCCGCTTTTCTTATTTTATAGGGGATATATCCGCAGAAAGGCTCCTCTTCAAGATAATCACCCTTGATGGCATAAGCCCGTGCCCTGCAGCCTCCGCAGACGGTGACATACTCACAGGAGCCGCATCTTCCCTTGTATCCCTTAAAGTCCCTCATCTCCCTGAACAGTTCGGAATTTTCCCATATATCCTGAAATGACTGTACTTTCAGGTTTCCCGCTGACTTGGGGAAATAACTGCAGGGAAGAACATTCTCATCAACATCGATAAGACTAATCACCTGGCCTGCAATGCATCCCTTGGAGCCGCCGGTCGAAAACTTCAGGCTTCTGCGCTCAAACTTCTCACCCTGTTCTTTCTGTTTCTGAAGGACAATTCTGTAATAGTGCGGCGCACAGGTGGGCCTGACGAGCATCTCTTTTTCTTGTTTCTCCATTTCATAATGCCATTCAAGCAGTTCCTCGTAGTCTTCCTTCGAAATGAGCTCACTCATAATATCTTCGCCCCGCCCGGTCGGGACAATCATGAACATGTACCATGCAGTGGCACCCAGCTTTTTGGCCAGTTTGTATATTTTGGGAATTTCCTGTTGATTGCGTTTTGTAAAAGACGAATTGATAAGGAACTGGATTCCATGCTTATTAAATAATTCCGAGGCCCTGATGACACCTGCAAAGGCGCCTTTCTGGCTTCTGAAGTCATCGTGAACATCTTCTGTTGATCCGTCAAGGCTCAGCGAGACCATTTTAATTCCTGCCGACTTCATGTTTTTACATGTTTCTTCAGTGACCAGGGTCCCGTTTGTTGCAATGCACATTCTCAGGTCTTTTCCGGTCCCATACCGGGCTATATCAAAAACGTCTTCCCGCAGGAGAGGTTCCCCGCCGGAAAGCACCATGACGGGCTTTGCGTACCCTGCAATGTCATCAATGATCCTGTATGCTTCTTCGGTGGAAAAGTCGGGATGACCTTTTGCATCCATCTCTGACGATGAACGACAATGTACACAGCTGAGATTGCATCGTCTCGTTATTTCCCATGCAATCCATTTTGGTTCGAATTCTTTTATCATTGAGTTCCTCTAATCCTGTCCGCAGAGAATGTCCTGTTGGGGAAGGGGGCTGATTATCCCTGAATTCCCGCCAGCCTGATTGCGACACATTAACATCTATTTTACCTTTTTTTCTTCTCTATTTAAAACTATATGAATATTTTAAAAATTTCATTTGAAAGAATGAGCCCCTTTCGCGTCAGCCTTATGTTTGTCTCATATGAACAGGGCGACTGTGATATTTCAATCAGTCCTGATTCCCGAAACGTGTTTAATTCATTTCCATAAAGGCTTAATATGCTTTTGTGATACCGACGGGCAAGAGATTCTGCATGTATCCCCTCAGTTTTTCTCAGTCCGAGGAAGAGTGCTTCCGAGAAGGCAGCCTCTTCTGTAATGGTCTCCCGGTTCACTGCAGGGCTCCTGTTTTCCGAAACAAGCTGCAGGTACTCATCCAGGTTCTCTGTATTGCAGTACCGCGTTTCATGCACCAGGGTATGAGCACCGAGACCGGCTCCATAATACTCCCCTCTGTCCCAGTAGTTCAGGTTGTGCCGGCATTCATATCCGGGGATCGCAAAATTGGATATTTCATAATGATCAAAGCCCTGGTCAGTCAGGTAATCAATAGCGTATTCATACATTTCAATAATTGTGTCTTCATGAAGGGGCTTCCTGTCAGAACTCATATCAAGGTTCAACCTCGATATGTGGAACACCTCATGGAGCTGTGTGCCTTTTTCAAGAGTAAGTTCATAAGTTGATATATGTTTTGGTTTAAGCTGGACAACCTTTTTAAGGGTGTCTTTCCATCTGTCCGGGGTCTGCCCCGGTATTCCGTAGATCAAGTCAATTCCGATATTGTCAAAACCTGCCCCCCTGGCAAGCCTGACAGCATCTTCAGCCTCTTCAGCGGAGTGGATCCTGCCGAGAAATGAGAGTTCATCATCATGAAAGGATTGAACGCCGATGCTGATTCTGTTGATTCCCGACGTCCGTACTGTCTTTAATTTGTTCACATCCAGGGTCCCGGGATTCGCTTCTATGCTCGCCTCTAAATTATCAATAAAATTAAAGCAATTAAATATATTACTTAATAAATTGCTTAAGGTTTCATCGGCGAGTGCAGTGGGTGTGCCGCCGCCAATATAGAGAGTTGATATGGGAGATTTTTCTTTAGTCAGTGAAAGTTCTTTGGTAAGGGCAGTAATGTACTTTTCTGCCGTCCCCTGATCATAAATGCCTGACACAAAATCGCAGTAGAAACATCTTTTCATGCAAAAAGGGATGTGGATATAGATGGACCGTTCCATGAATAATTATAAACAAAGTTGAAGATTTTGCTAAATTCCCGTACATTAAGAAATATTTTTCATAGTAAGGAGTGAATAGTCATGAAATCCGGGCTGGATATTTTTGAAAGAAATTGGCCGAAAAAGTTAAGAGGAGCGCGGGCTGGTCTTCTCGTGCATCCCGCTTCTGTTAATAAAAAACTTGACCATGCAGTTGATTCTCTTTACCGATCAAAAAAACTTCACCTGAAAGCACTCTTCGGCCCTCAACACGGGATACGGGGTGAGACCCAGGATAACATGATTGAATGGAAGGGATTTAAAGACAGGAAGACAGGGCTTCCTGCTCACAGCCTTTACAGCAGCACCCGAAAGCCGGAACCACAGATGTTGAAAGATGTGGACGTAATGATAATTGACATGCAGGATGTGGGTTCCCGTTATTACACCTTCATATGGACCATGGAACTCTGCATGCAGGCGTGTCATGAAACGGGGAAGCCGGTGGTGATATTCGACAGGCCAAACCCTTTAGGGGGCAAGCTTGCGGAAGGGCCGGTCCTTGATATGTCCTATGCTTCCTTTGTCGGTCAGAGGCCCCTTCCTGTGCGGCATGGGATGACGATTGGCGAGATCGGACAGTATTTGAGAGATGAATTTTATGCAGAACTGGATTTACATATTATTCCTGCAGAAGGGTGGTCCCGGAATATGTGGTTTGATGAGACAGCTTTGCCGTGGGTTATGCCGTCTCCGAACATGCCGACCCTGGATACAGCCATTGTATATCCCGGCATGTGCCTGCTGGAAGGGACGAATGTAAGCGAAGGGCGTGGTACGACGCGTCCGTTTGAGATCTTCGGGGCACCTTTTGTGGAGCCCGAAAGGCTTGCTGCATATCTCGGGGAGTTTAGCCTTCCCGGTGTTCTGTTCCGTCCCGTATTTTTCGAACCTACCTTTCAAAAGTATGCCGGTAAACTCTGCGGCGGCGCGCAGATACATGTCACGAGCAGGAACCGGTTCAGGCCTTTTAAGACAGGTGTTGCAATCCTGAAAGCCCTGCGTGCTCTTTACCCCGAGAAATTTAAATGGAAAAGGCCCCCCTACGAATATGAGACAATAAAGATGCCCATCGATATCCTTGCGGGTACGGACAGAGTGAGAAAGGCTATTGAGAGCGCCGCGCCACTTGAACATATGGAGCAATGGTGGAAGGAAGAGTGCGGGCAGTTTAACCGGAGGGTGAGAAAGAAGTATTTGATGTATTGACGACCCCGGGATAACCTTCCCTATTCCTCCCTTTCAGAGGAGATCTTATTTCAATTATGAGTAAAATGAACATTTTCATTCTTGCTGCAGGGTTTGGAGAAAGGCTCAGGCCGATTACTGATCATATTCCAAAGCCGCTCATTCCGCTTGCGGGGAAGCCGGTTCT
>CALZGI010000255.1 GCA_945786855.1 Thermodesulfovibrionia bacterium | reverse complement strand
CACTGCCGAAGTACATGGCCCAGCCGTCACAGCTGCCTGCAGAAGTCAGGAGGTTTGCCCAGGATGTGGTGCCGCTTCCACAGGCACCGGAAACTCCCGATACACTCCCGTCTGTCTTGACACTGGCCCCTGAGATGTCCATTACATTGGAATATGAACTGGTACAACTTCCATCCCAGCATTCGTCCCTGAGGGCATAAAAACCGCCCGAATCGGTGTTGTTTTTGTCGAGTAAACCATAGAACTGTCCGGTGCCGAAAAAGACCCAGAGGTTTGACATGTCGTCCATTGCCGCAGAAGGGGCTGATGTTATTCTCTTGACGACATCTTTATTCCCGGCAATAGAGTTTACGCTGCCGAGGGTTGAGAGCACCCATGAAGAGGGTAATGGCTGCAGCCCCTCATTCGTGGTTATCCGCCGCATTGCTCCGTTCCAATTGCTTCCCTGTTTGTAATTTTCACCAATATACATGACATCTACATTATAGTCCAGATCCACATCAATTGTAATCGGGTTCGATAGAAAGGATGCTACCGTTCCCGTTGATTTTTTCCAGTAATTAATATTCATGTCCCATGAATCAACGACGCCGTTAATTCCGGAGGATATTTTCAGCACAAAGACTGTGCCCTTCTGGAAGGACAGTAAATTTGAGCTCGAGTCATAGTCTGTCGCGCCCGATCCGAAAATTGCATACCAGTTATCCTCTACCTTTGCCACTGCGGGGTAGGACATGCTGAGCCCGAGATCAGGATCAGAGAATGTCCATAGGAGCCTTGGATTGAGGGGGTCCGTTATGTCCATTGCAAAATATTCGGGAGAAGCGCTCTTCTTGCCCTTCGAATTCCAGCTGATTGCTTTTCCGCCGTACCGGAAACCGCCTATCAGTATGGTCCCCCATCCCTTTGAATGGTTATTGTCCGGGGAGAATATTTTAACATCCGTGATCTTGGGTTTCATGTCCACATGGTATACATGGGTATATTCCGGAAGAGTGTTCCACTTCAGGTGAGGCAGAAGTCCCCTGGGAATGAATGACCACAACTCCTGTCCAAGAGTATGACTGCCTGACGTGCATTTGCCGTTGCTGTCCACGTCGCTGTAGTATCGGTGATGGACGTCATCAAAACACCCGCCGTTAAATGCGTGGAGCATTCCGTCATTCGCCCCGACATAAACAGTATTCCTCCGGTTGCTGTGTTTTGCCCTGAATGTGGTATAGGTGCTGTCGCCGTACAGAAGGTCATAGTTTTCCATGGGACGGCCTACGACAGTCGGTGTTGAGTAGATGATGTCTCCGAGTTTCCATACATTATTTTTTCCATTTATGGTAATGTCCCTCTTTCGATATCCATCAGGGTGACCTTTATCAGTGATACCCGTGAGGTCATCGCCCCGGATCCAGTTAACGATATTTGCTGCTTCAGCGTCATCTGCGGCCCTGAGGTAAGGCTGCAGGGCAGTTACGTTACCGGCATCATCAAAAAAATTTCCTTTCGAAGATAGTGTAAGGCCAGTTGAGAAATTGTACCCGCTCAGCGTTGTATATATTTTCCTGCTCGACGGGCTTGCCTCCCAGAGACTGTCACCACCCTTCCAAATAGCATGCACGTCATCAAGCGACCCTGTAGATGCCGGCGTGACAGAGTCTTTTTCCCCATCGCCGTCCAAGTCCCTGTACCGGTGCACTCGCGTACCTTCATCCCGGTCATACTCCATCTCAATGATGAAATCGGATGTCATATCAAGAGTATCATTATCATTTGAGTCTTCTCTCAGGTTCCCGTTCTTATCGACAAATATTGAATTGAGATATCCGAACCATGATCTGGGTTCAATGCCCTCCAGCTTCTGGGGATAGAAAAAGGCCTGATAAATAGACCCTTCACCTTCTCCTGTGGTGGCAAGCACACTGACTGCAGTTCCCGATGATGACTGCTTAAGGATGTTTGCTATTGCGTCTACAAGGGACGCTTCGAGTTTTTCACCCTCCGATGCTTCGTAAAAGGTATCAGGAAGTCCGTTTGCGTTCGTGTCCCATTCTTTGCATCGGGCATTAGTTGAACCGGCGTCACAGGGGGAAGCAGGAAGAACCTCATTCCTGCTGTCCACGGGATATCCCGTCCTGTCATAGGGCCAGGTATTGTTGTCATAATCTTCGAAAGCACCGTACATGCCGATCTGCTGCATGGAGTTTTTTCCTGCGGCGGCATTCCCAAAGGTATAGACTGAAAAATGATCTAATGTCTGCTTCCCGTCCATATCTGAACGAATGTCATTTATGTGAGTTCGCCGTGCCGGGACAACGGGGTCTACACTTCCATTCCATTCACCGTCAGAGATGAGGAGAACAAAGCTTTTTCTGCAGACAACAGGATCGCCACCGTCATACCACGGGTCTTTATTGGAACCCTGTCCGCCTACATATGCATTGTTATTGCACCCCGAGTGACTGTTCACCTGTTTGAAATAATCCCATGCCTCATCGAGCGCTTCTCCAGTAGGGGTTCCATTATAGGCAGGTTCGTTCTGAAGAGCTGTCAGGAGCGAAGACATATTGGATCCTGTTATCCCTGTTTTCATACAGCCTTTGTAGCTGCTGTTATAGGTCATAAGCCCGAATCGCGGGGCTCCCGGATCAAAGGTTCCGTCGCCGTCTCTATCAGAGACTGCCTGTATTACTCCGCTTTTATCACGGTCAGGGATATCAACATTTACATTTGCGCCTGAACGTGTACCAACGGTGCACACGCCGGTGCAGCTCTCTGACTGGCTGCCGGCAGTGGTCGTGTTGATGTCTGTTGCAGTCCAGACTGCCGTATTAAAAAATTTGTCATCGAAGTCATCATCTGAACAGACATCGCAAATAAATTCATTGTATTCAGCCTTTCCCAATATACTGCTTGAATAGGATGATGATGCCATCCCTATCAGGACATTTGCCGGCATGCCTGGTACGGTAGATGTGCCATGGAGGGTCCATGCAACTCCATCGGCAGAATAGTAGTACGTAAAATCATTCCCGCTTCTTACGATGCGTACCCATGCAGGATAGGCATGGGGGACATAGGCGCCGACAAGGTTTGTGGTTCCTCCGTCACTGAGACGGTCAGAAAACTGGAGCCCGGCGCCATTTGTGGCCATTGCCTTGACATGAAGGCTGTTTGATGTTGTACTGCCGCGCACCATGAGGCCTCCTTTTGCATAGGTCTGTCCTGATTCCGTAGGTGGGGTCTCAATAAGGAGACGCGCATCAAAGTTTCCGCTGACGGACTGGTATATGTAACGAAACCTGTCGCTCGTGTCCCAGATCCTGGAGCCGCTGGCCCATACTGTAAGATTTCCGCACGTACCAGTGATGCCGGAGTCTGTTATGGTAAGTTTATGGTTAAGATTGGGATAGGTTCCGCCTGATACGGAAAAGGAGCATCCCAGTGTGGTGTCAGTGTATCCCCACCATCCGCCTTCTCCCTGAAGGGTATGGGCATTGCCCTGCTGGGATACTGACTTTCCGCCGATCAGGGCCTTTCTCAGGAGGTCCGTCCTTGACATGGTGGCCCAGTTGAGGAGGTTACCCGAGATACATCCCGAGGTATTACCGATCCTGTGTTCCGGATCTGTGTCAGCGATAGCACAGGCCGCATTTTGGAGAAACTTGTTCGTTCCATATTCATAGTATGTATCGCTTTTGAAATATCCGTAATAGTCATGAGCTGCGTCATAGGCGTATTGCGGCTCCTGGATACTGTTCGAGGTGCTGCAGTTTGCCCGCTTGGAACTGTAGCCCTGAAAGTCACAGCCGAAGTATGCCGGAAACTGCATACTGCCCGAGTGGTCAAGCACCAGGAGGACATTGGGCTCCACGGCAGATGTCACAAAGGGTGGATAGGCAGTGTAATCGTTCAGGTTCTGGGCACGAGAAGGAGCGGACCATAAAAGTAATATGATCGTCAGGGCTGCGATGATTCCATGTTCAGATGTATCTTTCATGGCAATCTCCTATTCAGCGAATCTCAGGACCTTGATTTTTCTCACACATCCGCTGTTTTTGAAAAGTTTCACTTTTTCGGCTGCGTCGATATCTTTCGGGTGTATCAATTTATTCTTATGTGTGAAGATCTTTACGTTTTTGCAGAGGCTGTGACTTCTGCCATCCACTTCAATATATTTTGATGAGTATTTATCGAAGGTGCCGGTAACTATATAATCAGTAGGTCGTTCCATGTCCGGCCGCTCTTCAGCATTTTCAGAGGGAAGGACATTCTTTACTGTTACGGCTAGAACCAGTGGTACTATCAGGAAAGGGAATATTGATGCAAAGATTATTTTCTTCAGCCTGTATATCATGTCTGCCCTCGCTCACTATCGTTTATATCTATAGAACTCATACCTGTCTTATTGCACCTGCTCGTTCATCCAGCCCTTAACTCCGCTGGTGAGCGAGAAGGGGCTGTCCGTTTCTATGGAAAGAATACTTCCGTTCTGTGACTGAACGAAACCCTTTGTTGAGCCGCTCGATGTGACCTGTGCGCTGATAGAAGAAGGCATCCCTACACCCAGCTTTTTCACACGGGCCACAGTATCGGACGGGCTCGCCTGACTTTTCTGTTCATTGAATATGTATTTCTTGTACGCAGATCCGGTCTTGTAATAAACGGCATATACGTTACTTTCACCTTCAGAGGAGCATTGCTCCAGCCCGGGGATATAGGTCGAAAAAGTGACAAGTCCGCCAAGCACGAGGGGCTTTGAAAGCATTCTTTCGCCCTTGTGCTTGAGCGTTTCACCGGTGAAATCGACACTTTCAGCAATATTTTCAAAGTACATGCCCCAGCCGTCACAGCTGTTTGCAGCTGATAAAAGAGTAGACCATGTTGATGACCCTGATCCGCAGCCGGAGGCGATTCCCGATATACTCCCCGTTGTGGTCACCGAGGCCGCTGATACATCAAAAAGGTTCGAGTAGGTCGTAGTACACGTTCCATTCCAGCATTTGTCCTTGATGGCATAAAAGGCGCCTGAATCGTCTTCATTCTTGTCTGACTCACCATAGAACTGTCCGGTGCCGAAAAAGACCCAGAGATTTGCCCTGTCATCCATAGCAGCGGAAGGCGCTGAAGTGATTCTCTTGACCTTGTCTTTACCCGCCGAGATAGTGCTTACATCACCGAGAGTAGACAGTGTCCACGTGGAAGGAGAGGTCAGTGTACCCAGGCCCGTTGTTATTCGCCGCATGCGGGCATTCCACACGCCGCTTTCCTCATAGTTTTCGCCTATATATATAGCATCCACGTTGTAATTGAGATCGATGTCAATAGTAATGGGGTCGGCCAGGAATGACTTTGGTTTCCCTGTTGACAGTTTCCAGTAATTCGTATTCAGTGTCCATGTATCAATTATGCCGTGGCTTCCCGATGATAACTTCAGGACAAAGACATTGCCGTCCTGATAGGTGAGAAGGTCCGAGAGGGAGTCATAGTCAGTAGCCCCTGATCCGAAGATCGCATACCATTCATTCCCAATTTTAGCGACTGATGGATAAGACATGCTGAGACCGAGATCGGGATCTGAAAAAGACCAGAGCAGCCTCACATTGAGAGGATCGGTTATGTCAAGGGCAAAGTATTCCGGGGACGCACTGTAGTTGCTGCCGCCGGAGGTCCAGCTGATGTCTTTCCCGCCGTAGCGGAATCCACCGATCAGCACGGTTCCCCATCCCTTTGAATGCTGAGCGTCGTCGTTGAATACTTTAATGTCAGTTATCTTTGGTTTCATATCTGCGTGATATACATGGGTATAATCGGGATCTGTGTTCCACGTAAGATGGGGCAGAAGTCCGCGGGGGATGAATGCCCACATCTCTTTCCCAAGAGAATGACTGCCTGTTGTACATGTTCCGGTGCCGTCTACATCGGGATAGTATTTATGGGACTTGTCATCAAAACATCCACCGTTAAATGCATGAAGCATACCGTCATTTGCACCGACATATACCATGTGTCGGCGCTTTCTGTGGGTCATTCTGAAACTGGTATAAGAATTGTCACCGTAGAGCAGGTCATAGTTTTCCATGGGCCTGGCCACAACGGTGGGCGTTGAATAGACAATATCACCAAGTTTCCAGACATTATTCTGGGCCCCGATGGTAATGTCCCTCTTCCGGTAGCCGTCTGCATGTCCCGCATCGGTGATCCCCGTAAGGTCGTCTCCCCTGATCCAGTTTATGATATTCGTTGATTCTGTTGTATCAGCCGCTCTGAGGTAGGGCTGTAATGGTAAAGCGTTCGCTGCGTCAAAGGAAATACTTGAATATCCATCAATAGATGTATAGATTGTCCTTGATGCCGGGTCGCGCTCCCAGAGCTGATGACCTCCTCTCCAGACCGGCTGGATTACTTCGAGGTCGTAGATTGGCGTTGAGCATGATTCTTTCGTCCCGTCTCCATCGGCATCGCTGCACTTGTAGACCGCTGCACCTTTTGAAGCATCGTATCCCATCTCGATAATTTTGTCTGTTTGCAAGTCCAGGGAGCTGTTGCCGTTGCTGTCCTCCCTGAGGTTTCCATATTTATCAACGAAGAGAGAATGGATATACCCGAACCATTTCCTTTTTTCGAGATTTTCCAGTTTTTCAGGGAAAAAGTAAGCCTGATATACTGAACCTGAACCCTCGCCTGTGGTGGCCAGCACGCTGACCGCCGATCCCGAGGCCGCGTCCTTTGCTACATCCTGAAAAGCCTTCTTTAAGGAAGAATAAAGCGCGGACGGGTCCTGGGCGCTGTAGAGTGATGTGCCTCCATTATCGGCAGTGTTTTCCATTAATGTTTTCGGTGCGCACTCTCCCGTTTCAGTGCTCCTCTCTGCCCCCGTATACACCACATGGGTCTTTATTCTCTGAGCACCATCATCGTCAGAAGGGTCACTATCTGTGGGATTAAATATGTTTTTGTTATTGGCATAGTAACTCAGGTCATCGAGATAGGTGCTTCCAGAATAGCTTCCACATGTCGCGGGATCGGTTCCGTCACCATCATTGAAAAGGCCGGCAAATCCCGTGACTTTTCCTGTCATGGTTGCATTCAGATCAGTTGCTGCGGTCCCGTCGGATATGACAAGAATGTTATTTTTCTGGCAGCTGTACTCGATGGGGTTTTTGTTGCTGTCAAAGTCATCTGCATTCAGGGGCTTTTCTATCGCACCCCCGGCTGCTGAATATTTTGCAGCATCCAGACTTGGGTTATCGGTGGCGTCATTCACGAAATAGGCAATCGCATTGTAGTAGGCTTCGGCAAAAGGTGTCCAGGTATTTGCCTTAATATCGTTAATGGAGCCGATGAGGCCGGAGTCGTGGTCCCCTATGGAGGCAACACAGGTTTCTCCGTCAGGACATTGATCATCGCGCACACAATCTGTGCTCGTCGTGACGGAACAGGTTCCGTCACCGATGTAGTGTATTATTTGTGCAGCGTCCTTGTTGTCAGGAGTTGAACTGCAGGTCTCACCGGAAGGACAGTCGAAGTCCGTCGTGCAGACTCTGCTTGATGTAACACTGCAGACTTTCGGGCAGTTCAGACTGCCGGCACCGCATTCGGAGTCAGATCCGTTAAAATTGAAACTCATGGCGCCAAAACGTATAAAATCGCTGAAATCATTCAGCAGCCCCATAGGCTCTGTTGTTTCATACCTGTTGGCAGTCAGCTCGGCAATGGGGGAACCCAGCTGAGACTCTATTCCGATATCAGAAATAATGGCAGGGACATTTGCCGTCTCTGCTGTATCGTCAGGGGCGTCAGAAGGATCAATTACCTGGGGGACCTTTACGTCACCGCAGAATTCACCGTATTTTTCTAGAAAACATTCCTGGGGACTTGCATACTCCCTTGCCACCCATGTTGTTGTCGCCCAGTCATCACTGGTTGTGGCACAGTAACCCGCATAGGATGAATTGCATAGTAATGCAGCACTACCCGGACCGAGCGCCGAAGGGCCTCCTTCACATAAGCCGCCACCGGAACATTCAATGTCCGAGGTGCACGTGTTTCCGTCGTTTGATCCACCGTTACATGTTCGATATCCTGCATAGACGTCTGAACACTTAGGCGCTTCAGCACTCCAGGCGTCATTCCCGACTTCTGTTTTACTCCCGCTCCATATCTGCCAGCATTCCTGCATGGCCTGATTAAATACAATTTTTGTGGTCACCTCAGCACTATGCCCTGTGCCGCCTACGCAGGGGCCGACGCTGGTGCCAATCTCATCACAATCAACATCATTCACACATGATTCACCCACCTTGCTCGGAGGGGACAGACAGGTTCTTTCAGATTTTTTGCCCGATGAGCAGTCGCCCGGCAGGGATACATTATCGCAATCTGAATCTACGGAACAGGTCCTGCCCGCGTCGAGGAGACAGTATTGAGTGCCCGGGCCTGCCATCGGGTCATAGGATAAACAGTCTTCAACGGCCGACCTAATTGCTGAAGGATTACTGGCATAATTGACCTGCTCGATTGCTGTCTGACACTGCTGTTCATTATAGTCACCCTCAAATATCTGAATATAGGTCTGGCCGCCCGGTGAGGGAGCCGTCGGGTTTATCGAATCCCGCGGTCCGTTGACGGCAAAGGTTATGCCGAGAGGATTATTTGCCGCCGGAGGAGCTCCGCCTTCAACATAATCTGCTGTGAGCGGCTCCTTGATGTACCGTCTTCCCACACATCCCCTTGATTCGGATTTGTATTCATCTGATGAGGTGTCATATTTACCGCCTGTAAGGATCTGCTTCTGTACGTCAAGCTTGGAGGCAGTCAGCCAGTTCAGGTAGTTCCCCCGTGCGCCAAAGGCATTGACCGTGCTCGTGACTGCAGTGATATTTACGCAGAGTTCACCTGCAATGCTGTGAGAGCAGGTGATTGGAAAACTTCCCGTTTCAAAAGTATTACTCCCAAAGTTGTACTCATAAATATCATCTTTTTCAAAATATCCCACATAGGTGGTTGAACTGTCATAGGTCTGGTCGTAGCAGTAGGAAGACTCCCTGGCAGGCAGATTTCCGTTATCGATATAGGCCAGGTCGTACATACTCGATGAATTGTCGATCATGAGGAGAAGATTGGGCTTCGTACCAGTGGTTACAAAGGGAGGATATGCCGTGTAATCGTCCATGTTCTGCGCTTCAGCAGGAAAAGGTGAAAAGAAAAGGCTTACTATCAGGAAACTGAACAGTATCCATCTGGGTGTAATTTTCATATTTTCCTCCTCCTGTGATGCGTTGAGTCATTCCGGTCATACTTGATTTTCAGTCGTGTTACACAGGTTTCTGTTATATTTTTCATTTTACAAATCATAGTTTTCTCTTTACTTGGGCATATACCGGTAAACGGTACCTACCGTGGCCGATGAGTTTAATACTGCGTTCATCATACTATTGCCCCGTGAATTGATACGGTAGTAAAAGTAGTTGCTGTTCGCACCGCCTTTGCCCATGCCTTCATATCCTGACGCAAATTCCACTGCAGATCCCTCGATACGTTTGCGATACATCTTGTCAATATCGACATCCACCAGCTGGAGTAATGAGTTCTTACACCGTACATCGGTAAAGCCGTCGGGATGGAAGTCCCCTGATCTCAGTTCCGTCGCCAGTCCCCCGTCGGTGACGAGGTTAGAGAATCCGAAGGTGTCCATGTTCATGACAGCCCTGTCAATTATTCTTGTGCTGATCACGTTGCAGCCGTCTGCAGGTTCCCTGTTCCCTTCTTTGAGCCTCGTGTTTCCCGCGATGAGGTTTTCTACTGTACTTGTCCCGATAGCTGCCAGTCCGATAACGGTAAGAACGAGCAGCATGAGCAGGACCGTGATGAGAATGTAACCGTTTTCTTTTTTATGTATCATTTCATATACCTCACAGGTTCCTTATTTTTACGATCTTCTGCCACCACCGGTATTTGAAAGAGTCATTCGGCTGGCCAAGGGCATTGTTTTCGACGAGGGCCGGAGGATTACCCATTAATAGAAAATTGGGATCAGGCTTGTCGGTGCGCCCGACCACATTGATCCTTATAGCTCTTATATCAGCATTCACAACTCCCACCCCGGCAGGGGCGAAATCGCCATCGCTAAGCATATTGTCGCCGTCCAGGTCATCAATCTGACCATCGCCATTGGCATCTATTGCGTAAGCAAGCTGGAAGTCCACGATATTCTCGGCTATAGCCTCATCGAAAGCCGGCGTACCGGTGCAGGCAACGGGATCACCGCCGTAACGGATTCTTCGAAGGGTTAAGTTCGCATCTAAACAGAAGGTAACATCCTCGATAAGATAAACAGGTCTTCCGGTATCGCAGTTGCCGTCCCCGGTGTTATCTATCAGAGGGTACTGTGCCCCCAGGCTGGTTGAAAAATTGACTGTGAAACCACCCACCGAGACAATATCGGCGTACTCAATGGCATCTATGCTTACATTGCTCATAGTTCCTGTGTTGGGCGTCAGTGTGCCGGCAAGAACGACATCGTACGCAACTATTCCGGAGGGGTTACCGTAAACCTGGGTCAATGGGTTGCCGCCTACGGGAGGATGAGGATTGCAGGCCATCATGCCGGGACCGACTCCAACGGGCCAGAGCTGTCCGAGCATCCTTCCTGTAAGAATAGTGACGGCATCGCTTCCACCGAGGCCATCAATGGGAGTGACAATATCCGTAAAGCCGTTAATCGGGTTTGCGGCAAGATTGTCGGGCATGCCAAAGCCCGCACCCCTGACAGTGTCTGAAATTAATCCGTGGGCAATCAGTGACTGTGAGTTTACTTCTGAAACACTGTCCTGGGCAACATAGGAATTGGTTTGAGAAACATATGTTGCCGAAGCTGCGGTCATGAGGAGCGAGCCTATGACCACGGCAATAAGTACTTCTGCCATTGTATATCCGCTGTTGTTCATTGTATGCATTTTTTCACCCCGCCTCATATTCTTTCGTCCCACCGTGTTGAGTCGATCGCGACTGAATGGGGAACATTGTTTGCGTCGTTCCAGCACGTCCGTGCCCGGATTGCAATTATCGGTGATGCTGTCGCAGCATCAGGGACTGTTGCGCACGCAGGAGTATTGGCGCCAACGCAGGTCGCTGCAGTGGGTCCCAGGTCTGTACAGTTTGTTACCGCCCACCATGCCCTTGTGTAAACTACGTTCCCTGACGTTGCCGCATCCGTGAAGGGATCTCCGCTCGGAGGCATCGGATTGTCAGTTCCCGGTGAAACAAGGGTCAGATTGGGATAGGGAGTGCCTTTTAACTGTTCTATCATTTCCTGACTCAGATGAGTGGCAATCCGTATTTCCCTGCTGGTGGCATTTCCGCCGATTGAAAAGTACTGCATTCCCAGAACGCCAAGCATGCCGATGAGCAGTACTACCATTGCTATCATGACTTCAATGAGGGTGAATCCGCCGTTTTGATCGGGAGTCCGGAATCGGGAATCCTTACTTCTGATTTCTTTGAATTGGTTGTCTGTAATATTTTTCATCGTATCTCCGTCCATCCGCAGTGTTGTCGTGGTGAAACAGTGCAGTTGTTTATAACAGTCGGGGCAGCGTTTCCGGCTTCGCCGTCCCATTTCCACATGTCAACCTTGCCTGCCAGATAGCTCACTCTCAGCATGTAGGTAAAGCCTGTATTGGGAGTGTTATGCATGATAAATACAGAGCCGGTATTTGCAGTGGAACCGTCAGGCAGAAATTGCATAAATACCGGACCGGCGGTAGGCGGGAACGCATAGGTCGCACCGCCGATTCCTATGCAGGCAGGGCAGCTAATCGGCTCATCGGGCCCATTCCCTGTAAAGGTCCCGAACACAACGTTCGGACCGTAGGTGCCGCGCAGATTAATGACCCTGACAGGTCCGGCGTCATATCCTTCGGGAATGCCGTCATTGTTTGCGTCAAAACCAATGCTGTAGGTATCCGGACCGGCAAGTTCGAAGGCAATTACATAATTCTGATTCTCCTTTATTGCCATGGTGCTTGCGAGGCGTGAATTCTGCAGCAGGTCATTTACCGCACTTCTGACACTGTTCTTGGCAGTGAAATTTGAATACGTTGGAACGCCTATAAGTGCAATAATCCCGATAGTGACCATCACAACAAGCAGTTCAACCATTGAAAAACCTTTGCCGTCTTTTATCGTATCGGTTCTCATCATTTCTACCTCTCAGTTGCAAATGTAATGCCCGGAAATAAAAGCATTAACTTTATGGGGGTTAGTAGAAAATAGCTTGTGCATTGTGTAATCTGTTTCATAGTTTTATGTAATCTGTTCCATAGTTACATGTTGATAATCTGCGGGATTCTGAACTGGCATGATTACGAAAATCCCGCGCATCAGCATATAATATATCGGCATTCCGGTATAATACTTTAGTAATTTACTATTGATTATCAAAGAGAAAGGGAGTAGATGATGAGTGAGGTGCATGGGGAGGATATTGTAAAAAAGGCAGTTCAGAGAGGCTGTGACGCAGCAGAAGTATTCATAAAAAAATCCCTTGGCATTTCAGTGGAAGCAAAAGAAGGGAAAGTGGACGCACTGGAGGCATCGAGGGATTTCGGCATTGCTTTGAAGGTAATCAAGGATAAAAAGATCGGCTTTTCCTTTACGACCAGTACTGATGATATTGATAAAATAATAAAGGAAGCACTTGAAGGTGCACAATGGACATCTGCCGATGAATTTGTTGATATTCCCGAACACCTGTCTCCGGGGAATGTTTCGGTGTACGATGAGAATGTGGATGCAGTAAAAGAAGATGAGATAATAAAGAGCGCCATATTTCTCGAAGACTCTGCTCTGAAAGACGATGAACGGGTAAAAAGGGTGAGAAAAGCAGAAATCAGCGCCGGGACAGGACACACATCGATCACAAATTCGAGGGGAGTCAATGAATCCTACAAGAGCAGTTATTACGTAGCCCACGTAACTGCACTTGCACAGGATGAAGGCGGAGACAGCCAGATGGGGTGGGGCTATGCCAGCAGCAGGAGGGTTTCTGATGTGGACCTCCGTGCCGTTGGGAAAGATGCTGCAAAAAGGGCGACCGAACTGCTGGGTTCACGCAAGATATCAGCTGTCAAGGTGCCGGTGATTCTGCACCCCTCCGTCGCTGTTGATTTTCTCGATATTCTGAGCGGTTCCCTGTCTTCCGAGTCGGTACAGAAGCAGCGTTCTTTTCTGGCCGGGAAAGTGGGCCAGAATATCATCAGCGGACTTGTCGACGTTATTGACGACGGCACTCTCCCCTGGGGGACAGGCACAAAACCCGTTG
>CALZGI010000254.1 GCA_945786855.1 Thermodesulfovibrionia bacterium | reverse complement strand
ATTCTGCGTTGGTCCTGACCTTGAGGAACCTGAACTGGTCTGCCCATGTCATGAGCTCTTTGTACCACTTGTTATGCTCCGGGTTTGCAGGGTTAAGCTTAAGCTGACCTTCATAGAATGTGCCTTTGGTTCCGTTCAGTGTGATCCAGACACCTTCTTTAATTGTTTTACCATTAACGATCATTGACTTCTTTTTAAGGTTGATCTGAATATCTGAACATCCAACGATGCAGCATTTGCCCCATCCACGTGCAACGAGAGCAGCGTGGCTGGTCATACCGCCTTTTGCTGTAAGGATCGCCTCTGCAGCGTGCATGCCGTGCACGTCTTCAGGAGAGGTCTCAGTTCTGACAAGAATGACTTTCTTGCCCTTCTTGGCCCAGGCCTCTGCATCATCAGCGGTAAAAGTAACATGTCCTTTAGCTCCGCCCGGTCCTGCGGGAAGACCCTTGACAAGCATGCCCGCTTTTTTCTCAGCTGCCATATCAACACTCGGGTGGAGGAGTTCGTCTATCTGGTCCGGCCTTACGCGCGTTAATGCGGTCTCCTTTGTGATGAGTTTCTGCTTTGCCATTTCTACTGCCATACGGATAGCGGCCTGCCCGTTACGTTTTCCGATACGGGTCTGGAGCATCCAGAGTTTGCCTTCTTCGATCGTGAACTCGATGTCCTGCATGTCGGTATAATGGTTTTCCAGTCTCAGTTCATAACTGTGAAGCTCCTTGTACAGTTTGGGCATCTTCTCTTCCAGTGAAGGGAGGTGCCTCGTGTCCGAGGTCTTGCCTGCCTTGTTGACCGGGTTCGGAGTCCTTAGTCCGGCGACAACGTCTTCACCCTGTGCATTCGGCAGCCATTCACCGAAGAACATGTTCTCACCGGTAGCAGGGTTCCGGGTAAATGCAACGCCTGTTGCAGAAGTGTTACCGGTATTACCGAAGACCATGGTCTGGACGTTAACAGCAGTTCCCCACCAGTCGGGCAGTCCCTCGATCTTTCTGTATGCGATAGCGCGCTTGCCCATCCATGATGAGAAGACCGCACTGATACTTCCCCAGAGCTGCTCTTCGTGTGTGTCAGGGAAAGGTTTCTTCAAAGTCTTTTTTATAATTGTCTTAAAGGAATTACAGAGTGCTTTGAGATCATCAACAGTAAGGTCTGTATCGCTCTTGCAGCCGTTTTTCTTCTTAACTCTCTCGAGTTCGGTCTCGAGTTTGTGGCGGATCCCGTCGTGGTCTGTCTTTGGCTCAATGCCGCCTGCCTTCTCCATAACAACATCGGAGTACATCATCATCAGGCGGCGGTATGCGTCATAGACAAAACGGGGATTATTGGTTTTCTTTATGAGCCCGGGAATTGTCTTTGTCGTAAGTCCTGCATTGAGAATAGTCTCCATCATTCCGGGCATTGAGCTTCTGGCTCCTGAACGGATGGACATGAGGAGGGGATCATTCGGGTCGCCAAATTTCTTGCCCATAATTTTTTCAACTTTAGCCATTGCAGTGTCAACCTGTTTTTTCAGCTCTTTTGGATATCTGCGCCTGTTTTTATAGTACTCAGTACACACCTCTGTAGTGATGGTAAATCCCGGAGGGACGGGCAGTTTTAACTTTTTGTGCCCTGACATTTCAGCTAGATTTGCACCTTTGCCCCCAAGAAGATTCTTCATTCCTGCATTACCGTCTGCTTTGCCGGATCCGAAAAAATAGACATACTTTTTGGCCATTCTTAATCCTCCACTCTGTTAATGATTTTGATTAAAATATGTTTATACCGTTGTTAAGAAGGCTTATTTTACACAATATAATACGGTAAATTCAAACACAAAAAAATTAACAATGGTATTAAGAACACTAATTCATCAAATACGGTGTAAAATAAAAAAATGCTGATAGTATGACAGCAGGGTATTTTTTGATAAGATGAAAGTTAATCTGCAAAAAAGCCTGAGAACAGTTCAGTAATCGCCTCGCATTGATCGGGTATTTGAGAAAGAAATATTGAGATTAACGTTTCCCATTTCTGACAACAGCTTGATTACCGTGACAACACGGGGTGGGATATCGTGCTTTTTTACTTCTCTGAAGAAGATTGAGTTTTTCTGTTTTCTTGAAAATATACTGGGTGAAATAGCGCAGTCACAGTGGAAATTACTTACCATTTTTCGAGATAGGACAATAACTTCTCTTATTCAAACAATATTATGGTTGGCATTGAATATGCTTTTTAGGGAGTATCCATCAGACTTATAAATTGCTAAATATTTCATGCTTGCGATGAGAAACAATCAAATGAGCAGGACAATAAATCCTGACACATTTTACAGGTGAATCTGCAAAACGCTGATTCCCGGTACGCAAAGATGTCCAAAACGTAAATAAATGATTAAATTCAGGAGGACATATTAACTTTTTCTAATGATATTGCGGATTATACCGATAAGAATAATGATAACATCATATTTATCAAGGAGAAATTGTATGCGATTCATTTTGTCTTTAATAATGATTCTGTTCCTGTCCGGAGTGTCTCAGGCGACGGAGCTCACCATTGGTCTCATTCCGGAACAAAACGTCTTCAATCAGATGAAGCGGTATAAACCCATAGGGGAATATATAAAAAAGCAGACTGGTCTCACAATCAGATTCACTATTCTATCCAGATACGGAAATATTATTGACAGTTTTAAAATTAAAAAAATGGACGGTGCTTTCTGGGGAAGCTTTACCGGGGCAATGGCTATTAAAAAACTGGGGATCGAACCGATTGTACGTCCCGTAAATCCCGATGGAACGTCTTCATACCGCGGCTATATATTTGTTCACAAAAACAGTTCAATAGACAGTGTGCAGAGAATGAGACATTCGGTGATTGCTTTCGTAGATAAAGCAACAACCGCAGGGTATATATTCCCTGTGGCCTATTTAAGGGGACAGGGAGTGAAAAATATCAATACTTTTTTCAAGGAATATTATTTTGCCGGCAGTCATGATGCTGCCATTTATGCAGTCCTGAATAAAGATGCTGAAATCGGGGCAGCAAAAAATACAATATTTGATATGCTTGCCAGGGAAGATCCCAATGTGAAAGAGAATCTGGTTATCCTTGAGAAATCTCCCTACGTTCCCTCCAACGGACTGGGGCTGAGAAAAGATATATCTACTGAGATAAAGCAGAAGCTGAAGAAAGCTCTTCTTGAAATGCACGATGACGCGGATGGGCGGGATATCCTTGAAGAATTCGGTGTTCAAAAATTTATTGAAACTACAAAAGAAGACTACGATCCGGTTTTTGACCTTGCCCGGAAAGCAGGGATTAATCTCACGAAATACAAGTATGAAAATGATTAGGCCCACAGCGGTATAAATGAAAAGAAAGATTGTTATATCCCTGCTCATTATATTCTCACTGTTCAGTATTGGTGCGGCTATTTCTATACTGAACATTACGAAAATAGCATCCGAGCTGGAATACATTATCAAGCTACAGCAGATTGAGCAGCTGCGCCGGACGCTCGTTATTAATCTTCAGGCGGTTCAAACGGATCTTCACGCTGTGAATACACCCTATTCTGACGGTCTGGATTCAATTGTTACGAAGGCCGCAATGCTGGAAGCAACGGCTCATCAATGCACGTCCTGTCATCATTCACCCCGACTTTCTGCTCGTATTTCCGGAATTCAGTCGCTCATAAAAGACTATGAAAAGAGCCTGAGTTATTACATAACGTCACGGGCGGGTTCTGAGAGACTCAGACTTCTGAAAACAGAAGCCGTCAATATCGGCAACAGACTCCTCAAGACCACAGAAGAAATGTCCCACATAGCCAGCAGGAACATTGAACTGGAAAAAAAGATGGCTTTACAGGAAATGAATAATGTGAGGAAAACACTGTTTGTGACGGTGTTTGTTACTCTGCTTATGGGGGTTCTGGTAGCATTGATGCTGACGAGATCGGTCACCCGTCCCGTAAAGGCCCTCGTAGATGCAACGAGGAAGATAACCGCGGGAAATCTGGGCTCAACGACTGACTACCATGATAACACGGAATTCGGAGAACTTGCGCAGCATTTCAATTCTATGAGTACAAAGATACAACGCGGGTACGAGGAAATCAGGAAAGAAGTGAATGAGCGCAGGCTCGCTGAAGAGGCCCTCATTCAGTCTGAAAAATTTCTCAATACGATCTACGACAGTATTCGTGATCCCTTCTCTATTTTTGACCGTGGGTACAGAATAGTGCGAACGAACGATGCTTATGCTGACATCAAGGAGAAGACAATTAGTGAACTGATCGGAAGTAAATGCTACCAGGTCAACCATGAAAGAGACACCATTTGTGAGAATTGCATCGTTGAGGCAACATTTAAATCGAAAGATCCCTGTGCAAAGGAAAAGCTGGAAATTCTTGAAAACGGGACGCCCCGGTGGTGGGAGATCTATACCTATCCCATATTTGATGAAAGGGGCGATGTATCACATATTATTGAGTACACGAGGGACATTACAAACCGTAAAAGAACTGAAGAGGAACTGAGGGAAAGTGAAGAACGGTACGCTCTGGCTGCCCGCGGTGCGAACGATGGATTGTGGGACTGGAACCTGAAGTCCAATAAGGTGTTCTTCTCTCCCCGCTGGAAGTCGATGCTTGGATATGAAGAAAAAGCAATAACAAACAGTCCTGATGAGTGGTTCGGCCGTATTCACCCTGACGAACGGAAAAGAGTGGAAAAGGAAATTGCTTCACACATCACCGGGAAGTTGACTCATTTCAGAAGTGAGCACAGGATGCGGCATAAAGATGGGTCATATAGATGGATGCTCAGCCGCGGCCTGGCAGTAAGCGGTGACAATGCAAAATCACACCGGATGGTCGGTTCTACGACGGATATATCAGAACGCAAGGCAGCCGAGGAACAGCTTCTCTTTGATGCCCTCCATGACTCTCTGACAGGCCTTCCGAACAGGGCATTGTTTATGGACCGCCTGGGACACGCGGTTGACAAGGAAAAGAGGGCACAGAAATATCTGTTTGCAGTGCTTTTTCTGGACATTGACCGTTTTAAGGTTCTCAATGACAGCATGGGCCATGCCATAGGAGACAAGCTTCTGATCGCTGTCAGTAAAAGGCTGGAAGAAAGCCTCCGGCCGGGGGATACTGTTGCACGGTTCGGAGGTGATGAATTTGCGGTGCTGCTGGAGGACCTGAAGAATAAGCGGGAGGCTATATTTATTGCAGAGAGGATGCAGGAAAAACTGAACATACCCTTTAATGTTGAAGGGCAGGAAGTTTTTGTCTCGGCGAGTACAGGGATAGCGTTCAGTACTACAGGATATGAGAAACCGGAGCACCTTCTTAGAAACGCAGATATCGCAATGTATCATGCCAAGGCTGATAAGGGCAATATCCGATTTAAAGTGTTTGACATTGGGATGTATGCTACGGCAGTTGCCCGTCTTCAGCTGGAGACAGATCTTCGGAAGGCAGTGAAAAAGAATCAGTTCATCCTGCACTATCAGCCAATCGTGTCACTGAAAGATGGGAAAGTAGAGGGGGTAGAAGCGCTGGTCCGGTGGGACCATCCGGTTCAGGGCCTTATCCTTCCCGGTGAATTTATCCCGACGACTGAAGAGACAGGGTTGATTATTCAGATTGGAGAATGGGTACTGTATGAAGCATGCCATCAATTGAGTGCCTGGCAGAAGAAGTTTCCCTCTGCCGCACCCGTATCTGTCAGCGTGAACATATCCAGCAGACAATTGCGCCCCAGCCTGATAAATCAGATAAAAACTGTTGTATCAGAGACAGGCCTTAAGCCGGGCAGTCTGGTTCTTGAGATTACGGAAAGCATGATCATGGAAAACGCGGAAATGGTCTCTTCTTTGCTGGTCGAATTGAAAGACATGACAGTCAAAGTTCATATCGATGATTTTGGAACCGGATATTCTTCATTAAGTTACCTTCACCAGTTTCCGGTTGACGTTCTCAAAATAGACCGGTCGTTCGTGAAAAGGATCGGCGAAGACGAGGACAACCTTGAAATTGTAAAGGCAATCATAACCCTTGCTCACAGTCTGAATATGGATGTTATTGCAGAAGGAGTTGAAACAGAACAGCAACTTGCGCATCTGAAGGCACTGGAGTGCGAAAACATTCAGGGATATTTGTTTTCCAAACCGCTGAACGGTAAAGACATGGAGGCCCTGCTGAGAAAAGGACGCATGGACCTGGTTACTCACTTCACCCGGACTTCTTTCAGAAAATAATTCTCAGGAATATCTGATCAGTCTCTTGCAGCGGAGGCGCATTCATTCCACTTCTGATGTCGTGAAAGGGGTGGTATGTAACTTTTTTGCTGAAGCCGGAGGGACCGTTAGTCTACAATCTGCGAAAAATCACCGAGAAGATCAAATGAACGTTTCACCGATAAGAGCAAGGCAAGCCTGTTGTCCCTGATTGCAGGGTCCTTATCCATGACGAGAATATTGTCAAAGAATGAGTTTACCGGCTGTTCAAGATCAAATAAGGCCCTGAAATCGTTTGCATCCAGTTTGATTTTCACTTCCCCAGCTGCACGGAACAGCTCCTTTTCCTGAGACTCTGTCAGGCGACTCTCTTCTACGTTGCCGGGTTTGACTTTTGCGAGAATATTGTAGACCCGCTTTGCCGCAGTCAGCAGAGCAGCAAAACCGCTTTCCTTTTTCATATCGGCAATTGTCTTGATTCGCTGACTCACATCGGTTATATTGAGTTCTGCTGATGACAGAGCTGCATTGATCGCATCATGGGTGTATCCCTTTGACAAATAGAAACCTTCCAGTCTCTGACGAAAAAACTGCAGAACCTGTTTTTCCCGTTTATTGCCGGCCTGATCGAACAGCTCATGATTTTCAAGGGATTTATTGACCAGGAAATTCAGCGTAATATGCAGATCATTTTCCTGAAGGATATTGATGATCCCGAGTGCCTGTCGCCGAAGTGCAAAAGGATCTTCAGACCCGGTAGGAATCATGTCCAACAAGAAAAATGATGCTATGTTGTCCATCTTGTCGGAGAGGGACAGAAGGGAAGCCGTTATCCCGGAAGGAAGACTGTCTCCGGCATATTTGGGCAGGTAATGTTCATACACAGACGATGCTACATCGCTGTTTTCTCCTGATTGGGCGGCATATATCATACCCATGTACCCCTGCAGTTCAGGAAATTCACCTACAACGCCCGTTACAAGATCAGCCTTGCACAGCATGGCAGCCCGATGCAACTTGTCTTCCTCCTTTAACTTCAGCGCCTTTGACAGAACAGTAGCCAATGCAGATATCCTTTCCGCTTTTTGATAAAGGCTGCCGAGTTTTTCCTGAAAGGTCACTTTTTTCAGCTCTTCAACATAGTCGCCAAATGGTCTGCTCCGGTCTTCACTATAGTAAAACTGAGCGTCTTCAAGACGCGCCCGCAGCACCCGTTCCGCGCCTTTGCGCACTGTTTCATTATTTTCAGCTTTTGTATTGCTCACCAGTACAAAAGAAGAGGTCATATTCCCCTCTTTGTCCCCCGTAGAAAAATATTTCTGATGGGACTTCATCACGATGATGAGAAGCTCTTTTGGCAGAGCAAGATACTTTTCATCAAAGGTTCCTGAAGTTACGGTCGGATATTCAACGAGGTTGGTGACTGTATCAAGCAGGTCCGGATCGATGTGTACGCTGCAATCGGCAGAAGATTCAAAGGACTTTATCCCCGCCAGGATCGTGTTTTTCCGCTCATCAAGATCAGCAAGAACGTGATTCTGTTTCAGCAGCGGTAAATAGGATGAGGGGTCATGTATCTTGAGAGCCACTGGAGATAAAAATCTGTGGCCGTAAGAAATATTGCTGCTCTTTATCCCGTCAATTTTGAATGGAACAACGTCACTTCCGAGGAGTGCAAGAATCCACTGTACTGGCCTGAAAAACCTTAATGTGCTGTCTCCCCACCTCATAGATTTTGGCAGCTGAAGCGACGATATGAGGCCCGGGAGAACCTCTCTAAGGACATCGAGGGTGTCTCTGCCTTTTTCTTCTCTTATGGCTGCTATATATTCACCGCGGTCCGTTTTTTTCACAGTCAGTTGACTGACATCCAGATTCAGGGATTGAGCGAAGCCCGTAGCAGCTTTTGTCGGATTGCCATTTTCATCAAAGGCAATTTTTTTAGGTGGTCCGAGGGATTCAATCTTACTGTCTTTTTGTTTCTCCGATAGATCTTTAACAAGGATCGTCAGCCGTCTGGGGGTAGCATAGGCCTTCATCTCTCCGTATTCAATAGAGTTTTTTTCAAAGAGCCCTGACAGGCCTTCTTTCAGCAATTCCAGCCCCCTGTGAACGAATCGGGCAGGTATTTCTTCTGAACCTATTTCAATAAGGAACGGTTTCATGAAATAAAATTTAAACCTTTAAACAGTTTGATCTATTTTTTTAGTAACGGGAAGCCCCTGTCTTCCCGCAGTTTCAGGTATCCTTCAGCGCACGTCTTTGCAAGGTTCCTGACCTTTCCTATATATGCGGTTCTTTCAGTGACACTCAGCGCGCCGCGGGCATCAAGCATATTGAAGCTATGTGAGCACTTCAGGCAGAAATCATATGCAGGCAGTACCAGTCCCTGATCTGCCTGGCAGAGTGCCTCCTTTTCA
This sequence comes from Thermodesulfovibrionia bacterium, assembly GCA_945786855.1. Classification (GTDB taxonomy): domain Bacteria; phylum Nitrospirota; class Thermodesulfovibrionia; order UBA6902; family UBA6902; genus CALZGI01. The sequence continues at coordinate 49,403 of CALZGI010000254.1, read as the reverse complement.
AATTTATCAAAAAGGCTGAAATACAAATCAATGTCAGCGGTGTCAAAGTTATATCTTGAAAATTGGACTTCTGTTTCATGATGTATATCACCATAGGTAATACCCTTCGTCCACTGGAGATCATAGACATTATCTACTTCCTGAAGGTACATTGCTATTCTTTCAAGTCCGTAGGTCAGTTCTACTGATACGGGAGCCAATTCAATCCCGCCAACCTGCTGGAAGTATGTAAATTGAGTTACTTCCATTCCGTCAAGCCAGACTTCCCAGCCCAGTCCCCATGCACCGAGTGTCGGTGATTCCCAGTCGTCTTCTACGAAACGTATATCATGTTTTAACAGGTCAATGCCAATGGCTTTCAGGCTGTCGAGGTATGTTCCCTGTGGATCAGAGGGAGAAGGTTTTAATATGACCTGATACTGGTAGTAATGCTGCAGCCTGTTAGGATTTTCACCATACCTGCCGTCGGTAGGTCTTCGGGAAGGCTCTACATATGCTGTGTTCCATGGTTCCGGCCCCAGTACCCTGAAGAAAGTTGCTGGATTGAATGTACCGGCCCCTACTTCAATGTCGTAGGGCTGATGGATTACGCATCCTTTCGCAATCCAGAAATTGTGAAGCGTTAAAATCAGATCTTGTAAGTGCAATTTATTTGCTGAATTATTGGAAATTATGGTTAACGTCAGTTCTGACTGTAAATGTTATAAATAACTACATGCCTTTGTCAAATTTAGCATATAGTATTGTACTATGCCGATTCAGCGCATCAATATGTTATCTTTGGATAATGGACTTTGCGAACAATATTTTTTATGGATGTTCATTGCTCATGACAGACAAGCCAGGCTGGCACCGGATGATTTCTACATTATGATAAAGATCATAGATTATTATAGATTCAGGTTGTAGACTAAAATCTAATTAATAAGGAGGGATTGAAATGAGAGAAAAAGTAGAAGAAGTGCTGGATAAGGTCAGGCCGTTGCTGCAGCGTGACGGAGGAGATGTTGAATTGGTCGATGTTCAGGATGACGGCATTGTTAAGGTAAGACTGACGGGGGCCTGTGCAGGATGTCCAATGTCGACTATGACATTGAAAAATGCTATTGAAGAAACGATCAAGAAAGAGATCCCTGAAATTAAATCTGTTGAACAGGTAAGCTGATTCCGGCAGTGATCATTCGAGGGAAGTTTGAACGTTGTTTTGTATTGTCTTTTATAATAGAGCGGGGTTAACTGCATGGAATCTGTTGTAGTATGGTATCTCAGGATGAGCTTGATATATTTTGTTGCCGGTGCTGCAGTAGGAGTTGGTATGATCCTGTGGCCCGGTGAATCGGGTTATTTTGTTACTGTTCACGCGCATCTCAATCTGTTGGGATTTATGTCAATGATGATATATGGTGTGGGTTATCATATACTGCCAAAATTTAGTGGGAGACATATTTATAGCCCGGGAATTATGAAGGTCCAGTTCTGGCTGGCAAACGCAGGGTTGATCGGTATGGCTGTCAGCTGGCCTTTTACGATTGGAGAAGCCTCCCCCTTTGAATATCTGCTGATGTTGTCTGCTTTCATGACATTGATTTCAGTCGTATTATTTTCGATTAACATACTGAAAACTGTCAAATCAGTATAAATCCTTCCTCATCTGCCTGTATGATTCAAATCATAGAATGTATTTCAATTTTCTTCTAAAGTAATTATAGAGGTATTATTAAGAGGGCGGTCTTCCGGGTAAGGGAAAGGATGTCCTGTTTTTCAAATTATGAAAAAATGAAAGGGAGGAATATTCCGCTATGAAGACTGAGATTACGAAAGACTCTATCATCGGAAATGTCATTAAGGAAATTCCCGGTGCTGATAAGGTTATAGAAAAGTTTTTTGGCAATGGCTGTTTCACCTGCCCTGGCATTAATGTAGAATCGATTGCATTTGGTGCTACGATGCATAACATGGATCCTGAGAAGGTTGTGAACGAACTCAGGGAACTCGCGGAGAAAAGTGATGCAACATAATTGTCTGAATTGCGGTATAGCAAGTGAAGAAGTCCTTCTGCTATCGTGCGAGTATAAAGGAGAGCTGTTATTCGTCTGTGTTAAGTGCTTACCGGGACTTATCCATTGCGCTCACTGAGTTTACAGACGTGGACAGTGTACTCAGCACATACATTATGTCGCAGAAAAACCTACCCGATGTATTCCATTGATATACCGCCTTTTTTAAGGTGTGGATAACTCTCATAAAATATCTGTTTTCATTCTCTGAAATTTAAATAATTTGCCTAAAAGATGAGGTTGATTAAATATGTAAATTTATGTGTAAAGGAACTTGACAAGTGAATTTTTTTATGTTATTGTTGAACATACTCTTTTCTCATTTATACAATTGCTTAAAAATTATATGCAGGAGGATACATCATGTCGCGAATAGATATCAGGTGTAAAGTTGAGTTGCCCGTTGCTATAATGGCAAACAATAATGGCGGAAAGGGCATAACAGAATTGCAGGCGAAATTCAGTTCACTTAGCCTTAGCGGCGGGTTCATTGATTACGATCAGCCTTATCAGGAGAATAAAATTCTTGGTCTGAAATATGACCTTCCCAAGCACGGAGAATTCGAAATATTAGGGGAAGTCACGCGATCTGAAAAAAATGGATTTGCTACCAAGTTTTACAACTTAAACAGAGATGCAAAACTGAAGCTCTGGGATTACATTAAAGAAAACATGGAAGAGGATCTCACATGTCCATATTGTGGAAAAGAAAATTCGACGAAGCGCAGAAACTGTGAAGAATGCAACTGGGGGCTCAATTATTATTCGCAGGATTATATTGTGGAGCATGAGAAAGAGTCCTTCATCAAAAGACTTGCCGCGAAAAGCAATTTTTTTTCTATTGAAGACATGTATAAGGTTCTGAACTTTATAGACGTTCAGGTCCTCGGAATAGGAAAGAACCTGGACATCAATGAGGAATTTGTGGGGTCGAGCCAGGGTTTACTGAATGTTTTCTCTATGATACGAAAGGTCGCACCAACTGACATTCCTGTTCTTATTACCGGTGAAAGCGGAACGGGAAAAGAATTAACGGCCATGGCCATCCATGAAAGAAGCCAGAGAAAGAATAAGGCCTGTGTGACGATAAACTGCGCAGCCATTCCGGATAACCTTATTGAGGCGGAACTCTTTGGGCATGAAAAAGGATCGTTTACGGGAGCCTACGCAACTAAAATTGGAAAGTTTGAATATGCCGATGGAGGGTCTATATTCCTTGATGAAATCGGAGAACTTTCAACGGCGCTGCAGTCAAAACTTCTCAGATTTCTGGAGGATAAGATCGTCGAAAAAGTGGGATCGAACGGAGGGAAGAAAGTAAATGTCAGGCTTATCGCTGCAACGAACAGAGATCTTAAATCAGCTATTGCAAAGGGGACATTCAGAAAAGACTTATTTTACAGGCTGGACGTGTTCAATATAAATTTACCGCCTGTTCGGGAAAGAGAAGAGGATAAAGTTATCCTTGCCAGATATTTTCTGAACAAATTTTCGAAGGAAATGAATGTAAGCAAAACATATACAATGGAAGCAATAGATGCAATTAAAAGTTTCGATTGGCCGGGCAATGTCAGAGAAATCATCAACAAGGTTCGGAGAGCAGTGGTGATGTCAAAGGACTCCGCAATTACGCCTGTTGATCTTGGATTGAATGTTCCGGTTATGCAGACGGACGTAATGACTTCCCTGAAAGAAGTGCGGTATTCAATAGAAAAACAGAAACTGATTGAAGCACTCAGGTATTGTAATAACAATATTTCGAAGGTTGCCAGAGTTCTTGGAATCAGCAGACCGTCAGTATACAGCCTCAGAAAAAAATATAATATATAGTCTTTTATTCGTGCCGTAACATAGAAGTTTTATATGTAAAGATTTTCCTTCATCTGTAAATAGAATTTACTGAACCATTCACTGAAAACTCCCAGCTAAATTCATAACTTATTGAATTATAAGAATACTGTATATAGGCATACTATTTGCTTTTATACCTGCAGAGGAATTGAAAATGCTGCTGAAAAAATGTTTTTCTCTCTTCAATATACTTGATGAGTCCCCTTTCTTTACAGAACTCTCCATACGAGAAAGGGAAATACTCGTTAAAGAGTTACTTCAAACATACCCTCAGCTGAATTGCCAGAAGAGCGGTGATATGGATATCGGGTATGAGGCAAGCTGGTTGATTAAGCAGGTACATTAATATCGGATTGCCCCTCATTCTCATTTTTTTCTATTAAAACAGGAAGTACTGTGCTGCGTCCTTTTGTTCACTGAATGAGATGCGTTAATTTCGTGATGCTTGAGAAACATAAAAAATCATAGCGAATACTAATGTCATTTTTTATTGACTAAATAAATCGGATAGCATAAAATCAAAAAAGAGAAATGAGATATAGCGGTACTATTCAAATAGAACGTTTGAGTAAAGAACGAGGATGACAGAAAGGCTGATTATAATAATATTCTGGGACGAGACAGAAACATAAACAGTCTTCTTTCCAGAATTTGTAGTGTTCTTTATTATTCAAATATCCCCGAGAGTGAGACATTTCATAGACAGTACGCATAAATCATAAGTAAAATACCAGGACTGCAAAACCAGCCTCCCTTATCAAAATATTGACATTTCAGAAGTTTTATTTTAAAAATAATACATGAAGAAGGTTTTAATACTGTCTTTATTGGTACTTTTTTTACTGAACATTGGAGAAGCGTCCAGGCAGACTTTTGTTCAGCAGGTGCGATATTCAACATATGAGAGTTATACACGTGTTGTTGTTGATCTGAAGGGTTCCATAGAGTATTCAGAAAATCGGATTTCAAATCCTGACAGGCTTTTTTTTGATCTGAAAGACTGCGTCCTGTCCAGCGAAGTCAAAACATCCTTTCCAATTCATGATGGAATTCTCAATAAAGTCCGCCTTGCCCAGTACAACAGGAACACAGTGAGAGTCGTTCTCGACCTTCAACAGTTGAAAAAATATTCAGCTTTTAAGCTCGAGGACCCAAGCAGACTAGTAATTGATATTTATCCCGTGAAGGAGAACAATGTCAGATTTGAACGCCTGAAAAAAAGGAAGATGATAGAGAATAAAAACCTGAATAAGATCAGGACTATCGTTATTGATCCGGGCCACGGAGGAAAGGACCCGGGAGCCATCGGTCCCAGGGGGCTTCGTGAAAAAGATATTACATTATACGTAGGGAAAAAACTGGGAACAATACTGAAAGCCAAGTACAAAGTGAATATTATCTACACACGGGACAAAGATATATTTGTCCCTCTGAACGACAGGACGGAAATAGCAAATTCAAAGAAATCAGACCTTTTTCTCTCTATTCACGTGAATGCAAGCAAGAAAAGGAACGCACGGGGCATTGAGACCTATTTCCTCAACTGGACAAACAACAGGGAAGCGATGAGAGTAGCTGCCAGGGAAAATAAAATTTCAGTCAGTAAAATGCGGAAAGTGCAGGATGGTCTCCAAATGATCCTCCATGATTTTGCGAGAAACAATAAGAGGGATGAGTCAATGAGGCTGGCCCACAGCGTTCAGAATTCAATGGTTACTACTCTAAAGAAGGATTACACTGAAATAGAAGACCTGGGCGTCAAGTACGCCCTTTTCTACGTGCTTGTTGGAGCTGAAATGCCGTCCATACTTGCTGAAATTTCGTTTATCAGCAATCGGGAGGAAGAAAAAAGACTATCCAGAAGCAATTACAAAAACAAAATTGCAGAGGCGATCGCGAATGGGGTTGATGCCTATATATCGGAATCAACTCTTATTGTGGAAAACAATGGGGAAATTCAGCCAAGAGGGTAAAACAGGGAGATCTTCGAGTTCAGCGAAGTTCACCACCGTTCCTGCTCGTAGCGTAGAGGGCGATAGTGAGAACAGTGCGCCCTCAGGCTAAGATTTTTATATATATTATTCTCGTCCTGGCAGTTTTCCTTTCCTCTTCTTTTCAAGTAAGTCTTTTTCTCCTCTGCTGTGTTGCAGCGTTTGCTTTCAGGCTGCCCCTGTCATCATTCAAGCGGGGGGCGATCCCCACTTTCCTGTTTCTCATGTTTACCTTCCTAAGCAGTGTTCTGTTCCAAAAGGGAGAAAACTTCTATGAGGTGTGGGGTTTTTCCATAGCTCGTGAAGGCATTGACAGGGGAGGTCAGTTGACGCTGAGGCTCGTAATATTAATGCTGGGAGCAAGGGTGTTAACGGCAACGACAGAAGCAGAGGAACTGGTCACCGGACTGAACGGACTTCTTGGCCCTTTTGGCAGAACAGGATTTGTGAAGGAACTTGTATATACCATGACGCTTACTCTTCGGCTGCTTCCGATTGTATATGATGAGGCTCTGGAGACGTTCCGGAGCATCAGGAATTCCGGGGAAACAAATTTTGCCGGAAAAATAAAGCTTTCTGTTTCTCTCATAACACCTCTTTTTGAGAGGAGTTTAAAGAAGGCACAGGAAATGTCAGGTGCAGGAGAAAACATTTGAGTATTGATTATTTGATCAGGGGCGGTACAGTCATCGACGGGTCCTCCGGGGACGCATCTTTCCAGAAAGTTGATCTTGCCATTGAAGGTGAATGTATTAAGGATATGGGAAAGCTTAATCATGTTTCTGCGGAGAGAACCTTAAGTGTAGATGGACTAATAGTTTGCCCGGGATTTATAGATGTACATGCACATTCAGAATTCAGCCTTCTTGCAGATGGGAGGGGAGAAGGAAAAATAGCTCAGGGAATAACAACGGAAATAAACGGGAACTGCGGTTTGTCTGCCGCGCCCCTGTACGGCCCGGCCCTGGAACAGAGGGAAGGAGAGCTGTACGAACTGGGGATCAAAGAACGATGGAACACATTCTCAGAATATTTTGCTCTCCTGGAAGGGCGGGGAATTGCTGCAAACTTTGCAACACTTGCAGGCCATGGGAATATCAGGGCATCGGTAGCAGGATATGAAGACAGGCCTCTCAGCCCTTCTGAATTACTGCAGATGAGGACCTTTTTAAGAAATGCCATGGATGAAGGTGCGTTAGGATTGTCCACCGGGCTTATTTATCCGCCCGGTGTTTATGCCGAAACTTCCGAGATTGTTGATCTGGCAGGTGAAGTGGCAGGGCGTAAAGGAATCTATGCAACACATATGAGAAGTGAAGGAGACCGGTTGATTGAGTCCGTGGAGGAAGCTATTACTATTGCTGCTCAATCGGGTGTGCATGCCCATATATCACACCTGAAGGCAAGCGGTAAAAAAAACTGGGGGAAAATGGGTACTGTCTTCAGACTGATCGAAAAAGCCGGTAAGAGGGGGCTGTCCGTAACCTGTGATCGATACCCCTATATCGCCTCCAGTACTGATCTCGACACCGTATTACCACCCTGGGCATTCGAGGGAGGGCGCAAAAGAGAAATACAGAGATTGAGAAATGACCGTGAAATTCTTGCAGAGCATATGCAAAAAGATTATGAAGGACCATCGGACTGGGAAAAGGTTTTTGTATCTTCAGTGATCACAGGCAAAAACAAATGGATGGAAGGGAAGAATATCGCCGAAATTTCGAGAACTCAGAATAAGACAGAACCAGACACCGTGTTTGATGTCCTTATTGATGAAGATGTGCAGGTTGGTGCAATATTTTTTACCATGAATGAACATAACCTGAGGTCTGTTCTGAGCCAGCCCTATACGGTCGCAGGCACTGACAGTGCTGCACGAAGTTTTAGCGGTATCACTGCATCAGGGATGCCCCATCCACGCGGATTTGGAAGCTGTCCACGAATACTGGGAAAGTATGTCAGGCAGCTCGGTCTGTTATCATTGCCTGAAGCTGTCCGTATGATGACAGGGCTGCCTGCAGATATTTTTGGAATTGAACGCCGCGGGGTTCTTAAAAGAGGACATTTCGCTGATATAACTATCTTTGATGCCGATGCAATAATTGATAGGGCTGACTTTTCAGCACCATTCCAACAGCCACAGGGCATACATCATGTTTTTGTCAACGGGATTCCCGTCCTTTACGAAGGAGTTCTCACAGGCTCTTTGCCGGGCAGGATAGTCAGACGAAGCAGTTGATGGAAAATGCCCGTTTTCAAGAATATCATGATTATTTGAGACGGGACAGTTCAGCTTATATTTTTCATCCAATGCTGTTAAACTACGTGCAAGGTTCACGTACTCATGAAAGCGGAATGGTTATATAAGACATTTTCACTTGCCATAATTCTCGCCCTTTTCTATCTTTTTTATCAGGTGATCAGTCCCTTTCTCATAACAATAGCATGGGCCATGGTTCTGAGCATCATTTTCTATCCGCTTTACCGTTTACTGCTTAAGCCTATCAAAAGGCCGTGGGCAGCATCTCTGATTACCCTGATACTTATTTTAATCATTATGCTTGGCCCCTTCTCGTTAATTGTGGGCTCACTGGTTGACGAGATTAATGATGTTTACCATTTGCTTGAGGAAAAGGGTTTTGATACATTAACGCAAATACAGAACTATCCCCGAGTGGCAGCTTTTTTTGAAAAAATCGGTTCCTATGAAATATTCAAGGGAATAGACTTGCAGCAGGGAGTAGTGAATACGTTAAAGACAATCGGGAAAACCATTGCAGAGCATATATCCGCGGTTTTTAAAAATGCGGTTCTTCTTATTGTTAGTTTCATCATTATGTGTATAACGACATTTTATTTTCTTAAAGACGGAGACACCCTTGCAAAGTTTATCAAGAAACTGCTGCCCTTCTCGGAAAATCAGAAAGACAGGCTTGAAGAGCGTGTCCGGGAGCTGGTCGTGGCGGCAATTTACGGAGGGCTGGCGGTGGCTGTAGCACAGGGTATGCTTGGAGGATTTGCCTTCCTGGTTTTCGGTCTGCAGTCACCTGTATTCTGGGGGACAGCAATGGCAATATTTTCTCTTGTTCCACTTTTCGGTTGTGCCACCATATGGGTGCCTACGGGAATATATTTGCTCCTGTCGGGAAGTTATGCAAAGGGGATAGGATTTCTTCTCTATTGTGTTCTGTTAATTACCAGTATTGATAATATCATTAAGCCGCTCGTAATAGGCGGCCGCACAAAACTTCATACCCTTCTGGTGTTTTTTAGCGTCCTGGGCGGCATCAATTTTTTTGGATTTCTTGGTTTCATCCTCGGGCCGCTGATAACGGCGCTCTGCCTCTCCCTGCTCGAGATTTATACCTTTGAGGAGCCGGAATACGAGTAGAGGGCTTTCTCCAGATATCGTCTTTCTCTTTCAGTCAACTGTTTCAGAACTGAATACAGCATTATGCGGGTACTTGTTTTCTGTTCGGCGTGATCAAGACAGCTGAAGACCGGGCGCTGTTGTTCACATCAGAGCTTCTATTTTATCCCAGTCGACGCTGTTGCGCATACAATCATACTCATGCAGACGAATGCCCTGTGTTTTTATACTTGTTCCATTCATTCGTACTCCGAGGGCGGTGATTTTTTCCGAATGTATGCCTTTTTCTATTTCATACTCACAGGCGATACCGATTACCCCTTTGAGCTTCTTTCTCTGGACAAGTCTTTTCGTAAAACCTACACTGGGAGTAATATAAAACTGATATCCTTTTGTTTCCGCTGCCTCTAATATCTTCCCGCATCCGCAGAGTTTGCATCTGGTACACAGAACACCGTCAGACTTTGAAAATCTGGCAGGGCATTTATCGTCTATCAGACAGTGAGGAAGGATAATTGCAATATCCTCTTTCCGGAGCTTTTTAAAGGCCTCTCTGTAATAATTATTTATAGACGACATTACGTCTGATCTTTTCATGCCCAGCATGACCTGTAGCTTGTATGTATATATATTCCCAAGGAATATGAGTTTTCGTAACATTAATTGTCCTGCAATGCCATAGATGATTATTATATTAATAATACTAAGTCTAATCTCTTGACACAGTATTTGCAATATTAGACACTAAAAAAAATCTGCGAAGGAGAGGAGTCTGCGGGAGAGAGCAGGTCAGAACAATTATATTTCCAGGAGGGCAGGATGGGAGGCAATAAAAGATGAGAGGAAATGCGGCATAGACGGAACTCGGTCAGCAATCAACAGAGAAAAATGATGCTTATTCCTTAAACGAAAGGCATGTGTTCACTGATTTCAGAAGAGTAAAGTTATTCCCTTCTTCAGATTTTACTTCCTTGAAAACTTCACAAGCCATACATGAAACCTGTTTTTGTGCAAAAACACCCTGAACCTTACCTCCGCAGAAGGTTCCTGCTACAGCCCAGCAAAGTCGCCCGGCATTCCTGCCGCTGTTAATGCTGTCTGAACTGGTATCTGATGCAGCAGGACAAACACCGAATTCTTCGGACCTTGAGCCGCCCGGATCTCTTCCACACTTCTTAATTTCCCAACAGTTTTGTTTTTTCATTATTCTTTCCTCCCTATGTGAATAAATGCAATTAGCGTGCCCGAGATAATTGTTCACTATGTGTGAAGAAAACGGGAAGTTAAGAGAAATATAAACTGTTTTGTGGCATATCACCTTCTATGTAAGAGGGATATCACTCATAAATAATCTGAAACCATGCGCACTGCAAGACAAGAACAATGACTCACGACTGGTTTACGAATAGCGGCATAGTTAGTATAATTGAGTACTACGAGAGCACCTGTGTTTTAATAAGTCAGGTAATTAGCAACCGAGGAACGAGAGGGCGTACACAATATGGATTTATCAATTACACCATTGAAAGAATGGGGCCTGCCTTTTAAGGAAAAGTTTCTCTCTGTCGGGCCCTGCAGTGCCGAGTCGGAAGAACAGGTGCTTCAGACTGCTGGCGGGCTTGTTGATCAAAGGGTCGGATTTTTTCGCGCCGGGATCTGGAAACCGAGGACCCATCCCGGGTCTTTCGAAGGAGTAGGACCGGAAGGACTGAAATGGCTCGGGAGAGTTCGGGATGAACTGCACCTGCCCGTAGGGACTGAAGTTGCCAATCCTGATCACGTGAAGGCATGCCTGGAGCATAATATAGATGTGCTCTGGATCGGAGCTCGAACCACGGCAAATCCCTTTGCGGTACAGGCAATTGCAGACGCCTTGAAGGGAACGGATATCCCCCTTTTTGTGAAAAACCCGATCAGCCCCGACCTTGAGCTTTGGATTGGGGCCATAATGCGTCTTTATAACGCAGGCCTCAGGAGAATTGGTGCAATCCACCGGGGATTCAGTACATCGAAAAAAGTGCTGTACAGAAACACCCCGAACTGGAAAATTCCTATTGAACTGAAACGACGGGTCCCGGACATTCCCCTTCTCTGTGATCCCAGTCACATTTGCGGGAACAGGGAGTTGATTTTTTCGATTGCGCAGGAAGCTCTCGATTTGCTTTATGATGGATTGATGATTGAGGTCCATAGAAATCCGACGGAGGCCCTGAGTGATTCTGGTCAGCAAATTACCCCTGAACAGTTCATTGATTTAATCAAACGCCTGACAGTCAAGAGTGAGACTGGGGACAGTGAGGAGTTTCAACAAAGAATTAAAGAGCTCCGTCATGAAGTTGATACCATAGACGAACATCTGCTTAAGCTGCTGGGCACACGGATGGAAATTGCTGAAAAGATGGGTGACCTGAAGCGAACGAATAATATTTCAGTTTATCAACCCCATCGCTGGAAAGAAATTCTTGAAAGCAGACAGGCGGAAGGAAAAGAATATGATTTGTCCGGAGAGTTTATCCTTCATTTATTCCAGTTGATTCATGAAGAAGCAATCCGTCGCCAGGAAGAAGAGGGTGGTCGAAAGTATGCTGATAATCCGATCCTCTGGAAAATTGAGTAGCCAAATGATGTGTGCTGCTCATCAGTTCCTCTCTGATAGTTTTACAAACCAAGATAGGCTTTTTTGACTGCATCATTGGAACGAAGGCTGTCTGCAGAATCAGAAAGCACGATTTTTCCGTTTTCCATGACATATCCCCGGTGAGCCACCTGGAGCGCCAGGTTTGCATTCTGCTCTACAAGAAAAATGGTGGTATTCTGCTCCCTGTTGATTTTTTTTATAATTTCGAATATCTGCGTGACAATCTTGGGCGCAAGGCCCAATGAAGGCTCATCCAGTAACAGGAGACGGGGCCGTGCCATAAGGGCCCTGGATATTGCGAGCATCTGCTGCTCTCCTCCGCTCAGGGTTCCTCCTGCCTGATGACGTCTTTGCGTGAGCATGGGGAATAGTTGAAACATATAATCTATGTCCTGTCTTATCGTCTTTTTGTCATTTCTCAAAAATGCACCCATGTGAAGGTTCTCCATGACTGTTAACTGGGGGAATATGTGACGTCCTTCAGGGACCTGGGAAATTCCGAGAGAAACAATTCTGTTCGGCTGCATCCTGTGGATGGGCTGACCCAAAAAAAATATTTCCCCTGATCTCGCAGGAACTATTCCTGAAACAGACATCAGGGTTGTTGTCTTTCCTGCGCCGTTTGCACCAATGAGAGTGATAATTTCACCCTCAGAGATTTCCACGTTGACTCCTTTCAGGGCCTGTATATTGCCATAGTATGTTTGAATATTGCAGAGTTTAAGCAACGAACTCTTCTCCAAGGTATGCCTTGATAACCGATGGATTGTTTTTTATTTCATCTGGGGTCCCCTCGGCAATTTTTTTCCCATAATCCATCACAGTGACCCGGTCGGATATTCTCATTACAAGTTTCATATCGTGCTCTATCAACAGGATGGAAATGCCTTCTTCATCACGAATTTTTGTGATGAGCGTATCAAGCACTCTGGTTTCTCGGGGATTCATTCCCGCAGCCGGCTCGTCAAGCAGCAGGAGAGAAGGTTCCGTTGCCAGGGCCCGTGCTATTTCAAGACGTCTCTGGTCACCGTAGGGCAGGTTTTTAGCGATTTCATTCACTGAGGATGCAAGGCCTATTTTTTCGAGAATTTCATAACTTGTATTCACAACTTCTTTCTCTTCTCTCATCGTTGATTTTCCCCTGAAAATAGCACCTGCAATTCGGGCACGGGTGCGGCAATGACGGCCGATCATAATGTTTTCGAGAACTGTCATGGTGGGGAAAAGGCGTATGTTTTGAAAGGTCCTGGCCATTCCCTTTGCAGTAACCTTGTTTGGTTTGAGTCCCTTTATGGGTTCCCTTTTTTTGCTGCGGACCAGCATGAATATATCCCCGCCGGAAGGAGTATAGATTCCGGTAATACAATTAAATAAAGTTGTTTTTCCTGCACCGTTTGGGCCGATAAGTGCCAGAATTTCCCCTCTTTTGATATCGAGATCAAGGTTGTCAATAGCGCGAAGGCCGCCGAAGTCCATGGTGAGTTGCCTGACTTCCAATATCGGACGGGGTTGACTATCCGGTTTTTTAATCATTTTCCAGTCCTTCGAAAGTGTACGTGCGGCGTACATTACTGATAATACCCTGAGGGCGGAAGACCATCATTATGACAAGAATCCCTCCGAACAGAAGCATCCGGTAATCGGAAAAAGCTCTCAGATATTCGGGAAGAAGGATCAGGACGAAGGCCCCGATGACAACACCGATGATAGACCCCATGCCACCGATCACAACAATGGAAAGTATTATTGCAGACTCGAGAAATGTAAAACTTGACGGATTGATAAAGGTTGTCTTGGCAGCAAACATGACCCCCATCATGCCGGCCCATGTTGCACCGAGAGCAAAGGCGGAGAGCTTTGTCTTTGTTTTATCAATACCCATAGCCTGACAGGCTACTTCGTCTTCTCTCAGGGCAACCCATGCCCTGCCTATCCTGGAATTCTGCAGCCTGTTCACGACAAAGACTGTAAACAATGCCAGGCCGATCATCAAAAAATAGAGGTAGATTGTCGCTCCGTGAAGAGACAGGTCCATGGCGAAAAAAGAAGGTCTCGATATATTGGCGATTCCGCTTGGTCCAAAAGAAAACTCATTCCAGTTTTCCAGAATAAGTCTGATGATTTCCCCGAATCCAAGAGTTACAATGGCAAGGTAGTCACCCCGCAGCCGGAGGACGGGAAACCCGAGAAGTATTCCGAAGACAGCCCCTATAAAAGCACCGAGCGGCAGCACAGTCCAGAAGCCAAGACCGAAGTGATGATTTAACAGTCCGTAACTGTATGCGCCAACGGCGTAAAAGGCTACATATCCCAGATCAAGGAGTCCTGCAAGTCCCACAACAATATTCAGGCCAAGGCCGAGTACCACGTACATCAGGGCCGTTGTCATAATGTTTACCTGATAGATAGAGAAGAGAAACGGGAACGTTACGATAATCAGTACAAGAATTGCACGTCCTGCGAAATGAAACTTTGGATGCGTTCGAAGGCTGTCGGCAAATTGAGCTCCGGTCTTTTCCCCTGCCTTATTATTTTCAAGCGCTGCTTCTTTTTTTTTCAATAAATAACGCCACAGGAAGGAAAGAAAAAAACTGCCTGTTCCGACGATGATCATGTTTTCCCATCGCCAATCAATAATTTTTTCAATGGGATTCACCCGAATAACCATTATGGGGAATGTAAGGAACATGAACCACAGAGAAACCAGGAACGACTTTTTCATTTCATTGAAATTCATTCTCTGAATTACACCTTCTGTGTCGTCGATTTGCCGAGAATTCCTGCCGGTCTGAATATCAGTATGAGCACAAGAAGTGCAAACGCAAAAACATCCTCATAGTCGCTTGATACATAACCGGTCGCAAAGCTCTCTGTCCACCCAAGAATGAATCCGCCCAGGACAGCTCCGGGGATGCTGCCGATCCCTCCCAGAACTGCTGCAGTGAATGCCTTGATGCCCGCTATAAAACCTATGTAAAAATTAATCTGGCCGATATGGGATGCAATGAGAACTCCACCGATCGCAGCAAGGGCAGATCCTATAATAAATGTGGCCGAAATAACCCTGTTCACATCAACACCGATGAGCATGGCCATCGTCCTGTCCTGTGCTGTTGCACGCATCGCCTTTCCAATTTTCGTAAATTTGATAACCACGGTTAAAATAATCATTACCGATGCTGTTGTCAGAAATATCATTAATTCTGCGGAACTGAAAATGTGTTCGTATTGCTCCATAAAATGAAATTCGGGAATGAGGCTCGGGAAGGGGAGGAAATCCGATGTCTGTGCCAGCAGTACATAGTTTTGAAGGAATATAGACATGCCGATGGCGCTTATCAACGGAGAGAGGCGGGGTGCGTGGCGAAGAGGTTTATAGGCAATTTTTTCAATAGTATACCCATAGGCAGATGAATAGATGACAGCAACCAGTGATGCCAGTACCAGTATGGCGACTTCGTTAAAACCATGTAATGTCAGGACACTGGCAACGATGAGGGCAGTAAATGCACCAATCATATAGATTTCTCCATGGGCGAAGTTGATGAGCTCAATAATTCCATACACCATTGTATAGCCAAGGGCAATCAATGCATAGATACTGCCTCTCGTCAGGCCTCCCATAAAAAGTTCGATGAAATATTGCATAATTGCTTACTATGATACGCAATATTGGAAATTATTGAAATTTATTTTCTTTCCGGTTGTTGCATGAAGAGGTTGCCCCATGCTTTAAGAGGGTACATGCTACTGATGCAAGAGAAATACTCCGGCCGATGGGGTGGAATGCAAAAAGGCAGAACTGACGAGAGGGCACAGAACAGGTGCCCCGGGTAGTCAGATTAGCATATGCTACTCTAATTCAATATATGCACCGTTTCGTACCTGGTACATGGAAAAGCCGACGCCTATTGCATCTCCCCGCTCATCAAAACTGATTTTCCCGAGCGGTGTGTCTACATATTCAGTTCGCAGGGCCTTCGCAACGGCTTTATAGTCCGTTGAGCCTGCTTTCTCTATTGCATTCAGAAGGGCCTGTGCAGCTGCATAGGCATTCAGGAAAAAAGCTCCGGGATCTGAGCCGTATTTTTTCTTGTGGGCCTCATTTGCCGCAATAGCCATCTGGTTTTTTGATACATCTTTCGGCCCTGTTGCATAAACGCCTTCTGCATTATTGCCTGCAACCTTTATGAAGGTGACGTCTTTGACACCATCATCGGAAATAAAGACTGTCTCCATCTTCTTTTTGCGCATCAGCATAACTATTTTCGATGCTTCAGGATGGTATCCTCCATATATGACAGCTTCGGCTCCGGAGTTCTTTATTTTATGGACCACTGCGGAATAATCGACTGCTCCGGGTGTGATTCCTTCATAGAGAACAACGTCCGCCTTGTCCGATTCTTCAAGAAAAAGTCTGGCAAATTCTGCAAGACCCTTTCCGTAATCCCCCTTGTCATGCAGCACCGCTATTTTTTTCAGCTTTAACACATCCAGTGCAAAATTAACTTCGAGCTTTGCCTGAGCATCATCAGACGCAATGGTTCGGAAAAAATTGGGATAATCACCGCTCTGAGTCAGGGGAGGGTTTGTAGCTGAAGGCGACATTGCAATAAGGTTTGTATCCTTGTATATTCCGAGTGCCGCTTTTGTTGCACCGCTGCATATATGCCCGAGAACTACATGGGCACCAAGGGATACAAGTTTTGTTGCAGTGTTTGTCGCTATTTCAGGTTTGCAGACGTCATCTTCAACGAGCAGTTCAACTCTTTGGCCAAGGACACCTCCCTTTTCATTGACAGCGTCAACGACGAGTTCAGCCGCTTTGACCGAAGGGAGTCCATATGAGGCAAGATCACCACTGTGAGATCCTGCAACACCTAATTTTATCGTGGAAGAATCCTTTTTGGTACAGGACAGAATTACTGCCAGTGACATGACAGAGAGTAGAATCAACAGCCTTGTTATTCCATTTTTCATACTATACCTCCATGAATATAATGTCTAAGATGAATGCTGAAAATTACGCCATTATATTCAACAGGGAAAAACATTGTCAAGAAAGAGCGGGTTATATATTGTGAAGTATTGAAATGAGAGGGGGACCAGAAAAATTATTTCATCAATAATTTGCTCTTTGTCTATGCTAAAATACATCACTATTTAAACGTGAGGAGTATATGAAAAGAATTCTCGTTACCGGAGGGGCAGGTTTCCTCGGCTCACATCTGTGTGAGCGACTGCTGCAGGAAGGAAATGAAGTCCTGTGTCTAGATAATTTTTATACAGGCCGCAGGTCCAACGTTGTAGAGTTTATAAAAAATCCCTACTTCGAAATAATGCGACATGACGTATGTTTTCCTCTGTATGTGGAAGTAGATGAGATATATAATCTTGCCTGTCCTGCATCACCGATTCATTATCAGCACGATCCGGTGCAGACCACAAAAACGTCGGTTCATGGAGCGATCAATGTCCTTGGCCTGGCGAAAAGGATAAAAGCAAAAATATTCCAGGCGTCAACGTCTGAAGTGTATGGTGACCCGATGGTCCATCCGCAGCCCGAATCATACTGGGGGAACGTGAATCCCGTCGGTATTCGGTCATGCTATGATGAAGGCAAACGCTGTGCCGAAACCCTGTTTTTTGACTATCACCGGCAGCATAACCTTAAAGTGAAAGTTGCGCGAATATTTAACACCTATGGCCCTCGAATGCATCCCGATGACGGCCGTGTGGTTAGTAACTTCATTATGCAGGCACTGAAGGGGAAACCGATTACCGTGTATGGAAAGGGGAAACAGACACGAAGTTTCTGTTATGTTGATGACATGATCACCGGCTTTATAAAATTGATGAATTCACCTGATGATTTTACAGGGCCGGTAAACCTCGGAAACCCTGTAGAGTATACTATACTTGAAATTGCTCATAAGATCGTAGAACTCACAAAATCTAAATCAAAAATTGTGTTCAAACCGCTGCCCCATGATGATCCAACCCAGCGCCAGCCTAAAATCACACTTGCCAGAAAAGCCCTGCAGTGGAAACCGACGGTGAAACTTGAGGATGGCCTCAATAAGACAATTGAATACTTCAGGAACCTGTGAAGATCTTTCAGATATGAGCATGAGTTCTTCTACTTGAATGTGTGTAATACTTACTCGCCCTCCTCAATAACAAACCATGGACGAGTGCAGTATCCATCAGGATGCCCTGTTGCCGGGTAAAGTTTGTTATCCTTGATTTGGAACCATGGACTGCCGCTCATTCCCATTGGGTGAAGATGTGATGTGTATACCTTGCTACCTTTAATAATGAATTGGGGTGACGGCCTTCTCCCGTCAGGGTGTCCATAGCTGGAATAAATCCTGCTATTGTCTATGCGGTACCAAGGTGATTTACTGGAGCCCCTCGGGTGTCCGTATGCTGGATATAATTTACTATTCATCTGAACCTCCTGCTCATTACGCGCTGCTATTCTTGATATATGGTTTATATAAATGATTTGTTCTTTTAAGGCAAAGAATGAATTTATAAACAGAGTCATTCATGAAATAAAAACAGTAGATTCCAATAAAGATCAGGAGCAGCAACATAATGAAACAGGCCTTCGAAATTATAGATACCATCAGCATTCTCCTTGAGCGATATATATGCGCAATATTGCAAATAGAATGCCATTTGTAACATCCTGAATTTATGTAATATTTAGTTCGACATCACTGTGCAGCGCACATGATGACTGTGACAGGAGCGTGACAGGGAGGGTGCGTGAATTACTTTGAAAATGAACGGAAGATGGAGAATCACCCGCTCTTAATCTATTTAAGGAGTTCGTCTTTGGCTTTATTAAATTCGTCCTTATTGATCAGGTCTTTTTCATAGAGACGTGCAAGCTCAGTAAGGGTCGTGGCGCGGTCAGAATCAGGAGCTTCCAACTGCCTGGGCTGATCTGATTCGAGTTGACTCAATTCCTGACCGGTCTGCGAATCGCTGATCTTGAAGTTTGCTACACCTCCCAAAAAACTCACTTCAACAGTCTTTCCCTTGAAAGAGCCGCCCGCAATATCTTTCAGCACCTTACTGTCTGAGCGTATACGTCTGAAGAAAAAGTAGCCGCCTATGGACAGGCAGGCAACACCGATTGCGATCCAGACCATGTGATTGACAACGCCATAGAAGAAAAGAATGAGGGCCCCTATGGTTCCAAGCAGGAGCACATGCATGATCAGTATCAGGAATGCTGTACTGATCGTTCTAAAGAGTGAGGTGTCGTCCTTTTGATTCATTCTTTCATTTCCTGTCCGGCTGCTCCTCTTTAATTATAACAGCATTTTTAAATCAATTCGGTGATGCATTACTGTCTCTATTTTATATCGGACAATCGTAGATATATTTTCAATTTCATAAAAAATATTTGTAAAGAACCAGAACATCTGCGCACACATACAACGGCACAGATTTTGACGCTGAAGGCGTGCATAGCTACGATCGAAGCTTTCCTGTCGAGGAACTGAAGTGACTTTTTAATTTATTGAATATGGGGCGCTGCCCCAAACCCTGATTCATTTTCTTGCGCGCCCAAGAAAACGGAATCAAAAGAAGGGCGCCCCAAAGATTGTTTCTTCACGGTCAGCTACAGGCCTGAACACTAAATTAAAAAAGCCGCTTCGCTTCTCCTTTTAATTCTTAACGCGTTCAGTCCTGCATCTGACCTAAAACAATCAAAGGGGATTTAAAGAATAAATGATTCATTATGGAAATTAATATATATCCTGATGGATTCCCCCCTTTAGAAAAGGGGGGTTAGGGGGGATTTGACCTTCCCCTTTAGCGAGTTTAGGCTCTGAGGGAGATCGGAGGGAAAAGAGTTAATTTATGTTTGAGTGGAGCGAGTTCAAATTAACTCCCCGGAGGTCGACTGAAGAGCCGTTAAGAACTCGGTTCCCGGGGCGCATTTTTGGGTACTTTTTATGCCTGCAAAAAGTACCTCCGCCGGAAGGGCATCCCGGGGTTTGGGGCAGAGCCCCATTTATATAATGCAATTTAAGATATCCAACCCTATCTCCGAATAATTATTGTACTATACAAAACGTGTCATTACCGTCTTAATACACGTGACGTTCAGGAAATGAAAATGATTGTGAATGATTACTATGGTTCGGGTCTTTGACTTAAGCCCAAAAAGAAAGGAGATGTTAAATATGAAAAAATGTTTAAACCTGATGCTTGCCCTGGCAGTTGTATTTTCACTCGCTCTGGTCACAGGGTGCCACAAACCCATGGAGCCCGCAGGGGGGATTAAAGAAAAGCCTACGTCCACTCCCTCAATGGTCAAATAGCATCCCCCATCGACGCCGGGGATGATGAAAGAGTAATTTGAGCTTTAAAAGTCGGGGTCAGGTCAGGAATTCAAGATTCAAGACCTGACCCCCTTATCTCCTTAGTACTATCTGTACGCAATTGTTCAACCATAGAGTCTCATGGTACTGCCTTCTAACCCAGAGCCCCAGTGTATGGGGTCAAACCTTCATTATTCACTAATCTATAAGTGACGTTTGAAGGTTTGACCCCGCTTATATCATGGAAGTATTACCGGGAAAGGGTAACTGATACCGAAAATCAGATGTGCTCGAGTAAGAAGAAATCTATAAATAATCGTTAAATCAATGAGTTGTACGGCTGGCAGGGGAATTGCTTTTACTATACACATACCAGCAAACAGAACAGAGGAGGAGACGCCATGATACAAAAATCATTAAATATGAGGACTGTCAGTATGACCGAGGAATTATCAGGAATTAAATCAGACATATGTGCAATCATTGCAAAAGGCCGCGACGGGGGGATTGAACCTGAATCTGTCGTCGATGAAATAATGAGCAGGGTTGTCTTCGATACAGACATTGTCATAGAAGAAAGTCTGCAAACAGAACGTCCGGTCAATATGAAAGAGATCCTCATGATAGCAAGAAAAGCAGTAGGCCAGGCTGCATTTGATGGGGCCTCTATTGTTCTGCCCTCAGGTGAAAGAATAAAGAAGAGGACAGAGTGCCAGCAGGACTGCTAAAATAATTTATTGGGACTAAACCTTCCTTATTCCTGAATTTATAAGATATTTTTGAAGTTTTTACAGCCCAAACTTTAATTGCGCCCACTTTTTCGTCAAATCAAGTGGGCACTAGAAATTTTGCCTGCGTTTTATGGGCAGACTGGGGCACCGGGACATTAACAGGAAGTAACCTGAACCTCTTTGGCTGTACGATTGGGGCCAATGAACGCGGAAGACAAAACAGGTCGGGTCTTGAATCTCAAATTCATGAACTGCTGCTGTTATTTTCGGGTAAGCCTGGACGCAAAGGTTTACGTTTTCAATTCATCGATTGGCGGATTGGCAACTGCAAAGTCCTCCCGATCACCTGAGATGACCACCTTCCGGCTTTCAAGCGTAATCTTCCCTTCAGAATAAAGCTTAATGGCATAGGGGAAAATTTTGTGCTCCTGCTTCAGTATCCGCTTACCCAGCGTCTCTTCCGTATCATCGTGGTAAGCAGGAACTGCTGCCTGAATGATGATGGGACCAGTGTCCATGCCTTCATCGACAAAGTGGACTGTGCATCCGGAAATCTTCACACTGTAATCAGCCGCCTGTTTCTGTCCGTGAAGGCCGGGAAAGGAAGGGAGCAGGGCAGGGTGGATGTTCATTATTCTGTTCCGGTACTCATCTATCAACGCCTTGCCCACGACGCGCATGAAGCCGGCCAGTATAACTAACTCAACTCCGCGCCGTTTGAGTTCTTTTGCTATATGTGAATAGTAGGCATCTTTATCAGGGAAGTCTTTCGGATTTAGCACCAGGTGTTCTATATTGTGCTTCTTTGCTCTCTCAATGGCATAGGCATCCGGTTTGTCGCTTATGAGCACGGCTACCCTGGCATTCAGATATCCTGATTCAATGTTATTGACTATCGATTGAAAATTGGAACCTGATCCTGATGCAAGAACTCCCAGTGTAAGCATTATAAAATCCCTCCCCTTATTTGTGACTGAAATTCCAAATATCAAATAACAAATTACAAATAAATTTCAATTACTCAAAATTCAAACAAAGATGGGTGATTATCGGATAGAAAAATTTACCATTACCCCTCTGTATCTCCCCTCCTTACCAAGGAGGGGGAAGGGGAGGTTGTTTTTTAGATTGATCAAGTCATTCAATACCTTTAGACATATAGAACGGCTCTCTTCCCTCTTTCAACATGACCTATAATGTACGCATCTTCCCCGAGCCGTTTCATTCTCCTGACTATCTTCTGTGAATCGGTTTTTGATACAACGAGGACCATGCCGATTCCCATATTGAAGGTCTTATACATCTCAGCGTCTGATACGTTGCCCATTGATTGGATAAGATTAAAGATTGTGTGGACAGGCCAGCTGTCTTTTTCAAGAACGAATTTTAAGTTTGATTTTCGGGATAGGATTCTAGGGAGGTTTTCTGTTAGTCCCCCTCCAGTAATGTGGGCGATTCCCTTTACGTAATAATTGTCGATAGCCTTTAATACACTTTTCACATAAATCCGTGTGGGTTTCAGGAGCTCTTCACCGATTGAGCAGCCAAGCTCCTTTATCTTCTTTTTCGGGCTGTATTTTTTTATGTCAAAGAAAAGTTTTCTCACCATGGAATACCCGTTGCTGTGAATTCCGCTCGAACCGAGTCCGATCAGTACATCTCCATTCCTGATCTCAGAACCGGTGATAATATTTTTCTTGTCCACAACGCCGACAGTGAAACCGGACAGATCGTACTCTCCCTTGTCATAAAAACCGGGCATTTCGGCAGTCTCCCCGCCGATCAGCGAACAGTCCGCCATCTTACACCCATCTGCAATGCCTTTTATAACGTTGCCGGCCTGACGGGTAGAGAGTTTTCCCGATGCAAAATAATCGAGGAAAAAAAGAGGCCTGGCACCGCTTGTCAGGACATCGTTTACGCACATGGCTACGAGGTCTATTCCTACCGTATCGTGCCTGTTCATCATAAACGCAATTTTCAGCTTTGTTCCCACACCATCTGTGCCGCTGACAAGAACAGGATTTTTATACCGCTTCGTGTCCAGCGAGCATAAAGCTCCGAAGGACCCTATGTCAGCCATCACATAGGGCTTGAAAGTGGACCGCGCCAGCGGCTTAATGATGTCTACCAGCCTGTTCCCCTTGTGAATGTCGACACCGGATGCTTTGTATGTAAGAGGCATAATATTCCTTTCACTGAGAAGACAGCCCCGAACCGTCGGTTATGGGCTGTCTTCGTTGATTTTATTCAATCCCTGTTCAGCGGCCTTCTGAGCTGCCGCTTTTTTTGTTTTGCCCTTCCCGGAACCAATGAAATCATCTTTTATATACACTTTAACCTCGAAGGTTTTCTCATGCTCCGGGCCTTCTTCATTGTGGGTGACATATCTCGGAAGGACAGCGAACCGTGCCTGTGCCTCCTCCTGAAGTTTTGTTTTAAAATCAAAAATGAAATTGTTTTTTGTCAGTTGGTCTATTTTGTCCGCTAATTGTCTGAGAACGAAATCGCTGGCACTTTTATATCCCCCGTCCAGATAAAGAGCGGCCAGCACTGCCTCGAAGGCATCGGCAAGTAATGAAGGTTTCTCTCTTCCCCCTGTCATTTCCTCCCCTTTGCCCAGAAGGAGATGGACGCCGATCTCAAGATTTTTTGCCGCTTCAGCCAATGTGGATTCCTGAACGACGTAGGCCTTGATTCTTGAGAGATCTGCTTCGGTGTATTCAGGATAGAATGTGAAAAGATATTCGCTGATAATTAATTCAAGGACAGCATCACCGAGAAATTCCATGCGTTCGTTGAAGGACATCCGGTTATTTGCTTTTTCGTGGGCATAGGATTTGTGGGTAACAGCTTCTTTCAGGAGAGACTTTTTCTTGAAGGTGTACCCTAAGAGATCTTCAAGATCGGTCAAATCTTTTGAGGATGATGCATGCATTCGTTCCACCGAATCCAAATGAATTAGACATTGCTATATTCAGGTCAAGGTCTCTTGCAGTATGGGGAACATAGTCAAGGTCGCACTCTGAATCAGGATTGTCAAGGTTAATAGTGGGCGGTACTTTCTGATTGTAAATGCCGAGTGCGCAAATTGCAGCCTCCACTCCCCCCGATGCGCCGAGCAGGTGCCCGATCATCGACTTTGTGGAACTTACGCAGAGTTTGTAGGCGTGTTCGCCGTATACCGTCTTAACAGCAGACGTTTCTATTTCATCTCCATATTTGGTAGATGTTCCGTGAGCATTAATGTAGTTCACCTGTCCGGGCTCAATGGCCGCATCGGCAATGGCAGAATTCATACAGCTGGCGGCACCTTCACCGTTTGGAGAAGGGCTTGTTATGTGATAGGCGTCCGAGTTCAGTCCATAGCCGATCACTTCCGCATAAATCCGCGCACCTCTGTTCAGCGCATGATCCAGTTCTTCTATCACGAGAATGCCGGCTCCTTCTCCCATGACAAAGCCGTCTCTGTCACGGTCAAAGGGTCTGCTTGCTTTTTCAGGCTCATCATTTCTCGTTGAAAGGGCCTTCATAGAGGTGAAGCCCGCAATGCCCAGGGGTGTAATCACCGCCTCTGAACCTCCACAGATCATTGCGTCTGCAGAGCCGT
Organism: Thermodesulfovibrionia bacterium; assembly: GCA_945786855.1. Taxonomy (GTDB): domain Bacteria; phylum Nitrospirota; class Thermodesulfovibrionia; order UBA6902; family UBA6902; genus CALZGI01. Next base: position 24,810 of record CALZGI010000254.1, on the reverse strand, counting down.
GCTGGATAAGCTTAAAGGAATCCCCGATTGCGTGAGTACCTGTAGCGCAGGCCGTTGAAACTGCCGAATTCGGGCCTTTTACACCAAAGCGGATAGAAATCTGTCCCGAGGTAAGATTGATGATTGTCATGGGAATGAAGAAGGGAGAAACCCTTTTCGCTCCCCGTTCATTAATAATCTTTGTAAATTTTTCGATTGAGGACAACCCTCCGATTCCAGCGCCAACAATAACTCCGATTCTGTGTGCATTGCTGTCCGTCACTTCCAGTCCCGAGTCATGCATGGCCATGGATGCTGCAGCAAGACCAAAGTGAATAAACCTGTCCATCTTTTTCTGGTCTTTCACTTCAATATGCCTGTCTATGTCGAAGTCAGGGACTTCTGCGGCAATCTGGCATGGGAGCCCTTCAGGATCAAAATGGGTGATCCTCCCGATTGCTGACCGTCCCTGTAGAAGCCCTTCCCATGACTTTCCGGTATCAGCACCAAGAGGTGTTATCATTCCCATTCCTGTTATTACTACTCTTCTTTTCATACCCTGTCTTTAATAGTATCTGATGTGTGAACCCGGCAGCAGGCCAAAATGATCCGTCATTAAGGGGCGGATAAACGTTCTCTCAATCGCGGACTTCCTTCCTGCGGGCTTTCCAAAGATACAAATTTACTATTTAACTGGACTTGTTTTCTATATATTGAGTAGCGTCCTGCACTTTTAAAATCTTTTCTGCGTCTTCATCAGGTATTTCGATATTGAATGACTCTTCAAAGGCCATAACAAGTTCTACCGTATCAAGTGAATCGGCTCCCAGATCTTCTATAAATGATGCTTCGAGTGTTACCTTTTCCATATCAACACCGAGCTGTTTTGCTATTATATCTTTTACTTTTGCTTCAACTGACATTGAGCACCTCCGTTTTTTATTCTATTCCTTAATATTTATTTCTTACTGCAGGAAATCAATTATACATTTTTGCAGGACAATTTTCATATATTACATATACATGCCGCCGTTTACATGAATAACCTGGCCTGTTATGTAATCTGCCTCCTTTGAGGCGAGAAAAATTACGGCACTGGACACATCCTCCGGCGTGCCGAAAACCCCGAGGGGGATGTTTTTCTTCATTTCATCTTTGACCTCGTCACTGAGATTATCTGTCATTGCCGTCTGGATAAATCCCGGGGCCACTGCATTTGCCCGTATTCCCCGGCTTGCGTATTCTTTGGCGATAGTCTTGGTCAGCCCGATAAGGCCGGCTTTTGAAGAACTGTAGTTTGCCTGCCCCGCATTTCCCATAAATGCAACCACAGATGAAATACTGATAATTTTTCCGTACCGCTGTTTTGCCATTATCCTGATTGCCTCTTTACAGCATAAGAAAGAACCCTTCAGGTTAATATTCAGAACAGCGTCCCAGTCCTCTTCCTTCATCCGCATGAGCAGTCCGTCTCGCGTGATGCCTGCATTATTTACGAGGATGTCGAGTGAGCCGAACTCTTCGGTGAATGCTTTCATAACGTGTGCAACATCTTCATGATTTGATACGTCGAGTTTCATTGCTGTGCTCTTCACACCCTTTGAAGCAATCTCCAGGGATGTCTCCTGCGCACTTTCCATATTCACGTCGGCTATTGCTATATTGGCGCCTTCCTGCGCCATTCCGAGTGCAATGGACTTTCCAATTCCCTGGGCCGCACCGGTTATTAAAGCATTTTTCCCTTCAAGCCTCATTATGTCTCCACATTTCTGATTATTAACATAGACAGCGATTAAGACGGATTATTATAGAATGTCAGCTTCAATTAGGCAACCTTCATGCAAATAATCATTAAAAAACAATGAGGTTTGTCCTGTCAGACCTGCCCTGATTGTCATGGTGAAGGGTTGCTTTATACGGGGAACTGCACCTCAGCAGAGTCTTTACCTGTTCGCCCGAAAAATGCAGTTATTGATCAGTGAGAAGAGTGAACAGGATCTCAATCGGCCGGGAATGAAAGAGAAGGACAGGGCCCTGAAATGGTTGGAAAAGAAGGCGAACGGGAATTTTTGTATAATAAATAGATGACGCTGCCGCCCCGAAAAGACAGAATTAATAGGGCAATGAACGAAATCAAGGCCTGCACGGGTCTGTTATTCATTCTCTGCATCCTGGGAAGTCCCTCAGCAATGTCGAATGCAGAGTCAGGTCCGGCAAAAATCAGCCTGGCGATCTATCCTTTCAATGATGTACAAAAAAGTTCTCTTGACATGAGCATTCCAGCGTTGCTGCAATCAGAGTTTTCCCGTTTTGAATTTCTTCAGATTGTACCCGTAGAAGTTGTCAGAGAAAAGCTCTATGAAATTGAACCGGTGCACCTGTGGACGGAAAAGGATGGCAACAGAAAAAGGGGAGGTATTCTCTGGAACATTGAGCCTCTGCTCTTTGAGAAAATAAATAGCGCCGTGAATGCCCGGTTTTATATATATGGAGACCTTCTGTATTTCGGCGATTCATGGAGGATCGATGCCTTCCTTAAGGAGAAGGGTGAGGCGGAACCGGAGAAGTCATTTAACCTCTCGGGAGAGAATGATGGAGAAATCCCTGTCCGGTTATCGGAGCTGGCAAAAAGCATTTCGGTCTGGCTCAGGAAAGAAAATGTATTAAACGAGGCCGAAGCGGATGTGAGAAAGTACATGGCCGGTCTTACCTCTTATAGTGCGGCGATTATGAAAATGAAAAACCATATTTCCATGGCGCCCGAATCTATCCCCGTCCGTGCACTGCTTCTTGATCTTTACCTGATGAACAAAGATGTGTATCAGGGGGAGATACTGGAAGAGGGGCGAAGGATAATAGAACTGGCAGAGGGAGCCCGACAGGAAGACATGCGTTACCTTTTATCAATCAACATTGACCCCTTCGATACGGTGGCAGCGGTCTACGAGAAACAGGGCAACCTGGAAGGTGCCATTATGGTGAGGGCAAATGCACTGAAACGGTTTCCCTATAATTCCGGCCTGCACAGGATGAAATCAGGGGAAAACCATTACCTGCTTGCCCGTGCACATGAGGCAAAGGGACAGAAATCAAAGGCGGCGGAGAATTACGGGAGAGCCATTGATTATCTTAAGGCTGATTCGGAATATTTCCAGCCTGCAATGGAAGGCCTTGACAGATTAAAACAGTAGTCTGCTCCTTGTTTTTAACGGGCTCTCCATGATATAAATTCCAAATGAGAAATATGATTTTTATCTTTCGCCGACTCACTTCTTTATCATTCATGGCCCTCTATGCTGTTTCCATAGTCGCAGTGATGCTGAGTTCTTCCTGTTCAGGCAATGATTCGGCAAGGGAGTATGTTGAGTCACACGGGTTTTCATACCCTTCCGATATCTCAGGCGTTTCTTTAATGAGTATGAAACATTCCGGGGTCAGTGAAGATGAACTCGAGGTGTCCGGAGCACGGGAATTTATACAGGAAGGACTGGCATTCATAAAAGCGCATTTTCACAAAAAGGATTTTGATAAATATACTCCCTACATTGATGCAATCATAGTCAGCAGCCCAGTCCTTTTTCGCGGGGAGTCTGAAGAGGTTGGGTTAATGGTAAAGGTAACTGCCTATGGAGCAGGAAAGCCAGGAAACAATATGAAACTGCCCGTTGAATGGATCGGCAAGGATAAACAACTATGGAAGACAGAGAATTTTGCATACTTCAACCGGCAGGGTCTGGACACATGGAGACATGCCGGATGGGTCTATTAAGCCGCATTATTCATAAATGTCAGCAGCAAAGCAGGCATATCTCAAAAACGTATTGAATGCGGCGAAATACATTTATGATGAAGTGTCTTTCTCCATAATTACCATCCAGAGTGTTTCTAAATAATGTTCTGCAAGCGCCGCTCACAATTCGTATTTTCGACATACCTGCTTCACTGCATGAATAGTAACAGGGGTTATAAAGGGAATAGGTTCGGGAACAACCATTGATGGAGGTAATAAGTAAATGAGGACATTTCAGTTGTTGATACTCTTCTTCCTGGTCTGTCATGTGTCGTCGGGAAAGACAGCGTCGTCTGCTCTGGAGCAGGACAGCAGGATTCAGGAAATTGCGCAGGACATGGTCTTTGTGAAGGGCGGCTGCTTTCATATGGGCAATGTCTTCACCGAAGAATTCCCGCGGGAGAAACCTGTTCATGAGGTGTGTCTTGACGATTACTACCTTGGAAAACACGAAGTGACGGTGAGGGAGTTCAAACAGTTTGTTGAACGGACCGGTTACATGACAGAAGCAGAACAGCAGGATGGATGCCACAGTTGGGAAGGGAATGGGGAGAGTAAGAAAATGGAGTTTAACTGGCGCAACGCAGGTTTTTTGCAGACCCGCAATGACCCCGTTGTCTGTGTGAGCTGGAACGACGCGGGGCAGTATATCAGATGGTTGAATGAAAAGAGTGGAAAAGACTACCGCCTTCCGACGGAAGCCGAGTGGGAGTATGCAGCCAGGAGCAGAGGGAAGGATTTTCAATTCAGCTGGGGAAAAGGAGAGCCTTCTGATAATATTGCCGATAAGACGGCCAGGAAGGAACTGCTCGGAGAAATATCGGGACAGGAATATGATGACGGTTATGTGTTTACTTCCCCTGTCGGGAGTTTCAGAGCAAATGAAGAAGGTCTCTATGACATGTCGGGAAATGTCTATGAATGGGTGTCTGACTGGGCGGACAGTGAATATTATCGCGTCAGTCCGAAATACAATCCCGCAGGTCCGGAAGAGGGAAAAGCGAAAGTGATGCGCGGGGGATCCTGGAATCCGCTGCCCGAACTTGTATGGACGACTACCCGCCGATGGAACGTACCCGGTGCCCGGGGGGCATGGATAGGATTCCGGTTGGCCCATCCGGGGAACCTCTTTCGTGCAAAAAAAATGCAGTAGTGCGAAAGTTCAGAAGTAAACAATAGTATTTGAAGGCACGGCCCATTTATTTATATGGGGCTCTGCCCCATAAGCGCTAAGTTGTTTTGAAAGATGTTCATTTTTTATAGTAAACCTTTTCGCCTCAAATGCCGACTTTTGATGTTATTCTCCTGGCGACTTCTTCCTGATTAAGCTCATTGCAGTCAACAGTCACATCTGCATACTCCCGGTACAGGGCCTGTCGTTCATGAAAGAGATCCTCAAATGTCTGTGTATCTGCCTTTGCAATTCCTCTTGTATCAAAATCATGAATTCGTTTCTTAATGTTTTCGAAGGATACATTCAGGAATACGACTTGTGATATTCCCTGTAAATGTAACATGGCCGGGTTACTGTAGACAGCACTGCCGCCTGTTGCTATTACATGGCTTGCTACATCTACTTTCAGGATTTCTTCTTCCTCAATTTTTCTCAAATTGAGGTGGTCACTTTCACTGATAATTTGCTGAAGCGATTTTTGCCGGCTCATCTGAATCAGGATATCCGTATCAAGAAAGCCGAATGAAAGATATTTGGCAAGGATGATGCCTACAGTGCTCTTCCCCGCTCCAGGCATTCCTATAAGGGTGATGTTTGACTTCATTTCCACGATCAGTTCCTGATATCCAGAGTATATACCATGGAGTGAATAATGTTTCATGATTCTCATCCCCTCCCTGCCGGGATCTGAAAATGATCTCCTGAAGCGGCTGTTTATTTGCATGAGTGAACATGACAGATGCAGTGTTTGTGATCTGAATACCTTTAAAAAATAGAACAATAATGATACTATTCAGAAATGGAACGAAGGCGGTCAGAGCGAAAAAATGTTCAGATCGATGCACGAATCCTGACGGAAAAGGACAGTTGTGACGGGGTTATCGAAAATATTGCCGAAGATGGGATCTGCCTGGAAACAGAGTCAAAAAACCTGTTGAGTACAACAACCCGCTTTCATCCAGGGAGCGAGTACAAAATAGCATTTCAGACTCCTGGCGGGGATGACATAAAATTGCACTGCAAAGTAGCATGGTCTTATAAAATAGCACCCCATGGATTAAAGAGGAAAATTGGAATGGAAATTATATTTCCTCCCCCGGTCTACGTAGTTTTTTACAGGAACCTTGCCAACTGACAGCATTAAATTCAGGGCTCGAAGCAACAGTAAATCAGTACGTTATAATTGTATAGGTAAAGGAACTCATTTAATGGGTAATGGTGGACGGTAGGGGATTCGAACCCCCGACTTCCACGTTGCGAACGTGGCGCTCTCCCAACTGAGCTAACCGCCCGATAAAAGCCTTCAGACATCAGCAGTCAGCTGTTGATTGCATGGTTAGAATTGAGAACTATTTTTGAGCTGACCGCTGGTAGCTGATGGCTGACAGCTTAATTGACGCCTATCTTTTTGTTCAGTTATTATACCATTTGATGTTTTTGACTTTAAAAACTATGAGAAAAGTGCGTTTTTCTTATAACTTATGAAAATTGCCTGTAATGTGTATGAGGAGTTCAAATATTTTGCCTGCAATCATGTGCGAAACGGACCCTGTAACAGCCATGTCCTGCAATTCATTTCTTCATTCATCCTGTGTAAGGAGAAGGATTCAGTTCTTTCATTTGAAGGTGGGAGGCCCTTGAGTAGGCTCAATCAATAATGGATGGTATAAAAAGCAAAAGTGCAAAAATGGCGGTCATACTGGGAGCGGCCCTTTTAACCATCGGCCTGTTGTTTTTCCTGCTCAGAGGACCCTATTTATCGAATTACATAAAAAGGATCCTTATACCGGTTCTTGAAAATGCGACGAGGGAGAGAATTATTATTGACAAGGCTGTCATCAATCTTTTTCCATTCTATGTCCAGGCAAAGGGATTCAAGGTGTTTGACAAGAACGGGGAACAGCTTCTCTGGATCACCAAGTCAAGGGCTTACATTGATTTGCTCGGACTGCTGTCCAAAGAGATACGAGTACGGAAGCTGACTCTGATAGAGCCTGATTTGGTAGCAGGTGAAAATGATCTGCAAAGGATAATGAAACAGCTGAAGAAATCCGGTTCTTTTGACGATGAAGGAGAATATAGTGTCAGCGTCAAAAACATAAAACTGACCGACGGTAGTGTAGTGTACCGCAGCGGGGACGGGAAATATGGATTTTCCGGTAGAGGTCTTTATGCAGACATGGGGACAATAAGGAACTCATCGAATATATCAGTGCATGTGAAAAATGGGGCGGTTCAGTTTCCCAATAATTCAGAACTGGCGGGAAGTATTGACGGAAAAGCGAAAGTCGACGGAACCAGGATCGAAATCGCAGAGCTGAATATTCGTTCTTCGAAATCATCATTCTCGACTGAGGGCGAAATGGTAATTTCAAAAAAGGGCAGGATTAAAGAAGGAAATTTTACGGTGCAGACTGAGATCAATGGGGAAACTGTTGCTGACCTGTTCAACCTGAAGGGGCAAAGAAACGGGGTACTGTCAATTGAGGGGCCGGTGAAGCTTTCTTCACGTAAGAAATCAAAACTGCCAAAGTTTCGTGTAGATTTGAAAACAGAGGGCACTTTTTTTCTCGAAACATTGATGGAACTACTGGATGTAAAGGAAAACATTTCCGGGAAAGTTACTGCACAAGGTACTATTCAGGGAGTCTATCCGAAGATCGTGGGTAAGGGCACAGGGAGGCTGGAGCATGGAATGTTTGACACCCTGCCAATTGATGATGCAGAAGGAGCGGTGAAGTACAAAAACAAGAAATTTTCTCTGAGCGGAGTTACAGCACATACCTTTGGCGGGAATATGGCAGGAAAGGCCCATATTGTGATTCCTGAAGGAGATTTTGGTGTTGCTGCCTCGATCAGCAATATAAACAGTCCCCGGTTTTTTCAGTACATACAATGGGAACCACCTTTTCCAGAGGGAAAGATTGACGGAGTTGTTGAACTCAGCCATGATGAGAGAAATGGGATTGATTTAAGCGCTGATCTTCGTTATCAAAATACTGTCCCGGGAGAGGGGGATGTTCTGGAGCGACTGATATCAGCAAAGACTGACCTGATGTTGAGAGGAGATACCCTCTGGCTTTATGATACTGTTCTCTCCACATCACGTTCAGATCTGTTTATTGACGGTATGATTGATCTTGAAGAAGAAGCCCTGAACCTGAGTCTTGATCTCTCTACTGTGGATGCTGAAGATTTAACATCTCCCTACTATACAGAGCTGCAGGGGCCTTTGAGTTTTGCAGGCGTTGCAACAGGTCCTGCTGCCGACCCGTTCATCGTGGGGACAGCAGAAGCGGAAGCGGGGAGCGTAGAGGGTATGCAGTTCAGTTCAGCCCATGCGGAAGTGGAGTACAGAATCAGTTTTCTGTCTGTAAATCCGATGGTCATTTATCAGGATGATGCTTCATACACACTTTCAGGCACCATAGATTTCAGGGAATCTGAAGAGCTTTTTACATTCAGGAGCCCCTTCTACCGGGTGAAGGCTGAACTAATGAATGTTGATATTTCTCCCTACATTAAAAATGCATTCAGAGAGATTCCCGTATCAGGCCTGATCAGCGGTCTGGCCTCCTTTGAAGGTGATTTCGATGAATTTATCAGTACTGGTGATCTGGTACTCAATGACAGTGAAATATATGGAGAGAAGGTTGATACAATATCCGTTGATTATATTCTTCGACCTGAAGAAATTGAATTCAGGTCATTAAAAGCCGAAAGGGATAAAACGAACCTCGAGACGACAGGGACTTTATATTTCAATAAGGACTTTAATATAACGGCAGCCGTGAAAAATATGCGTTTGTCGGAGTTCCCGAACTATAATGACTGCCCTGTTGATGTCCTGTTTGATCTTGACATAAGCGGAAATGGGTCGATAGACAATCCTGATCTGAAGTTTTCAGCGAATATCACTGAAAGCTCGTTAAGGGGCGTACAGGCCGGAGAGGGGGAAATTACCGGGACGCTGAAAGACCGGAAACTCAATGCCAGCGGAAGTTTCATTGATGGCCTTATTACTGCGGACGCTCATGCCTTTTTCAGGGGTAACATCCCATGGGATGTGGATGCTGCATTCAAAGAGGGCAGATACGATTTCCTTCTCGAGGGCTATATGAAAGAAGTGCCCGAGGATTTTTCCCTTTCTCTGCAGGGCAGTGTCAAGCTTGAGGGACAGGGGGACGCTGTTTCTGCAAAGGCCTTATTTCCCTCGGGATCAGTGTCTTTGTACGGGTATAATTTTACAAACCGGGAAGCTATTGATGTTCAACTTGCCGATAATGTGCTTACCGTCAATTCACTTTCCATGAGCGGTAAGAATGCTGATTGGAAAACATCTGGCATGGTGAAGCTTTATGAAAGCTACGACCTGCGTATGGACGGTAACCTTGATATTGCTCCCTTGAGGGCCCTGAATGACAATATTGATTCCCTGAGAGGAAGGGGGCAATTCGGCATTGATCTTGACGGTCAGTGGGAGAACCCTGAAATGAACGGTGAAGTAAATATAATCGATGCAACGGGAACTCTGTCAGACTTTGCGTACACAATCGGTCCTGTTGCAGGAACATTTTATCTGAAGAAAGACCGGATTGTTTTTGAATCGGTAAACTCAAAATTTGCTGGGGGGTCTGTTGTCATGTCCGGGGCCGCTTATCTTGATCATCTGTCCCTGAAAAGATTCTTCATGTCAGCTGATATTGAAGAAATAAAAATTAAGCCTGTGGAAGGACTGAATACGTCTCTTGCCGGAGAACTTTTTTACGAGACTTCTTCAAAAGGTTCGGTGTTAACGGGAAATATTGATATCCTGAAGGCCAGATACACGAAGAGGACTGAATGGAAGAGTTGGCTGCTCGGTCTCAGGGAAATAAAGGAGGAAGAAAACAATTATCCCGAGTTTCTTGCGGGTACTAAAGTAAATGTGCATGTGAGGGGGGGCGAAAACATAACCGTCGATAACAACATTGCGCGGACGCAGGTCGAAATTGCACTGAATCTCGTAGGGACCCTTGACAAGAAGGGTCTTCTCGGAAGGATAGAGGCAGATGAAGGGACGGTCTATTTCAGGAGTAATGAATTTGAGATACGGGAAGGCAGCAGCGTAGACTTTGTTGACACTGCAAACATTACTCCCTTTTTTCATATTCTGGCCGATTCCTACATTGGGGACTATTACGTCAGGCTCATACTCGACGGGACAATGGATAATTTTACCCTGTCGCTTTTTTCAGACCCTCCTCTGGAAGAAACAGAGATACTGGCACTGCTTACTGTGGGCCAGACCGGGAAGGACAGGCAGGGAATTGACAGCGGAATTGCTGCCGGTGAAGCTGCAGCGATGTTGACGGGGGGGCTGCAGGATACCGTTGAAGAGGAATTTAAATACGTTACCGGCTTTGAGAGATTTGAAATCGAACCGCACACAACAACAGAGGGGGCCTTTGTTCCAAAGGTGACGATAGGGAAGCGCTTGTTTGAGGACAAGCTCTTTGTCACCTATTCATCCGCTATCGGAACGGCAGAAGAGGACGTAATCAAGCTTGAATACAAGGTAGACAGAAATATTTCTGTTGTGGGATCACGAAATGAAATCGGCAGTGCCGGCGTGGATTTGAAATACCGCTTTGAATTTAAATAATTGATGAAAAACTGGAAACAGGAAGTGATACATGACACACTGCTGCTCATGCGCAGAGTTCCCTGTCTCCTGTCACTTCTTCTTATTTTTAATTTTTCCGCACCATTTCTACTCTATGCATCTCCTGCAGGAAAGATCATCAAGGATATTGAAGTCAGGGGCTTAACGAGGCTGGAGGAGGGTGAACTCATTGACCTGCTGAGCCTTAACATTGGAGAAAGGCTTGACCGTGAAAAATTGAAGGCGGGAATCAGGAGGGCTTTTAAGAAGGGAATATTTCAGGATATACAGGCAGTCTCGGAAGAATATGACGACGGGATACGATTGATTTACCGCGTCAGGGAAATTCTCATTGTCAACATGATTGATGTGAGGGGAAACCAGAAAATAAGCAGGAAAGAAGTCAGGAATAATTTTTATTATCAACAAGGGGAGCTTTACAGAAAAGAATACATAAACAGTGCCCGCGTTGACCTTATGAAATTTTTCCAGAGGAAGGGATACCCTGATGCGGAAATAGAAATATTCGTTGATGAAGACATGATGAATTCCAGTGTCAATATAACAGTTGAGGTAGAAGAAGGACAGGCGCTTATTGTAAAAAAAATAATCATTCCCGAAGCAATGAGACGCCTCGTTGCTCTGAATGAAAACAGTGTTTTTGACCGGGATAAGGCTGATCAGAGTATAAAGAAAATAGAGGAACATTACAAAAAAGAGAATTACTTTAATCCTCTGGTCGGCCCCTGGCATTTTAGCGAAGGGGAGCTTACAATTCCAGTTTATCCCGGCCTCAGGGTCGAAGTGCAATTCAAGAATAACTCTGCTCTCAGCACAAATAAACTAAAGGGGGAGCTGACCTTTATTGAAAATGGAGAAGTGACGGATGAACTGGTAGCAGAAACATCAGACCGGATAAAACGGCTGTACATCAGCAGAGGATTTTATAATGCAGAGTCAGCTGCCGGTCTTGTTCAGGATGAAGAGACCGTAAGGGTTACCTTTGTTATTTTTGAGGGGGAAAAGGTCCTTTTGAAGGGCGTCAGTTTTTCGGGCATTACCATAAACCCGGAAAGTGTAAAAAAAATTATTCCTCTGAAAGAAAAGAAACCTTTCAATGCTAACCGGCTTGATGAAAGCAGGGATACACTGAGAAGATTTTACAATGCTCTCGGCTATCTGCAGGCGGATGTCCTGGACATAAGGAAAGAGTTTTCCGATGACGGCAGGGAAATAAACCTTGAATATGTAATGTCTGAAGGGACGAAGACCACAATGCAAAAAATCAGTATTGAAGGAAATGTGCTGATTTTGACATCTCAAATTCTGGAAGCGATTGAACTGCACGAGGGATCCCCCTATAATTCACTTGATATCGGTGATGCTCGGCACAGACTGATTTCTTACTACCGGCGGTACGGTTTTCTTGATGCTGTCGTTGCTGTAGACAGCAGGATAGAAGGGAAAAGTGCTTTTATTACCTTCAAGGTAACCGAGAACAGGCGTGCCATCGTTGGAAAAATTATCCTCCGCGGTAACCAGAGGACCAAGGCCAAGATCATCTTTCGTGAATTTACCATTGAAGAAGGAGATCCCTTTAACAGTGAAGAAATAACAAACATCAAACGGCATCTCTACAAGCTCGGTATATTTAACGAGGTATCGATTGAAGCTCTGGAGCCGGGGAATGAACGCAACGGTGAAATTGTAAAAGACATGCTGGTGACGTTAAAGGAAGCAAAGGCGGGGTCAGTGGAAGTGACTGCCGGATATGGTGATTATGAAGGGTTCAGGGGGTCCTTTGACATAAAGTACCGGAACATCGGCGGGTACGACAGAGAAGCGGGCTTTCGCACGGAAATCAGCGAAGTAGAAAAGAAATTTATATTCAGTTTCAGGGAGCCCTGGCTCTTTAACATGGATGATATTCCGCTCAAAATATTCCTGATCAGGGAAAACCGCAGATCAATTAATATTGAGACGAGAGACGTGCTTTACAAATTAGACAAGCAGAGCCTGATCGTAGGAATTGAGAAGGAAATTGCCAAAGGGCTGAAAGCTGGACTGGATTATGAGTATTCCTTTACCGATACAAAAGACGTAGAGGAGGATGTCATATTAAGCAAGGAAGACACAGGGACACTGGGTATCGGAAGTGTGTCGCCGTCTCTGTTTTATGATACGCGGGACAACCCTTTTGATCCCCTGTCGGGGTCTCTTCACGGCATAGTGGTAAAGTATGCTTCACAGGCATTCCTGTCGGAGACGGAATTCATCAAGGGGAATTTTCAGAGTTCCTGGTTTTTTCAGTTGATGAAACCCGTTGTATTTGCCTTTTCCCTCAGGGGAGGTGCAGCACACGGATTTGACACGAAAGAGCTTCCGCTTATTGAAAGGTTTTTTCTCGGAGGACGAAGTTCAGTGAGGGGCTATAAAAATGATGCTCTTGGGCCGAAGGGTGAAAACGGCGACCCGACAGGAGGAAACGTTTTGGCCCTTCTGAACTGGGAACTGCGTTTTTCTCTGAAGAAAGGTTTCGGTCTTGTCGCATTTGTTGATGCGGGAAATGTCTGGCAGACCTTTGATGACGTGGAAGACGAATTAAAGTACACGGCAGGTGCGGGATTAAGGTACAGAACTCCTGTCGGTCCCATCAGAATAGACTATGGACACAAAATGAACAAGGAGGAGGGTGAGAGTTCGGGAGAGGTGCATTTCAGCTTTGGGCATGCATTTTAGCCTCCTGAAGGTGGGCTATGATACGTACATTCACAGATAAAGCTCTGATCGCTTTTATTTTCCTTGCCTGCAGTCTGCTCGTTACACCTGAGTCCCGCGGGGAAGTTCTGGAACGAATAGTTGCGGTTGTAAATGACGAGGTAATACTGCTCACTGAATTTCAGGAGACCTTTCGAACAGCCCGGGAATCAAACCCTGCTGTGTCTGAGGAAGAAGTCCTGAATGGAATGATCAGCAGTATGCTGCTGCTGATAGAGGCAAAGCGTTTCAGGATTGGCGATGCTGATTATCAACCCAGAAATAACAGGAACAACAGGACAGTCATCAGGGAGTTTATTGACAGAAGAATCAAGGCATTTATACACATACGTCAGGAAGACATAGAATATTATTACCACTGGAACAGGGAACTCTATGACGGGAAAGAGCTGTACGATGTCAGGGATGAGATAGAAAAAAAACTGATCGAAAAAGAGTTAAACACTAAACTCCATACATTTATGGAAGAGCTGAGAAAGAAGGCATACATCAGTGTTCAGTTAGCGGCCGATGAGTAAAGTTCCCTTTAAATGGTTTGGGAATAATAAGCAGTAAAAACAAATAGATACATGCTTATTTCTTAAGTAGTTTCATAACGGCAACTTCATCGCAGTCAGGGAACTTGTGGCAATTGAGACAATCTCCCCAGATTTTGTGGGGCAGTTCATTTTTGTCAATATTTTCAAAACCGAGCCGCCTGAAATAATCAGGATGATAGGTAAGTGCAAAGACTTTCCCGATGCCGAGACTTTTTGCTTCTTTCAGGCAGTGCTTCACGAGTTTCCCGCCAATTCCCTGTCCCTGATGTTTTCTTGAGACCGCGATGGACCTGATTTCGGCGAGATTTTCCCACACAATATGCAGGGATGCAATAGCAATAAGCCGGTTGTCATGGTTACAGATAAAAAAATCACGAATATTCTCGTAAATATCGTTCAGTGAGCGGGGGAGCATATCATCCCTTTTTGCGAACTTGTTCACGAGAGAGTGTATCGCCTTTGCGTTGCTCATGGATGCTTTTCTGATTTGTATGCTCATATGGTTGTCAATTTCTGAGTTCCTGTTATTTCAATCCCTTAAAGAGCTCAATCAGTATCCCTTCCCGCAAGCCATAATTGCTGACTCTAATTTCCGCAAAACCGAAGGTCTCCATTAACGTAGAAAGTATAAGTGTTCCCGGCACTATTATGTCAAGCCGTGACAGCTCGAAAGGTATGTGTTCTGCTCTCTCCTTTGAGGATAGAGATGAAATCGTGGTGAATATATTTTTTACAGCATGAATGGGAAGCAGGAAATTATGGATTTTTCTGTGATCAAATTCCCTCAGGTTTTGCGACATGGCAGCAAGCGATGTAACCGTACCCGCCGTGCCTATCATAACAGTGTCATTTGAAAAGTAATCCCTGAATGATTGATAAGAACCATGAATACTTCGGAGGATTTCCTGTTCCATTCTATCGAGATTCTCACGATCTGGAGGGTCAGAGCTCATGTATTTGCCCGCCAGATGCACCACGCCGGTGTTCAGGCTTCGGACACGCTCCGGTGATCCCTTTATTGCATAAATAAGTTCTGTGCTGCCTCCCCCGATGTCTATCATGAAGGCTTTTTCCGGGACAGTCATGTCCAGAAACATTCCCGCTGCCGTTACCTCCGCTTCCCTCTGTCCGCTGATAATCTCTATGGGGAGTTCTGTTACTTTTTTTACCTCTCCCAGGAAATAATCACTGTTTTCAGCTTCTCGCAGGGCACTTGTTGCAATGGCAGATACTTTATAAACATCCTTAAATGCAATAGCCTGACAGAATTTCCTGAGGGCTTTGATGCTCCTGTCCATTGCTTCCCGACTGAGATTTCTGCCGTCGTGAATCCCTTCCCCCAGTCTCGTTATCACTCTTTCAGAATGGATTTCATTTATAGAATAGGTGTTTTGAAGGGGATGATGACAGACCTCAGCAATAAGCAGCCTGAAGGTGTTGGTCCCGATATCGATGGCCGCCAGTTTTCTGTTTTTCATAGTGAGATTATAACCAGCCTGTCAATATTTTAGAAATATCCCGGACTCTATGGCGGTTTTTCATATCGAGGTTGAACCTCGATATATTAATGGCAGAGAAAGGGCATCTCTGATTTCGGGATTAACCCTGCCTCTTCTGTCCTCGAAAGAAATTCCTGAATTGCCATTTCCCCTTCTTCACCGATATCAAGAGAAAAGTCGTTCACGTAAAGTTTAATGTGTTCCCGAATTACCTGTTCTGAGAGTTCCTGAGAATGATCTTTTATGTAGCTGAGTGGTTCTGTTCGATTGGAGAAGGCATACTCAATGCTCAGTCTTAGAATGTTATCTATCTGCCTGATTAAATCTTCACCGAGTGATCTCTTTGCAATAATACCCCCGAGGGGAATGGGCAGCCCTGTCTCTTTTTCCCACCACTCTCCGAGGTCTAATATTTTCCTTAATCCATACGAAGGGTAGGTGAACCGGCTTTCATGGATTATCAATCCTGCATCGACTGCGCCTTTCGCAACTGACTCCATGATTTCATGAAAGGGCATTTCAATGATCTGCTGTTGAGAGCTGACCGCTGAGAGCTGACCGCTGAAAGCTCTATCATAAAGCTGCAGGAGCATATATGCAGTGGTCATTTTCCCGGGGACGGCAATTTTCTTAACACGCAGTTCCTCCATGGTGGATTCATTCTTCGAAATAACGAGAGGTCCGCACCCCCGTCCAAGGGCGCCTCCTGACCTGAGCAGGCAATAATTGTTCCGCAGGTGGCCGAAGGCATGATAGGAGATTTTTGTTATATCGAGTTCGCCCTTCAGCGCTTTCTGATTCAAAGTCTCTACATCGAGGAGGATTTCATGGAAATTCAGTGCTTCGGACTCAATTTTACCATGGACCATGGCGTAAAAAATAAAGGTGTCGTTGGGGCAGGGGGAATAGCCAAGGGTCAGGTTGTTCATGGGCATAAGTATATCAATAATGTATCAGTGGTTGTGGGATGAAGAAGAAGTTGGAAATGAATATGCCGGTCCGCTGCACGGCGGCCGTGATGCGGACCGGCGGTTCATGCTCTATTTTCCCTGTTTGGACTTGTAGTCCGCTATTGCTTTTTGCAATGCATCGGCTCCGAGGTTGGAGCAGTGCATTTTCTGCGGAGGCAGTCCGTCGAGGGCCTCGGCAAGAGATGCCTTTGTTATCTTCGATGCTTCTTCAAGGGTCATGCCCTTTGCTACTTCGGTGACCATGCTGGAGACTGCGATTGCAGCACCGCATCCGAAGGTCTGGAATTTAACATCGGTAATCACATCATCCTTGACCTTGATGAATATCTTCATTGCGTCACCGCACACGGGGTTTCCTTCCTGTCCTACTCCGTCGGCATCGGGCATTTCACCCACATTCCGGGGATTTGTAAAATGGTCCATTACTTTTTCACTGTACATGAGCTGTCCTCCGTATCTTCCCATCCCTTCGCATAGGGCGAGATTTCTCTAAGTCGTGATATGATTTGTGGGAAAGTTTCGTTAAAATAATCTATGTGTTCCTTTGTGGTGCCTTCTCCAAGAGTGAATACCACAGAGCCCTGAGCCTGGTGCACCGGAATCCCGATGGAAATCAGGACCGGTGATGACTTCAGTGCCTTTGAACTGCAGGCGGAGCCGCTGGCGGAATAGATACCCTTGGCAGCAAGCATGAGAAGCATTGCTTCACCTTCTATGTATTCAACGACAAAGCTTGCATGGCCCGGGAGTCTCTGTTCAGGGTGGCCTGTAAGAATTGCCTTGTCTATTTTTGATGCATTGCTGATGATGCTGTCCCTCAGGGGTGTTACATGGTCTATGCGTTTCTGTAAATCCCTTTTCGTGATCTCAGCTGCCTTTCCCATTCCAACAATGGCGGGGACATTTTCGGTACCGGCCCTTCTTCCCCCTTCCTGAATTCCGCCGTATATCAGGGGTACGATCCGTGTTCCTTCCCTTACGTATAAAGCGGCAGCGCCCTTGGGCCCGTAAAACTGGTGTGCCGCAAACGACATAAGGTCAACATTCAATGACTCCATATCAACAGGAATATTGCCGACCGTAGAAACCGCATCGGTATGAAAAACGATCTTCCTGCCTCTCGCGATCTTCCCGATATCGCTGATCGGCTGAATCGTGCCTATCTCGGGACTGGCGTGAATGATGGATATTAATATGGTTTCATCTGTTATGGCCTTTTCCACGTCAGCCGGACTTACCAGTCCGTCATTGTCAACGGGGAGATAGGTCACGGCAAAGCCGTTTTTCTCGAGGAAACGTGCTGTGTTCAGGATAGAGTGGTGTTCAATTTTGGAAACAATGATGTGCCTGCCCTTGTTCTGAAGGGCAAAGGCGATCCCCTTTACAGCAAAGTTGTTTGCTTCTGCGCCGCTTGCGGTGAAAATGATTTCTTTCGGTTTTGCATGAATGAGGTCAGCAGTCTGTGCACGGGCAGTTTCCAGGGCCTCCCGCGCCTTCATGCCGGGCTCGTACAGGCTCAACGGGTTGCCGTAGTTTTCCTTTAAATAGGGCAGCATCGCATCCAGTACATCAGGATGAAGGGGATTGGTAGCAACGTGATCCATATATATTTTATTCATGGCTACTCCTTCGTTTTCTTTATGAAAAATTTGTAATGGTCATCATCCTCGTAGATCCCCAGAAATTCATTGCCTGTTTTTTCGCACCATTCGGGAATGTCTTCCAATGCTCCATCATAATCGGTGAGAATTGAAAGTACCTGACCAGTATTGATTTCTTTTACATTGTCTTCTATGGTGAGCAGATGCATTGGGCACATCATGTAAATGATGTCCGTTTCAGCATCTGCCTCCAAAGGTTTTTCCAGAAAGTTAAGCTGATTGCCGTCCAATTGATGAGCCTCCGCGAGTGACATAATATTTCACCTCAATAATTTTACTTCTTCCCTTATAAGATCGTTCAGATTAATGGTGTCCAGAAAATCTTCTATTTTTTCTCCGAGAGATTTCCATAACAATCGTGCAACGCAGCCTTCAACGCGCTTACATCCCTTGGCAGCCGGGTCAAGACACTGTGTTATTGCAACAGGTCCTTCGAGGGAATTCAGTATCATCCCCACACTGATTTCCTCCGGCTTGCTGTTGATGCTGTAGCCACCGCCCGGGCCTTTTTGGCTCGTGATTAAATCGGACTTTCTCAGCTTGTTTAAAAGCTGCTCAAGATAGGCGGTTGAAACATCCTGCCTGCTCGCTATCTCTTTAATAGTAAGCGGGCCTTTTTCGAAATTTTTTGCGAGTTCAAACATTGCCCTTACCCCGTATTGACCTTTTGTTGATAACCTTAACATGATTAAAGATTATAATAGTCTACTATTATTGTCAAGTATTCTTTGATAGAGAAAACAAGGGGTGGGAAGAAAAAATATTTACACGAAAGGGGAAACCCTGTCCCAACTGTAGCAACGAAATTCTTTATAAGTAGGATGAGATATAGTCCGTTAAATTAATGATAAAATGAGAAATTGATGCTTGATAAAAACTTGGAGGTCAGTGCGGTTTAAACGTTAACCCGTAAGAAATATTCGATCAGGAAACTGAAATAAGCAGTCTTTTAATATTTGTCGTGCGGTGTCGACTTTCTCAAGCGGGCAACTTCATATGTGCACTATACATCATAGATCAACGCATAAACGATAATTACTCCTCTCAATATTCACATCCATGGGACGGGTCGATATTTAAGATTACCGAACAGAATGTGTAGCTTCAGAATGAATCAAAAAGTGAATATTTCGAACTGCAATTATGAATATTGAAATATGCGTTCATGTATGCTAAAAATCATTAAGTTATACCGCTGTCTTCGATTCTCACTTCTTCGCTTTTATCAAGTTTTTCGAGGCGGGCTGAATATCGTTGAGTATTCCCTCCTGTCAATAAGTATGAATTAGTCTGGATACCGTTGACTATTGGCATATATCAGTAGAGTCACTCATTGCCCAAAAAGCACTAGTGCCTCTAGATATCGTGACTCATTCCAGTGTTACTCATGCTCATGCATTCCACATTCGTATAGCATTTAATGCTTTTTAAATTTAACAGTTTCAGCTATAATCAATCATTCCGCTAAGTATTACTCTTTTTGCACGAATCGTCTTGTAATATATATGTGCCTTTATACGGAGGAAGGAAAGCATGAAAATTAAATCAATATTAATAATAATGCTGGCAATAATCTTATGTCTTGCAGGTTCAGACGGCCTGTATGCTAAAAAGAAAAAAGACCGATGTGACCTGATCGTCAGGTCGCTTTCAGCCCCATCCTCTGCTGACTCAAGTTCAAAAATCCGAATTATCTCACGGGTAAAGAACAAGGGGAAAATAAAGGCGAAAGGGTCCTATACCAGGTTTTACCTTTCAAAAAACAAGACAGTCGGAAAAAGTGATTATTACCTTGGGAAAGCCAAAGTCCCCTCACTGAAAAAGAAGAAGTCATCGAAAAAGAAGAAAAGCTACCTCAAGATTTCATCTGACATACCTGCTGGAACCTACTACCTGATCGCCATGGCCGACGGAACAAAGAAGAATAAAGAGAAGTCGGAGAAGAATAATTACCGGAAGAGACGGATAACCATTAATAAGGGGGAGACGTCTGAAACAAATACTGTTCCAACCGGCATCAGTGCCATTGAAGGTAATGGTCAGATAAATATATCGTGGACAGGAGTTGCGGTCGCTGCATCATACAACATATATATGGCATCGGAGTCTGGGGTTGCCCCTCATAATTTCAATTCTTTGGATGATGGAATGAAGCATTTCGATGTGACCAGTCCATTTATCAATTCCGGACTTACCAATGGAAAAACCTATTACTTCACAGTTACGGCAGTAACTGCTGACGGTGAAAGCTTGCCTTCAGCCGAGGTTTCTGCAGTGCCTGCAATGAACTTACCCAAAATATTGCATATGGTTTCAGCTGGTGAAGCACAGCCCGGTGCTAAATTCGGTATCGCAGTCGATATTGACGGCGATTATGCCATTATAGGGGCCAACGGTGAAGGTGCAGCATACATCTTTCGACGTACTGGTCCGAATACGTGGGACAACGGGACAAAGGTCGTATCTCCCGATGCACTGAAGACATCCGGTGGTTTCGCATCATACGTCGCCATCCGCGGCGATTACGCGATTGTAGGAGATCCGCAAAATGATGATGGAGGCACTGTATATCATATTGAGAATGCCGGTGCAGCGTACATTTTCCGCCGAACGGGGCTCAATTCATGGGATGCCGGGACCAAGATAGGAGCACCCGATGCCCTGTCAAGAGGATCGTACAGACATTTCGGCACAGCTGTTGATACAAACGGTGACTACGCCATTGTCGGAACAGCTTCATTTCTCCCTTCAGCGGCATATATATTTCATCGCACCGGCACCAATGCCTGGGACAGCGGTACAAAGATTCTCCCGTCAGATGGGAAACAGGCATTTGACGGTTTCAGTCAATCTGTTGCGATTGATGGTGATTATGCCATTGTTGGAGCTGCGGGGAGAGACGGGGGCTCCGGAGACGTTGAAACCGATGACACCGGCGCGGCGTACATTTACAAACGTACCGGCAATAATACCTGGAGTGGCACGAAGCTCAAGACGCCTGATGCAGAGCCGGGTAATTTATTTGGTGATACAGTGGCCATTGACGGCAAGTATGCCATCGTAGGAAGTATTGGCAACTCTGCTGCTTACATTTTCCGGCGCATAGACATCAACACCTGGAACGACGGTACGAGGATCATGGCACCGAGTGCCCCGGGGGCATCCCGTTTTTTTGGTAATTTTGTTGCCATCAGCGGTGATCATGCAATCGTAGGGGCCAAAGGACTTTCGGCAGTATATCTTTTTCGACGCACTGCTCCTGACACATGGCACAGAGGAACTTATCTCAATGCGATTATGCCGACTAATGTCCGGACGCAGGACTGGTTTGGCAGTTCTGTCTCAATAAGCGGGACATATGCGATTGCAAGTGCCCCTGGAATGGATGCTGGCACCGGATCTGCGTACATATTCTCCTCTGAAATCGACGATGTGCTGCATGAACTTACCCCCGATGCACCGGCAAATATAACTCTTTCGGCTGAAGATGGGCGATTGACGGTGGACTGGGGAGAGGTTTTTGACGCAACGGGGTACAACCTGTACATGACCTCGGAAGAAGGATTAACATTGAAAAATTACAGTTCCTTATCAGATGGACATATGTTTACTCATGTGCCTAAGCCATTCACTGTTAACGGACTGATCAATGGAACAACATACTATTTCATCGTTACTGCCCTCAATCATGTTGGTGAGAGTGTGCCATCCAAGGTTGTCTCTGCAACACCTGTTTCGCTGGCCGTGCTTTACTTTACGGGTAAAGGACAGATTTCTCAGGAAGCAATTCTTGAAAAACATCGTCTGATCCAGGAGCAGATACTCCGTGCCCAGAATGACTTACCTCAGGTCAATGGAGATTTTGCCGCCCGTCAGGTGATTCAGGACGGCCTGTTTTTCCTGAATACCGATGACGGCGAGTCGGCAAATTATGGCGGGACCGTGAAAGGCAGGGTCAGGAGGCTCAAGGAAGACATTATCCCCTATTGGGAATCGGAAGAAGCAAAATCCTGGATCGATGCAGACTGGAATCAATTTGTTCAGGATGAACTGGCACTTCAGAACGGCTGGCTTGACCTGGAGAAAGCAACTGTGGATTTTTTGAATGACCAGAATTTGTATTACCTGTCTTGTGACAGGGGATACTGCGCGATTTTCATTACTCCCGGTGAGATCAGGTCAAGAAGGACAGGTCTTTTGAATCAGAAAATTGATCTCCTGCAAACAGAGATTATTCTTCTCGATGATTCCCTTGGCATTTTTGCTCCAGGTGAATTATATGAAACGGGCTAAAGCAGGAATCGGCATTCTTTTTGTAGGAGACTGGTGCCGTATATAAACCATTAGATGCCAAGGATGACTAGTTGCTCTGAAGAGAAATGGGGACAGGAGTTGATCCCATCGGGAGTCGGGACGACCTCTTGAATACCATGTATATCGTTTTTCAATAGCTTACCTTTCATATTTTTCTTAATCCTTTCATATTCTTTTATTTTTCTCAATTTCAGAAAATTCCTATTGCAATTTTTTACATTCTTTCAAATATGAATTGCATAGTTACTGCATAGAGGGGAGAGGGAGGTGTTTTGAAATTTGTTGAATTAATGTTGATTGTTTTACACAAACACACACGAGGCAGTTGTCAATGAGAGGTAATAACCTTTAGTTTATGGCGCAAAGTCATATTCTCAATAATTCGCTATAAATGATATAAATCATGCTGAGGTATTGATTTATTTCAGAGATCTGCAATCATATAATTTTCATGCTCATTCTCGTCGTTCTCCCATTGTGTGAGATTATTGATGCGATATTAACCTATACGGTTCATTTCTATTTCATTTCGATTGATACGATCATAATAATTGAGTTGCCATAATCTGCCGAGAAAGGGCTGCCAATTGTTTGCCTTAAGATTCATTGTATATTTTATGGGTTGATATTGATTTAGACATTCTAAAAAAATCTCCCAATGATGCTGTAGGGGCATGTCTTGTGCCTGCCCTGTTTTTGGAAGGGTTAACGTTGTCTCTGGCAGGTTGACCCCTGTATGTATCGTTTGGCGATGTTAAAGAAAGGGCGTCCACAAGAGACGCCCCTACAAAAATATGTACCAATAATCCTCAGTTCAATTTCATTTTCATGCTGTTGACTCTTAGATATTGTTCGCAGTTCTGATAAGAGCAACATCTGAGAATAATCGATAGGAATCTTCGGTCAGTTAGAAATATACGTTTGAAATCTGCAACCCACCCCGGTCTCATTGTTACTTGATTGTTCGCTTAACTCATTGAATCTGACAGCTGCGAGTAACCACTGACAATCCCCTCTCTTATAAATAAATGGAAGACGATACAAATATTGAGGATTATAGGCATTTATCGTCACTCATAACTTCTACCTCTTACTAGAAGATTATAAGTAAATATAAATTGCTACTTATCATTATTACTCCCACTTAAAATGTAAAGTTATTTATTATTTTGTAAATTACTTTTACATTTATTGTCTAGCCCTACAATTTCCTCTGTAAGAGAATTTTTAAAAATCAATATGATACAGAGATGGCAAGAGTCTTGCATTCTTTATCGTTATTATGAATACCTTTACCCGAAAACCACCATCATTCAGGTTAAGATTACAGCATCGTATGAACAGTCTCCATTTTTATAGTTTTCTCTGTCAGTTAAAGGTTGGACAAGGAAAAGCACTAAAAGCTGCGAAGGTATACGAGCGAATTGTCCATTCCCTTTTATATTCTCAAAGAGGAGGAGAAATAGAAAAGAGAGTTGGTTTAGTGGTGCTCAATAACATCATTAAGTCAATAAATCATTAATCTCACCTCATAAATTCACTAAGCATCTTTAATTGCAGGATTGACATTAGCCTATTTCTTAAAAGGTATAGGAGAGTTACACTACTGTGAGATCATCACTGG
The DNA here is from genome assembly GCA_945786855.1 of Thermodesulfovibrionia bacterium. GTDB lineage: Bacteria > Nitrospirota > Thermodesulfovibrionia > UBA6902 > UBA6902 > CALZGI01. Next base: position 837 of record CALZGI010000254.1, on the reverse strand, counting down.
ATAAAAATACTCAAGAATTAATCTTAGCAATTAAAAGAAAAGATTTAAGGCTTAGCAATCAGGTGTGCCCTATCTGCTCTTTTAAAAAAAGTAATTTTGAATGCGTTGTCTGCAATGGATGTGGACAGTATCGAGTCATTAGTAGAAGCAGATAAACAGATAGCGAATTAAAATAAATTCATTTAAGTTTAACTCTTTGTATAGTTGGCGGAGCAACATTAGGATTGAGGCGTTGCAGAAAGAAATTTAAGAAATAGGGGTATCACTTAAATTATCTTCGGTTATCATTAACCATTTATGCTAAGTGCAATGCCCCGTACGAATATATGCAGAGTCAAGATCGGCTCTGCCTTTTTTATTTAAGATTGTCATTATTGCTTCCGATAATCTACATAGGGAATATTAATTCCAAAATTTATTAGATTATGAAAGATAGGACTATGAAAAAAATAACATTGATTTTAATTGCAGTAATGTTTCTCTTGTCCAGTTGTTTATTTCCCCCTGGACAAGTTAAGAAACAATATGCCCCTGGTCAAATCAAGAAAGCTACAGGAGTACATCCCGTATCAGGGGAAATGAGCAAAAAAAGATATTAACGCATACAAGGGGAAAAGGGCAGTGTCAGAAATGGCTCTGCCTTTTTTCTTGACTTCTGACGGTAATCAATAAAATTATTATCCCCGTTGATAATTAATTCTTAGATAGACTCAACAATTCTGGCAGGAATAAAATCTGACAATAACAGGTTGCACTCCTGATTCCGAACACATTTCATTTATTAACGAAAGATATCTTTGAACATGATCGTAGCCTCAGCCTGATGACTCTTCGCTT
>CALZGI010000253.1 GCA_945786855.1 Thermodesulfovibrionia bacterium | reverse complement strand
TGACGATCCCGAGCAGCAGGTGCTCCACGCTCACATAATCATCTTTCAGGTACTCCGCTTCTTTCTGAGCGGTGTCGAACACATCTTTCAGCTCCTGGGTAATATAGAGCTGGCCAACGGGGGAAGAGCCAAGCACTTTCGGGAGCTTGTCTATTACCGCTTCCAATTCCTTCTTCAGAGTTTTTGTATCAACTCTCAGAGATTTAATAATTTCCAGGGCGATGCCTTCTTCAAGCAGCACAGAGAGAAGGTGCTCCACATCAACCTGCTGATTTCCCTTCTGCTGGGCCATATCCTGGGCCGCCTGTATTGCTTCCTGGCTTTTCATGGTAAATTTATCTGCTCTCATTTGTTCCTCCCAAATACATTGTTTCAAATAGCTGGATTTGGTATAAAATATTCAATACGTGCTCCACAGTTTTCACTGCACGTCAATTCAATTTTGAACTATATTGAATAACCTTTTCACTATTCTTCTTCTTGAAATACGTCATGAATTCTTTTTCTGAACTCTTTCCTGATATCAGTCTCGAGATAATCCATCATTTGTTCCATTTCCCGGTGAAGTGCTTCAAAACGGCCTCTCATTCTGAGAATTATGTCGACACCTGCCCGGTTTACCCCAAGTTCTTTTGTCAGGTTCAATATCATTCGTATCCGCTCCAGATCATCCTGTGAATAGTGGCGTGATCCGCCTATTCTCTGCGGGTGCAGGAGCCCTTCCTTCTCATATAATCTCAAAGTCTGCGGATGAATATTGAACATCTCGCATACAACACCGATCATAAGTAATGGTCTTTTCTTATCATTCATAGCGGTCACACAAAAAAATATTTGTGTCCTTAAAACTGTTTGTACGGTTTGACCTGTTACTCTCCATACGCTTTTCCTACCTCTTCCAGCGCTTTCTTTGTCTTGCCTGAAATGTTTTTCGGCACAATTATTTTTATTACAGCAAACTGGTCTCCCCGAGTGCCCGATTTTCTGTGAGGGATCCCTTTTCCCTTGAGTTTGAACTTCTTGCCGCTGTCAGTTCCCGGCGGGAGTGTCATGGTAACCGTACCGTCAAGAGTAGGGACCTTGATTTTCCCTCCCAGGGTTGCATCTATGATAGTGACGGGAACGTCTACGTAAATACTGCTCCCTTCACGTTTGAACTCAGGGTGCGGTTTCACGCTGAGTTCGATAAACAGGTCCCCCGGAGGTCCGCCCTGAACGCCGCCGCTGCCCATGCCTCTGAGCCTGACCTTGCTGCCGGTGTCTGCTCCCGGAGGGCTTTTAACTTTGATCGTATCGGTGGAAACAGAGCTGCCGCTGCCTCTGCATGCCTTGCACGCTTTTGAAATAACTTTTCCCCGCCCGCCGCAGGCAGGACAGGGCTGGCTCAGCCGAAATACGCCTCTGTTCTGTTTTACGGAACCGGAACCCTTGCATTGTGAACAGGATCTTGATGATTCCGCTCCCGATCCTCTGCATGCTTTACATGAAACTTCTCTTGTCAATGTAATGGGTTTGGTCACCCCGTTATATGCCTCTTCCAGGGAAATGCTCAGACGTGTTACAAGGTCAGTTCCTCTTGGTGGTGCATGCTCCTGCCTGAACCCGCTGAATAGATCGGAAAAAATATCGTCTGCACCACTGAATCCAAAACCGTGATCCTGAGTCTTAAACCCTTCGAATCCATGGCCGCCCTCAAAAGCGGCCTTGCCGAACTGATCGTATTCGGATTTCTTTTTTGAATCACTGAGAATTTCATAGGCCTCGTTTATTTCTTTAAATTTCTTTTCAGCGGCCTTATCTCCGGGATTCAGGTCAGGATGGTGTTTTCGTGCAAGCCTTCTGTACGCCTTCTTTATCTCATCAGGCGCTGCAGTTTTCTTGATGCCAAGCGTTCCATAATAGTCCTGCGTCGAGGTCGACATATCATTTCCCTTCTTTCATTCAATAAAATTTCATGCTACATTTGATATAATATCACTTGACATAGATCGTGTCAAGTTGGCTTATATGAAAATCATTCGATATTTCGATGAAAGGCACGTCTGTTCCAGGGTTGTCGTGTAGAGATTTCCCTGAAATTCAGACTAGTTGGCCCTTTTATAAAAGTGAAATTCTACGAAAGGAGATAGCCATTTCCCCCGGGATGCCGCACGGTGATAGTATGGTTCAATATTTCCTGTTGCACCGTTTGGTCAACAATAGAAATAGTGGTGAATGCCTCAGGAATCCGAGGGGAGTGATTTGTTCAGATAGGTCATGTGCACTTTGAGGAACTCCAGATCATGTACATCATCAATGTCATACCAGAAGGGGAGCATATGCAGGCGCATCTTCATCTGGTCGGCCTTTTTCAGTATCATATCGACATCATTGCCCGTATCTATTTCGACAGTACCCGAAAATTCACGTATTTTTTCTCTCCTGGTTCCTATTAAATAGAAGCCCCTGTCAAAGCAGGGACCGATCACGAGATCATTCCTTTCTAATTGAGAAAATGCATTTCTGATGATATTCATTGGTATGGAGGGACTGTCAGTGCCTATTAAGACAATTTCCGAGTATCCCTTTTTTCCGCAGTATTGAAAAGCATTGAAGATCCTTTCACCCAGAGTTTCCCCTCGCTGATTGAAGGTCTTCATGTGATTTCTGTCTGCCAGATTTTTAAGAAACTCATGGTTCTTAGAGGGGGCACAACCCAGAAATCTGTCGATGCCTTTCAGGCGTGCGCACTGTGTGATAATTGCGGTCACAAAAGACCTGTAGACAGACACTGCTTTTTCAGCCCCGATATCCGCCTGCAACCTTGTTTTGACCGTCCCCGGGACCGGGGCTTTTGCAAAGGTGATGAGTGCCTTGTTCATTGTTCTCCCGATATCTTTCTGTCTACCTTAAAGAAGTAAAAAAATGAATGTTCTGAACCAGAAATATAAATTAGTATACAATAGAAGTGAACATACTTTTGTCTTTCATTTCTACTGACTGACATTTCGTGATGGAAGGGAGGGCGCTATGGCCGTAAAAAAAGAACTGCTTGATATCCTTGCATGTCCCAAGTGTAAAGGAGATATCAAACTGAATGAGTCTGAGAATGGCCTTGTCTGTGATACCTGCAGGCTCATGTATCACATAAAGGATGACATCCCCATAATGCTTATTGACGAAGCTGTGACTCTGCAGGAATAAAACTTCTATTATCCGGGACCAGGGCCCAATTGCCGAAACAATGGTGTCAGGTATGATGGTTTCGGGGACCAGCGATTTTTATTGTACACCTGAACCCGGGGCCCTGACCCCGGCTTGCGCAAGCCTTCTTGAAAAGTAAGAACCTGTTAAGGCATCTATGTGAGCTGTCAGCTCCTGCAATCTGAGTTCCCTTTCGAAACTGGTCTTCCTGTCGGCGGGGGACGATAGGTCCATGTCGATCTGCAGCCTTCTTCTCTCAAAGTAAAGCCGTGTTACTTCGTTCAGAACATCATCCCGTAACTGGACCATCAATCGTGATCGTGAATCAATGGAGGTCTGGGCATTGTTCCAGATCAGATCCCCCAGTTCCCATGTGAGAGAAACTGCCCATCCGTGGTCACTGTCTTTCGTGACATCATCGAATTTTCTGTATTCATCTTCAATCTTATAGAAGGTGTAGCTGCTCTGCCAGTCTTTCCCCCTGTCGTATGCAAACCGTACATCCGGAAGCCATGCCCTGTTGGCTGCGGCTCTTCTCCATCGGCGGATTTTAGTCGGTGACACCTCCGCATATTCAATGGCCGCTGCCCTGATCTCATCTATTGACGGTTCATGGTTGAACAGTACACGTGTATCTCCGAGAGTTGACGCGCTGTGTTCAGAATCAGGAATCCCCATGGCTGCGGAATAGATGGATGGGGCAGACGTGTACACAGATTTCCCGGTGACGACCCAAAGGGCCGGTGCGCCGGACCTGTCAGTGGATGAAAAAGCAAGATATCGGGCATCAGAGGACAGGATGCCTTTATACAGTTCATCCCACATCCCCCCATCTTTGGAATACCTGAAGACTCCCCTGTCTGTTGCAGCGAATACATGTTCGGGATCGGACATACTCATTGCGATGTGACGTATGACTGTCCTTCCGAGGCCGAGACTGCTCACTGATTGCCATGTAATACCTGCATCTCTGCTCACAGAGAGACCCTGTGAAGTGCCTGCATACACTGTATTTGTCTTAGAGGGGTCAATGAGAACACTGCTTATTTTTCTCTCCGTTAAGATTTCCTCCATTACATCTATATTGATCTCGTCGGCAATAATGCGCTCTTCGCCATGACGGGGCGCTTCAAGGAGTTTTTCCCATCCTGCTCCACTGTTTGAGCTTTTGTATAATCCTTTGTCCGTCACCGCATAAACAATATGGGGCTCTGAGTGGTTAATTGTTAAAGAATATACCTCTGCATCGGAGGGCAGATTCCAGCCTTCTTCCCACTTCGTCCCGTTGTCTCTTGTTTGAAACAGGCCTGACCTGGTTCCTGCATAGAGTACTTCAGCGCTATGAGGATGAACTGCTATCGAAAGGACAGCCCCTTTCTCTTCTCCGATGCCGCTGAATATCTTTTCCCACTGAATTCCCCTGTTCGTGCTCCGGTAAAGCCCGTCGTCAGTCCCTGCATAGATTGATTGTGAGTCTGAGAGGGATACTGCAAGGGAGCGTATTTTGAGGCCTGTTCCTTTGAATGATAAGATTTCATCCCATCGTTCTCCTCCGTCAACGGTCCTGTACACGGCGCTTCCTGAACTGATATATACTGTATTTCCATTCGCAGGATCGACGGCTATTGTCCGCAAGTCTGAATCGTTGATCCCCCCGCTCATCTCGACCCATTTCATTTCCTGCAAAGCGGCACTATGGACCGGCCCCGAAACGATAAAAGTAAGAAAGTAAAATATCCCTGCCCACACAGCACGTACTCTTTTCATCCCTGATTTCCTCCTCGTCCCCTGAACTATTTTTGCTGTCGACTATTCAGTCTGAAGTGAATAGTAACAAAAGTGCTCATTACGTTATCAGGTTTTGATGAAAGAATATACTGTCATTATTGACAGGTCTCTGGAAGGCATAAACAGTGACCCGAAGGGGGCACTGAATTACGAGAGATAGGGGCCTAAATATTTTCCGGTGTATGATTTCTCATTCCCTGCAATATCCTCCGGTGTTCCTTCGGCAACAATGTGTCCCCCTGCATCTCCACCCCCGGGGCCGATATCCAGAATCCAGTCAGCACTTTTGATAACGTCCATATTGTGTTCAACTAGCAGAACGGAGTTTCCGGCATGAACAAGATCGTTCAGAACCTTCAGTAATTTATTGATATCATCAGGGTGGAGTCCAACCGTAGGCTCGTCAAGGATATAGAGGTAGTCTTTTCTTTTCGATACACCAAGCTCAG